>DMCH01000140.1:50200-62540 GCA_003446775.1 Chloroflexota bacterium
GCCGGGTGGCGGCTACGTGCCTCCGGCACCGATGGGATACATGCCCGGCGCGATGGCGTATGCAGGGCCTCGCACAGATGGATTGGCGATCGCATCGCTGATCTGCGGCATTGTCGGGATCGTCTGTTTCGTCATCTGCCTGGGGGTCATCCTCGGTCCGGTGGCGGCGATCATGGGCTTCATATCGCGCCAGCGAATCGCTTCGAGCGGCGGCACGTTGGCAGGTGGAGGTCTGGCGCTGGCCGGTTTGATTCTTGGCGTCGCGGCGTTTGCGATCAGCGTGATCTGGTTCTTCTACTGGATCTCAACCACCCACACCACGAGCCCCTGACGAACAGGGTCGAGTCGATTCGGGCGTAACCGCGCCGCGGCCGTCGGCGTTCCACCCCAGAGTCTTGCAGAGTAGAATCCCCGTGCCTATGCAAAGGGCCAGGCCCAGGGCCAGGCGATCCCGCTACAACGTCTCCTACCGCTTGACCCGGTCGGTCCCGGCGGTCGTTGGCGCGCTCCTATTGGTCGTCGTGATCGTCACCGCGACCCTCACGTATAAGCGCATCGACGATTTCGTCACGGCCACGACCGGGCGGCACATCAACCCTATCGGCGAGGTGGTGCAGGCTGTCGAGCCCGCACCGGGCACAATCGCCTACAAGCTGAAGCACGGACAGCAGGTCAACATCCTTCTGTTGGGGATGGGCGGATATGAGAACGACGCACCCTACCTGACCGACTCCATCATGGCGGTCACGATTGATCCGGCCAGCAGCCGCGTTTCAATGGTTTCGATCCCCCGAGACCTTGTCGTCGGCATGAACCTGCAGACGAATCCAAGCCGCACATGGGTCAACAAGATCAACGCGGCCTACGAGGTTCCTTACGTCGACATCATCTGTTGCGTGGCATCGCAGTATCAGGGTCGGGATGGCGGCGGCCACGCGGCCGAGAGCGTAGTCGGGAAAGTGACCGGGCAGACCTTTGATCGCTACATCGCGGTCGACTTCGTGGCCTTCCGAAGCATGGTCGATGCGCTGGGCGGCGTCGATGTGTGCCTTTCGACGAACCTGGACGATATCGACTACCCCGACTACTCGAACGGATACCGTCCGATCCACTTCAAAGCCGGCTGCCAGCACCTCAATGGCGAACAGGCGCTCGAAATCGCTCGCTCACGCCACGCCATCCAGGCCGAGCAGTCATCGGACTTCGGGCGTGCCCGCCGCCAGCAGGACATCATGGAGGCGATCAAGAAGAAGGCGACAACGGTCAACGGCTTCTCGAAGGCGCCGCAGCTCCTGAGTTCGCTTCAGAACTACATCACCACCGACATGTCGCTGTCCGACATGAGGGCGATCTACGACTGGGGCAAGAACCTTCCCGACACCTCGATCATCCGGGTGGCCCTGACCGCACCGGCGCCGGCCACCGAGGGCAACCTGCTGGACAACTTCAACTGCGGCATGGGACCTTACGTCTCGCAGCTCTGCGCGGACGACCCCAGCTTCACGATGATCCACCAATACATCTCATCGGTCCTTATCGATCCGGCCGTGCTGGCTGAGAAGGCGCCAGTCCAGATCGACGGCGGCGCCGACAACTTCCCTGGCCTCGAGAGCCGCCTCACGACGATGTTCGACCCCACCGGCCTGCAGCTTGCCGATCCGGTCGGGCACCCCGCTTTGCTGGAGACGGAGATCGTGGATTATTCGAACGGGAAGTTTCCTCTGACGGCCAAGTGGCTGGCGAGCTACTTCGGCGCCACGCCCGTCGTCGCGACGCCGACGAGCCCAGCTCCCGCCAGCGGCCAGCAGACCTACGGGTTGGTCGTGGTACTGGGACGCAACTTCGGGCGACGCTGGGTGGGCCGGTGAGCTGAGCGAGCCAGTCGAGACACTGGCCGAGCGCTTCCGCTCCGGCGACGTCCGCGCCCTCGCCCGTGCGATCAGCCTCGTTGAGAAACGCGATCCATCGGCGAGGGCCCTCCAGCAGGCGTTGAAGGACCGGGCCCAAGCCTATGTAGTCGGTTTCACGGGCGCGCCCGGCACCGGTAAATCGACTCTGGTCGACGTGCTCGTCACGCTCTTGCGGAAGCTCGATCGCTCCGTGGCGGTGGTCGCCACGGACCCCAATTCGCCGTTCAGCGGCGGCGCGATCCTCGGCGATCGCATTCGCATGCAGCGTCACGCGCTCGACCCCAAGGTCTTCATCCGCAGCATGGGCGCGCGCGGGCATCTCGGCGGCCTGTCCCTGGCCGCGCGCGAGACGATCCGGCTGCTCGGCGCCTTCGGCTTCGACCCGGTGATCCTGGAGACGGTCGGGGTCGGGCAGTCGGAACTGGAGGTGGCCGCCGTCGCCGACACGACCGTCGTGGTCTTGACGCCGAACCTCGGCGACGGCGTGCAGATGATCAAGGCGGGCATCCTCGAGATCGCCGACATCTTCGTGGTCAACAAGGCCGACCTCGAAGGCTCCAACCGCGCGGTGACCGAGCTCCGAGGAATGCTGAGCCTGTCCAACATCCCGGGAGCTCCCAAGCAATGGAAGCCACCCATCATCGCGACCTCGGCCGCCCGGCAGGAAGGCATCGACAAGCTCTGGGAGGCGATTCTCGCCCACCGCCGGCACCTGGAGTCGAGTGGGCGCGACCAAGAGCTCGAGCGGCAACGGCTCGAGGATGAGACCGCCGAGGTGGCGGCGGAAATTGCTCGCGACCGGGTGCGGCGGGCGCTGGCCGAGGATCCGACCCTGGCCAAGCGTCTGGTGGCTGAAGGCACTCCGTACGGAACAGCCGAGGAGATCCTGGACCGAAAGCGATAATCAGTTCAGTGAAAGTCCGAGCGCGCGACCCCAAGCAGGCATGGAAGGAGGACTACGAGTCGGCGCCGGCGCGCGACGACGGCATCGAGACGTCGACCATCTCGGGAGTCCCGCTCCAGCCCCTTTATACCTCCAGCGACCTGCCCCGGCGTGAGGAGGAGCTTCCGGGCCAGTTCCCGTACACGCGCGGCATCCACCCCAGCGGCTACCGAGGCCGCCTGTGGACGATGCGGCAGTTCTCCGGCTTTGCGACGGCCGCGGAGACCAACCGCCGCTACAAGTACCTCCTCGCGAGCGGCCAGACGGGCCTGTCCGTCGCTTTTGACATGCCCACCCTGATGGGGCAGGATTCGGACGCCCCGACCAGCCGCGGCGAGATCGGTCACTGCGGCGTGGCCATCGACTCGCTCGCCGACATGGAGACACTGTTCGAGGGCATCCCGCTCGGGGACATCACGACCTCGATGACGATCAACTCGCCCGCGGCGATCCTTCTGTGCATGTACATCGCGGTGGCGGAGAAGCAGGGAGTGCCGGCGACCGCGCTTGGAGGCACTCTGCAGAACGACATCCTCAAAGAGTTCATCGCGCAGAAGGAGTTCATCTTTCCGCCGGCGCCGTCGATGAGGCTCGTCGTCGACTCGATCGAGTACTGCGCGAAAGAGGTGCCGAAGTGGAACACGATCTCCATCTCCGGCTACCACATCCGCGAGGCAGGCTCGACCGCGGCGCAGGAGCTGGCCTTCACGCTCGCCGATGGCATGGCCTATGTCGACGCGTGTATCGAGCGCGGCATGCGCATCGACGACTTCGCGTCGCGGCTTTCGTTCTTCTTCGATGCGCACATCGATTTCTTCGAGGAGATCGCCAAGTTCCGCGCCGCCCGCCGCATCTGGGCGCGATGGATGCGCGAACGTTACGGCGCCCAGGACGACCGCTCGTGGAAGCTCCGGTTCCATACCCAGACCGCGGGCGTTTCGCTGACCGCACAGCAGCCGGAGCTCAACATCGCGCGCACCGCCATCGAAGCGCTGGCCGCAGTCATGGGCGGGACGCAATCGCTGCACACCAACGCTATGGACGAGGTCTTCGCCCTGCCCACCGACAAGGCGGCACGGCTGGCGCTGCGCACGCAGCAGCTGCTCGCATACGAGACGGGCGTCGCCAATACGGTCGATCCGCTCGGCGGCAGCTACTTCGTGGAGGCGCTGACGGACGAGATGGAGCGCCAGGCCGAGGACTATTTCAAGCGCATCGAGGAGCTCGGCGGCGTCATTCCGGCCATCGAAGCGGGCTTCTTCCAGAAGGAGATCGCCGACTCGGCGTTCCGTTACCAGCAGGAGCTGGAGCAGAAGCGAAGGCTCGTGGTCGGCGTCAATGAGTTCAAGGTCGACGGGGAAGAGCCCATCGAGATCCTGCGCATCGACCCGAAGCTCGAGAGCGAGCAGGTCGCGCGGGTGCGCGAGGTACGCAAGAAGCGCGACCAGAGCCGCTGCTCGGCGGCTCTCACGCAGTTGCGGAAGGCCGCGACCGGCACGGACAACCTGATGCCGTACATCCTCGAGGCGGTGCGGGCTTACGCGACCGAGGGCGAGATCATGAACACCATGGTCGAGGTGTTCGGCACATACACGGAACGAGCCGTCATCTGATGCCGACTCCCACAGCGGTCCGGCCGGTTCGGATCGTACTGGCGAAAGTCGGCCTCGACGGCCACGACCGCGGCGTGAAAGTGGTCGCCCGCGCGCTGCGGGATGCCGGCTATGAGGTCATCTACACAGGGCTGCGCCAGACGCCGGAGATGGTCGTCGACGCCGCGCTGCAGGAAGACGCGCAGGTCATCGGCCTGTCCATCCACTCCGGTGCTCACATGACCCTCTTTCCCGCGGTCGTCCAGGAGCTGAAGCGCCGCAAGGCGACCGACATCATCGTTTTTGGCGGCGGCATCATCCCTGACGACGACATCGCCGCCCTCAAACAGAAGGGCGTGGCCGAGCTGTTCACGCCTGGCACACCCCTCCAAGGCATCGTCGATTGGCTCCGCAAGCGGTTCCCCGACGGGGCTCGCTGAGTAGCGGCTAATCGCAGCCTCGGTTGCGTTGGCGACCGAAGGCGAGATTTCACTTGTAATTTGCAAGCCACCCATTAACATCCGCGCATGAGCTTTTCGCCGCCGCCCGGGTCCCCGCCCCCGCCGCCTCCGCCGCCGGGCCAGCCACCCATGCAGCCGCCTCCACCGCCACCGGGGATGCAGCCGCCACCCCCCCCGCCGGGCATGCAGCCGCAGCCGTACCCCATGGTTCCGGGTGGGATGCCCATGGAGGCGCCCGGAGCCACGCCCTCGATGATCCTCGGGATCATCGCGGTCGTCCTCGCGCCGATCGGGTGCTTCTGCGGCTTCCTCGAGATCGTGGCGTTTCCGCTGGGGATCGTGGCCGTCGTGCTCGGATTCCGGGCTCGCGGCCGGATCTCGCAGTCTCAGGGCACTTTGGGCGGCAGCGGCAAGGCGCTGGCCGGACTCATCACCGGCTTCATCGCGATTGGGCTCTCCCTGATAGTTGGGGTCCTCATCCTGATCATCGGTCTGTCCTTCGCAACCCTGCAAAACGCCTTCCCGAGCCCTTCGCCCTAAGCCGCAGAACGAACCCTTCTGGAATCGGCCTCTCATGGTTGCGGTAGAATGCCGGGGTTCCTCCATCCCGAGGCTCAACCATGCAACTGAACGCCTCCACCCGCGAACTTCTCGGCAAGCGAACCCGGCGCCTGCACCGCCAGGGCAAGCTGGCGGCCGTCGTCTACGGCCATAACACCAAGCCCACCGCACTCGTACTGGACCGCCTCGAGTTCCAGAAAGTCTTCCTGAAGTCGGGGCGGACCCACTTGGTGGACCTGCAGGTGGACAGCGGTCGCACCGAGAAGGTGCTGGTTCGCGAGATCCAGACCCACCCGCGGCGCCTCGGGCCCATCCATGTCGACTTCTACGCGGTCAGCCTGGAGGAGAAGATCACGGTCGAGGTCCCGGTGCACCTCACAGGCGAGTCTGCCGCGGTCAAGCGCGGCGACGCGGACATCCTTCAGCCCATCCACGCCCTTCGTGTGGAGTGCTTGCCAACCGACATCCCCGAGGCCTTCGAGGTCGACCTGACTCCGCTGGAGGAGATCGATTCCGAGGTCCGCGTGTCTGAGATCAGCGTGCCCAAGGGCGTGACCGTGCTCATCGACGCGGACGAGCTGGTGGTCAAGATCGTCCACAAGCGCGAGCTCAAGGTCGAGGAGGAGATCCCCGCCGCCGAGGCCGTTGTTCCTGCCGAAGGCGAGATCGCCGCTGAGGGCGAGGCCGCGGGCGAGGGCCAGACTCCTGCCGCGGAGGAAGCAACCGAGAAAAAGAGGTGACGCTGCCGCCGCTGGCGGTGGTTCCCGGTCTGACCGATACGGACCTCGAATACATCGTCGTTGGCGTAATCGTTTTCCTGGTTTTCGTCGTCGGCTCGCGCGTAGTCTCGACAGTTGTAGTCGGGGCGCTGAAGCGCCGAAACGTGCGCTCCGACATGGTCCAAGTCGGCGGGCGCGTCGTGACCTTCTTCCTCATTGGCCTCGGGATTTCTTTCGCGATCGGCTTCGCGTTCCGGAGCCAGAACCTGACCCTAGCGGGCATTCTGCTCGCCACGATCGTCGCGAGCTTCGGCGTTCAGGATCTGCTCAAGGACTACGTGTCCGGTTACTACGTCCTGCTCGAGCGCCACTTCAGGATCGGAGATCGGATCACTCTGGAAGGCGTCGGCTCGGGCACGGTGACAGACGTGAGGCTGAGGGTGACGTTGCTGAGAACCGACGCGGGCGACCTGATGGTGGTGCCGAACGCAGAGCTCTTCAATAAGGCCGTGACGGTGCACGTGAAAGCGGTCGAACGAGCTGCCGAGACTAAGCCAACGCTCCCAGAATGATCCGCCAGAGGGCCTCGAGCTGCGGGCCCTCCACCGCCGATTCCTCGGCCAGCAGCTCGCGGATCATCTGCGACGCCAGGTCCACGTGGATGCCGCCCGCCACCTGCGTGGCCAGGGAGCGCAGGTGATAGGTGTGGTCGGGCTTGCCGGCATCGACATCGAGGTCGGCGTCGATCTTGTCCAGCTGAACGAACTTCGCCCATCTCGCCACCTCTGACGCGCCGGTCTCCGGTGCATCCGAAAGGTGCAGGCAGTTGACACCGCCGAAGATTCCATATCGCTCCCGAAGCGAGCCGGGCCGCGATTGCTGGATGCGCGTCTCGCCGAGGTCGTGGCGCATCCGTTCGAGGACTTCGGCCGACGCGCTGACCCGGCCGACCAGCATCGGGAGCGCGGTCATGAAGTCGACCAGCCAGCCGAAGAATGGCCTGCCCTTCAGAAAGTCGTAGTGACTCTCGATGAGAATGGCAGGTGGCTGGAACCACGCCAGCGACTCGATCTTCCACTCCCGCTCGGACGACAGCCAGCCCCAGATGCCGGCGCGCGCGGCTAGCCGGTAGCTGGCATCGGGCTTGAAGATGACGAGGGCGTCGGCCACGAATTGGACAGTCTAAGTTTTCTTGTCCCGTGGCCCTGGCTTGTACACCTTGCGGCCCTTCAGCTTCTCGGGCATATGGACCTGGTTCGCGACGCCGCCCTCGTAGTCATGTGCGTATTTGTAGTCCCGTCCGTAGCCCATCGATTTCATCAAGCCCGTGACGGCGTTGCGCAGATGGAGGGGCACGGGCTCGTTGCCGGTCTGGGCGATTAGCTCGCGCGCGGCCCCGTACGACGTTAGCGTTGAGTTGGACTTGGGAGCGAGCGCGAGATAGAGCGCCGCCTCCGTCAGAGGCAGCACCGCTTCCGGCATGCCCACGAAATGCGCGGCTTGCTGTGCAGCCATCGCCACCTGCAGCGCCTGCGGGTCGGCGAGACCGATATCCTCCGCGGCGGAGATGACCAGGCGGCGCGCCACGAAGAGGGGATCCTCTCCGGCCTCGAGCATGCGCGCGAGCCAGTAGACGGCCGCGTCGGGGTCGCTGCCCCGAACGCTCTTGATCAGAGCCGAGACGATGTCGTAGTGCTGGTCGCCGGCTCGGTCGTAGAGGAGGTGGCCTTCCTGGAGCGCTCGCTCGACGTGATCGAGCGTGATCTGGTCGCCGGCGGCCAGCGCGGCGGCGGTCTCGAGGCCGTTCAGCGCCACGCGCGCGTCTCCGCGCGCGCCTTCCAGCAGGGCGTCCATGCCGTCCGCGCTGATCGAGGCGTCGAGCTCGACGGCGCCACGTTCGACGATCTTCTCGAGGTCCTCGCGCTCCAGGGCCTCCAGCCGGAACACGCGGCTCCGTGACAAAAGGGGCGCAATCACCTCGAACGACGGGTTCTCGGTGGTGGCGCCGATGAGCGTGACCGTGCCGTCCTCGACGTGCGGCAGGATGGCGTCTTGCTGGGCTTTGTTGAAGCGGTGGATCTCGTCGATGAAGAGCACAGTCCGGAGGCCGGCACGCCGGTGAACACGCGCCTCCGCCACCACCTTGCGGAGGTCGGCGACCCCGGCGGTCACCGCCGACATGGCGACCAGGCGGGCCTTGGTCTCGGCCGCCAGCAGGCCAGCCAGGGTGGTCTTGCCGCTCCCCGGCGGCCCCCACAGCACGATGCTCGGAAGGTGGCCGGAGGCGGTCAGCCCCCTCAGGACCTCCACCACCCGCTTCTGGCCGACCAGGTTGTCGAAGCTCCTGGGCCGCAGCCGGGTCGCCAGCGGCGCATCTGGCTCTGGTACGGCCGGAAGCTGGAACAGCTCGCCCTGGTCACTCATGACTGGAAATTCTGACCCCGGGGGTAGAATGCCCGCCGTGGGCTCCTGTTGGTACTGCAACTCGGAGCTGCCGGACGGGGCCCAGTACTGCCCAAGCTGCGGCCACAGCCAGTCGGACCGAACCTCGAGCCCGCTGTTCGGGGTCGTCGACCCCGTGACCGGGATCTGGAACTCCCAATTCATCAACGCGCTGATCGGCCAGGAGGCCAATCGGGCCGTCCGCTACCACCGGGCGCTCTCGGTCCTGGTCGTCGAGCTGGATCACGCCGAGCACGTTCACAAGGAGCTCGGGCACATTCAGCTGGAGGGGCTGCTGCGCGAAATCTCGGAGCGGCTCGGGCAGGCGATCCGCGACACCGACACGGTCGCTTTCCTCGACGTCGAAGGGCCACCGCATTTCGCCATCGTGCTCCCCGAGACCGACGAGCAGGGAGCCACTCTCGCCGCCGACAAGATCCGGCGCAGCATCGCCTCCCACGATTTCGCGACCAGCGGCAACTGGCAGCGGATCACCGTCAGCTGCGGCGCGGCCACCATCGGCGTGATCGCGGCGTCGGGCGACGCCGAGGCGGGCCTCATGAACCGACGCGAATACACGGGGAACCTGCTCCGTGAGGCGTTTCACGCGCTCGAGGCCGGTCGGTCGTCCGGGACCAACCGCACGTCAATCGGCGCCTTCCGCTCCTAGCCTCCCCGCCACGCGGGGAGGTGGCGAGTAGCGCCGGTGGGGCGGATCACTCCCGAAGTTACGATCACAGCAGTGTCCACACGCGTCTACCTGATCCGCCACGCCGACGTCGAGAACCCGCGCCGGCTTTTGTACGGTCACCTCGACGGTTTCCAGCTGAGCGCCCTCGGCCGTGCGCAAGCTGCCGCGGTGGGGGACAGCCTGAGAACGGTGAACCTGCGGCGCATCGTGCACAGCCCGCTGGCTCGCGCGGTCGAGACGGCCGAGCTGATCAACTCGAGGCTCGATCCGCCTGCGCTCCTCGAGGCCGATCCCGACCTTCGTGAGGCCGAGTTCAGCCGCTACCTGCAGGGGCTGCCTTACTGGCACATCCCGTTGCGGCGCCCGCTCTGGTTCGTGCACAAGGCCAGGCGCGGCCTGGTCCCTGGCGACGAGTCGGTCGAACGGATGGGAGGGCGGATCCTGGGCGTAATGCGGCGGATGGCGCGTGAATATCCGGGCGAAACGATGGCCATCGTCAGCCACGCCGACCCGCTGCAGGCGGCGTGGATCATGCTCGACGGCCGCCCGCACAACGAGCGCGAGATGTATCGGAAGACCGTCGACAAGGCCGGAATGCTGGTGGTGGACATGGACGGTGACAAACCCGTTCGCTGGGAGTACGTGCCCCCGCCCAAGGTCGAAAAGCAGGCCCACGTCGCATGAGTTCCGTCACGGATCGGACGCGGGGATTCCCTGACGGATTCCTGTGGGGCACGGCCAGCGCCGCCCACCAGGTCGAGGGCGACAACCGTAACTGCGATTGGTGGGAGTTCGAGCAGGAGCCTGGCCGGATCGCGAACGGCGATTCGTCGGCAGTCGCGAACGACCACTACCACCGCTACCGCGAAGACTTCGCGCTGCTGCGAGAGCTGAACCAGAACGCTCACCGGCTTTCGATCGAGTGGTCGCGTATAGAGCCTTCGCAGGGCGAGTTCGACGCGCATCAAATCCGCCACTACCGGGATGTGCTCGGCGATCTGCGCGAGCAGGGCATCCAGCCGATGGTGACCCTGCACCACTTCACCAGCCCCAGCTGGTTCACGAGCAAGGGCGGATGGTCGGCGAATGACTCCGCGCATGCGTTTCTGCCCTTCGTGCATCGCGTCGTCGACCAGCTCGGTGACCTCGTCGGGCTGTGGTGCACGATCAACGAGCCGAATCTCTACGCGGCCAACGCCTGGATAACCGGCGAGTTCCCACCCGGCCGCAAGGGAGACCTTGCCGCGATGTATCGGGTCACCAGCAACATGCACAAAGCGCATGAGCTCGCGTACCGCGCCATCAAGCGCCGATGGCCAGAGAGCCTGGTCGGCCTATCCCATCACAAGCTGCTCTTTATCCCAGCCTCGAAGAAGCGGCGCGACCATTGGGCCGCGAAGGCGTCGCAGGTGGCGCTCGATCGCTGGCCGGTCGCGCCAGGAATGCTGCGGCGGGTCGTGGAGGCGTCGTCCGACTACATCGGCATCGCCCATTACTGGGGCCAGATGTGCGCGTTTGACGCTCGACGGCCTCGTTACCAATTCATCCGGCGCTTCAATGTTCCTGGTCGCCCGGTCACCGATATGGGACTCAGCACGGACCCGGCCTGGATGCGGGTGGTGCTCAACGAGCTGGGCAAGCTTGGGAAGCCCGTCTACATCACCGAGAACGGGCTTGCAACCGACGATGACGAGTGGCGCGGTCGTTTCATCACCGAGACACTCTCCAACGTGCTGCTCGCGATCGGCGACGGCGTCGACGTGCGGGGCTACTTCCATTGGACCAACACGGACAACTTCGAATGGGCGAGGGGCTACGCCACGCACTTCGGCCTGATCGGGGTCGACCGCAAGTCGCTGGAGCGGACGATCAAGCCAAGCGGTCGCATATATGGCCGGATAGCGGCGTCGAATTCGCTCTCTGCCGTCAACTAGACTCAGCGCGTTGAACGTCAGGTCCGGTTTGATCTCGGCCGGCGCGATCGTCCTCGGCACCGCCCTGATGGTGTCGCTGGCATGGGGCCTTCAGCACGCGGCCATGACGAGCCCTCACCTCCTCGGTCATACCGCCCCGGACCTGGCCATCCAGCAGCTCGATGGGCAGCAGGTGGGCATCCACCAGCTGCGCGGCAGGCCGGTAGTCGTGAACTTCTGGGCGTCATGGTGCGGACCGTGCGTGCAGGAGCTGCCGATCCTGACTGACGCTTCGACAGCCCACCCTGGAGTGGCGTTCGTCGGCGCGGACATGCAGGACACAGCCGCGGGTGCTCGGTCGTTCGAGCAGCAACACCCGCACACGTATCCGGTGGGGCCGATCGTGTCGGGCAAATACCAGGACTACGGCGTGGTCGGGCCCCCCGTGACGATCTTCATCGATGCCGGCGGCGTGGTGGCCGCGTCGTTCGCCGGGCCGCTCGACGCCCCCACACTCGACCATTACGTGAGGCTCATCGCAGCATGATCCGCTGGGGCATCGCGATGGCAGTCGTGGCGGCGTGCGTCGGCTACCTGGTCTATTCCGCCTCGGGCGGGTCGTCCGAGTACTACCTCACCGTGTCCGAGCTCCGCTCGCATTCGCCCGCGACTGGTGACGTGCGCGTCGCCGGGGTCGTGCAGGACGACATCCAGCGCAGCGATGGCGGTCTGCACGTGCGCTTCACCGAGAAAGACGGGACCGCTTCGATGCTGGTCGACTACACAGGCACGGTGCCCGACATCTTCCGGCCGGGCATCACGGTGGTCGCCGACGGCAGGCTGGGCGCGGACGGCGTGTTCCACGCGCGCGCTCTCCTCGCGAAGTGCCCGTCGCGCTTCTCGACCACTCCTTATACATCGTGACACTGGCTTTCCTCGGCTCCGGCGCCTTGCTCGCCGGCCTGGTCCNNATGATCCAGGTGGGGCGGCGTGCGTTCTATGCGACGGCCGCGATGATCCTGGCGGCCGGCGTCCTGCTCGAGACCGCGTTGTTGACCCACGATTTCTCGCTCGCCTACGTCGTGGAGCACAGCGATCTCTCGACCCC
>DMCH01000140.1:62651-63116 GCA_003446775.1 Chloroflexota bacterium
GCCTTGCTCGCCGGCCTGGTCCTGGCCGCGTTCTCCGCTCTGCTGTCCTTTTGGGCGGGGTGGGCGCAGAACGGCGTGATGATCCAGGTGGGGCGGCGTGCCTTCTATGCGACGGCCGTGATGATCCTGGCGGCCGGCGTGCTGCTCGAGACCGCCTTGTTGACGCACGATTTCTCGCTTGCCTACGTTGTCGAGCACAGCGATCTCTCGACCCCCATCGCTCTCGTGGCGGCCGCCTTCTATGGGGGTCAGGAGGGATCGCTCCTCTACTGGGCGCTGATCCTGGGCATCTTAGGCAGCGCCTCCTTGCTGGCGAGCGCGAGGGTCGGACTTCGGTTGGCCGCCTACGCCGCGGGGATCATGGCCGCGATCCTGACCTTCTTCCTCGTCGTGCTCGTCCTCGTGGCCAGCCCCTTCGACGTCCTCCAGATCACTCCTCCCGACGGCCTGGGACTCAACCCGGTC
>DMCH01000008.1:0-2961 GCA_003446775.1 Chloroflexota bacterium
GGCACCGCGAATGCGAGCAGCAGTGCGGGATAGGCGGCCATCGCTTTCAGGATTGGCACGGGGACGCCGACGGCCGAGAACAGCAGGCTGAAGTTGAACGCGTCGATGAGCAGGGCGACGGCGGTCAGTCCGGCGAGGCGGCCGGCGAGGGCCGGCGTCCACAGGCCCTTGGCCCCGGCTCGAAATGCGAAGGCCTGACCGGCGAGGCCGGACGCCAGGCGCTCAGGCAACAGCCTCCGCGCCAATGGCGAGCGAGCTATGCGCGGACCGAGCAGCGCCGTGCCCAGCACTGCTGACAGCAATGCGACAGCAAGTGCGGCCGCGCCCAGAAGCCCGCGCGGTGCGGTGACCACGCCGGCCGCGGCCAGCACCTCCAGCGCGGCGAGCACGACCGCTACTCCGGCGAGGTCACACGCCTTGTCGATGACGACTGTGGCGAGCGCGGACCCGGGGGGCACCCGATGGCGCCGCCACAGCCACCAGCCCCGCATCGCGTCGCCGGATCGGATCGGAATTACGTAGTTGAGCAGGCTGGCCGCGGCGTTCATGGCGAACGCGCGCACCATGCCCACCGGGGCCAGCGGGCGCAGGAGCACGAGCCAGCGCCGTGCCCTGATGAGGCTGGTGACCAGGAACAGCGCGAGCATCAGGACCACCGCCGCCCAGCTGTGCACCCTCGCGTGGCTGAGCACCTCGCCCAGCGAAACGGTGCGCAGCCAGAGGACCACCAAGACGAGCGCGAACGCCGTTTGGAGAAGGCCTCGAATCCATTTGTTCATAAGCTGACCGTCTCCATGCCCTCAGATGCAGGAGCGACGAGGATCCATCGCTGCACGGCGATCCAGAAGACGAAGAGCCACCCGATCACGAGGATGGTGCCGCCGTAGTCGTGAAAGATCAGCGCGGGCAGGTGCCCCCAGGTCGCCTCGAGCGCCGCCACCATGGCGACGCGCGCGAGGTTCAGAAGCATCGTTCCGCAGACGCCGATGACAATCACCTGCACCCTCGACGCGATCGGCTGCCGGCCGCGTAGCCCGGAGAAGAAGCTCATGCCGAGCAGGAGCAGGCTCTGCCAGCCGATGCAGTTCCAGGAGATGAAGAGCGTGTGCATCGCTCCGACCGTGTCCCACACCACGATGTCGCTGCCCGCAGCGGCGGCGCGCACACCTACGAGACCGAGCAGGCTGACGACCATGCGCGCCTCGACCGGCACGATCGCCTGCAGCGGGTTGTTGACGCCGAGCTGCAGCGCCCACGAGGTGAGGAAATCGTCGAAGGTCGTGACCAGCGGCAGCAGCATCAGAAGCGCGCAGCTCATCGCCAGCAAAGTCATGTTGAGCGCGTCCCGATCGCGACGTTTCATTTCAGCGATCTCAGGAATGACACCACGCGCCGGCGCTGGGTCAGGAGCGGGATCGCGAGGGCCAGGCCGAGCCAACCGATCAACGATTCAGGAACCACGCTCGTGGGCGGAGTGAGCCGGGTGTCCGCCACGCCGGCGATTCCGTCGTATGTCATCGATTGCCTGGTGCCCGTCGTGTGCGTCAGCACGACTTGCAGGCACAGCGAGCCACCGGCGGGGATGAGCAGCGGCACGGTTGTTGTCGTACTGACGGTGAACGGGCTCGCCGTGTTCGCGCCCGACGACCCGAACGTGGTCGTCCACGTGCTGAGCGGGCTGGGGATGGTCGGGACAAATCCCGCGCAGCTTGCGGTCAGCGAGACGCCGGCGCTCACCGTCACCGTGTCGCTGTTACTGCCGGTGGTGGGGCCGGTCCAGTACATCGTGAAGTCCCACCGGCCTGCAGCCACGGTTTGCAGCGGCAGGTTGGTGAATGCCCAGACGGTCGTCACCCCTCCGGTGGCCGACTGGATGCTGCAGGCGTTCGCCAGCGGCGTTCTCGTGCCGACGTTCTGGTCCATGGTCGACGCGGTGCAGGGGCTGGCGCCGGTTCCGTGCAGATAGAGCGGGCTGCCCGCCGCCTGCACGACCGGCACCCGCGTGGCGCCCCATGCGAGGGCGCCGAAGGTGATCAGAAGCGAGCCGGCGACGATCCAACCGATCCATCGAGACGGAATCCGGCCACGTATGTGCGCCTGGCCTCCCCACCACGTGGGGAGGTGGCGCTTTGCGCCGGACGGGGGACTCGCGTAACTCATGCCCGTCATCGACAAACCCGCGTAGCCGCCGCGAGCTCCGAGCAACCATCGCCGGAGCAGGTGCAGCCGGCGCAAGTGCTTGACCGGGTCGGTGATGATCCCGGTCTTCGGTGTTCGAAACCACGGACCTTCTTCTTTCTCCAGCAGGCCCTTTAACGCAGCCCAGCCCTGGAACGGAACCAGCGCAAAAGAGAGGACGAGAGCGCCGAGCACACCCTGCAGGTCGCGCTTCGGAGCGTCCTCCAGGATCAGCCCGCCGAGATTCATCAGCGGCAGCGCGAAGATGTTCGAGAAGATGAGCGACCAGCCGAGCGCCGCGGTCCACCCAGGTATGTGCGCGTGGAAAACGATTTCGGCGAGAAGCCAGCTGAGCGTTCCGGCCACGAACAGGGCCGCCTGTAGGTAGTAGGCGACGTCGTAGAGGAACTCGAGCTTCTCGAGCGGGCGGACAGAAGGGGACAGGATGACCGGCAGAAACCACTTGCGCACGTTGAACGTGTGCCCTTCCGCCCATCGCATGCGCTGGCGCGCAAGCCGAGCAAATGTGCTGACGCACTCGGCCGGGGTCTCGGCCCAAGGCGTGTACGCGACCTTGTAGCCCCGCGCGTACAGCTTGAGCGTGAGCTCCCAGTCCTCGGTCAGGCTTGTGCCCCAGCCGACTTCGCGCAGGATGTCCGCGCGGATCATGTAGGCGGTGCCCGCGATCATCTTCAGCGATCCGACCGCGTCCTGGAACGGGCGCTCGACCATGTAGCTGCCGGCGTACTCGGCGCGGACGGCCTCGGTGAGCCAGCTCTCGGA
>DMCH01000008.1:3250-5899 GCA_003446775.1 Chloroflexota bacterium
ACCTCTTTGTCTCCGTTGGTCTGATAGAAGTAGGGAAGGAACCGTTCGATCGAGTCCGGGAACGGCATCGAGTCCGCGTCGAAGATCACGACGTACTCGGCGCGCGGGTCCATGACCTTGAGGGCCTCGCGGAGCGCTCCACCTTTGAACCCCAACCGGCTGTTGCGGTGCCCGATCTTGAAACGGGGCCGCCCCTGCCATTTCTCCAAGATCTGCACCGACTCATCCGTGGAGTCATCGACGACCACGACCTCGTACTCGGGGTAGTCGAGCTGTTCCAGGCACGTGAGGAGGCGCTCGATGACGCGCTTCTCGTTGTAGGCCGCCACGTGGATAGACACGAACGGGTGGTATCCGAGGTCGATGTGATACCCATTGCCGTTCCCGTTGCCGCCTCGACTGATACGGCTCAGGCCGGCTGCGTGCCGGTCGCCATCGGGGCGGGAATGACCGTTGCCGTTGCCGTTGCGACCGCCCGATGCGAGCGTCGTCAGCAACACGATCGCGGTGCCCAGGTAGTACTTGATCGCGTATGTGAAGAAGATCGCGCCGAGGAACAGGCCCGTGAACGCAAACCCATACGCCAGGACGTCCGCGCCGGAGAGCGCCTGGGATCGCACGACGAGGTCGAAGAACCCCCGCACGAGGAGCACGATCGGGATGATCGAGATGACGATCGCCAGCACCACGATCGCGTTTAGCAAGACTGACCACACGAGCTGACCCCGGTCTCTCGTCGTCCTATCGTGTGCGGGCGGAGTCTCCCCGGCCATCAACCCGCCACTCCCCCATTGGCAGCTTCGCGTCGTGACTCGGCAATGTCAGAGCTCGTAAAACGGCGGTGACCGCCCGGCGTGACCGCTGCGGGACGCACGCTGCCGTTGCGGACGGCTCGGTTCAAGGTCTGCTGGCTGACGCCGAGAAGACGCGCGGCCTCGCTCGAGCCGATGAGCTCGCCAGTCGCCAGGCGGCTTTCCTGGCCCTCGATGTCCTGGACCAGGAAGCGGCGATGGCCGCCTGGCGTGACCTGCGCCGGCTTGAGCAGCCCCCTCGCGACAGCGCGGAGAACAGTCGCTCGGCTGATGCCAAGGCGCAGTGCTAAATCGTTCGAACTGAGCAAAGTGTGCAAGTCGTGTGCTGAAGCAACGCATCATAAGCATTTGGCGGTCGGTTTCAACCAAACTCGTCCCTTGGTAAACCCAGAGTGACGCAGTCAGTTTGTCGTCGAAATATTGCATTGACGGATTGATTCACGATGGGTTTTCTGCCAAACTCCTCTGCCGAGGCGTTCCGGTCAGGAGGACCTTCAGAAAGGATGGAGGCCGGGGCTCAACCTCAAATCCATCGAACCTCACCCCCCGCAGCCAAGCTCGGAGCCGGTGTCGAGAAATCGCCCGGCCCGAGCCTTTTTTAGGCCTTGCGGTGCACGTCGGCCCACTCTTCGAGTGCCTCTCGCCAGTGCCGCAGCGCCTGAGTCCGGGTCGATCCGAGGCACCCATTGCGCGGTCGTGGCGCCGGCGCCCCGAGCTCCGCGCTCGACACGGGCTCGACCTCACCGGACACCCCGAAGTCGGCCAGGGTGGCGCGCGCCAGCTCCTCCCAGCTCGAGCAGCCCCCCGCCGTGACGTGGACCACACCTTCCATGTCGCTCGACGCCAGGGCGATGGCGGCCGCCGCAAGGTCGGCCGCGTAGGTCGGGTTGACGGTCTGGTCGGACACCACTCGCAGCCGTTCGCCGGCTGTGGCCCGTTCTAGGACACGTTCCGGAAAGCTGAGCCTCCCGCCATCCCCGCCTCCGCCGAACAGAGCCGCGGTCCGGATGATCAGCGCTTGCGGCATGACCATCGACGTGAGCTTCTCGCCCTCCAGCTTCGACTTTCCGTACACCCCGAGCGGATCCACCTCATCGCCCTCGACGTAAGGGCGGTCGAGCGCGCCGCTGAAAACGAAGTTGGTCGAGAAGTGGACGAGACGCACCGCGTTTTGGGCGCAGGCGAGCGCGACGTTGAACGCCCCCTGCGCGTTGACCTGATACGCGGCATCCTGCTCGGCCTCGGCTCGATCGACCGCGTTGTACGCGGCGCAGTTGAACACGACCTTGGCCTCGAAGTGGGGCAGCGCCCCGTTCATCGCCGCCAGGTCGGTCACCGACATCTGGGCCCGGGTCAAACCGACCGCATCCGGGAGCAGCTTCATGAGCTCGGACCCCAGCAGCCCACCGGCCCCGAGCACCAAGGCCTTCACTACGGCGTGGGTGTGCCCTCTCGCTCCGGTGAGGACGCCGGGGTTTCCTCTCGCTCCGGCGCTGCGATGGCAGCGCCCTTCGACCCCGGATTGGTCAGGAGCAGGGCCGTCATGTCCGCCTCCGCGACCGGCCGGCCGTAAAGGAAGCCCTGGGCGGTGTCGCAGCCGGCTTCGATCAAGACCGCCTCGGCCGCCCGGTCCTGCACTCCTTCCGCCACGACCCGCAGCCCCAGGTTGTGGCCGAGCCCGACCGCGGAGCGCACGATGGCGCCGGAGTCGGCCTCGTTGCCCAGTCCGGCGATGAACGAGCGGTCGATCTTGATCTCGTGCAGAGGCAGCCGCATCAGATACAGGAGCGACGAGTAGCCCGTCCCGAAGTCGTCGAGCGAAAGGCGCACGCCCATC
>DMCH01000008.1:6223-19581 GCA_003446775.1 Chloroflexota bacterium
GATGCGGCCAGCGCCTGCGCCACCATCTCCTCCAATGAGTGGTCCTCGATGATGCGAGGCGAGACGTTGAGCGCCACCGAGACGTCGATTCCAGCCTCGAGCCATCTGCAGAGCTGATTCAGCGCGGTGTCGAGAGCCCACGCCGTCAGCGGGTGGATGACGCCGGTCTCCTCGGTCATCGGGATGAATCGGTCCGGCGGCATCAGGCCTTCGCGTGGATGGTTCCAGCGCACCAGCGCCTCGACCGAGTAGGTCGTGCCGCTCGACAGCAAAATCTGTGGTTGGTAATGGAGCGTCATCTCGCCTTGCGGGATCGAGCGGCGCAGCTCTCCGGCCAGGCCTGAACGGCGCAGGCTCTGTGCCTCCTGCTCTGGCGCGTACAGCGAGCAGCCGCCACCCGAACGCTTGGCGACGTACATCGCCACGTCTGCGCGCCGAAGGAGAGTGCCCGGGTCATCGCCGTGCACGGGATAGAGAGCGATTCCGATCGACGCGCCCGTCTCCACCATCTGATCGCCGATCGCGAATGGACCTTCCAGCGCCGCGAGGATCTTGCGCGCGGTGGAAACCACATCATCAGGATGCTTGGCGTCCGTGGTGAGGACGGCGAACTCATCGCCGCCGAGGCGGGCGATGGTGTCGGTCGCGCGTAGGACTCCGCGCAGACGCGCCGTCACCTCCTGCAGCAGGCTGTCGCCACGGTCATGGCCGAGCGCGTCGTTGATGTCCTTGAACCGATCGAGGTCGAGCAGCAGCACGCCGAACATCCGCTGGTTGCGCCGCGCGGAGAGGAGGGCCTGGCGCAGGCGGTCGCCGAACAGGCTGCGGTTCGGAAGCCCGGTGAGCGCGTCGTGGAGCGCCTGGTATTCGAGCGCGTCGGTGTGTGCTTTGCGCTCGGAGATGTCGCGCATCGTGGCGATGAAGAGGTGGCGCGAGCCCACACGCATCGAGCTGACCACGAACTCGAGGGGGAACAGGCTGCCGTTCTTGCGCTTCCCCATCGTGTCGTGGGCGCCGCTGGCCTGCAGGTCGAGCTTGAGCCGCCGCTGCAAGTAGTTGACGAACGCGCTGCGGTGGGTGGTGGCGATGAGGATGTCGACCGGTTGTCCTACCAGCTCTTCCTCGGGGTAGCCGAAGAGCTTGACGACGGCCGGGTTGGCCGACTCGATCACGCTCGCCTTATCCAGCGTCGCGAGTCCGTCAGATACGTTGTCCAGGACCGAGCGAGTCCACTTCTCGCTGTCCTGCAGCGCGAGCTCGGCCCGCTTCCGTTCGACAAACTCACCGATCTGTGACCCGATGTCGTTCATGACCGCGACCAGCCCATCGTCCAGGGGCCGTGGCGCCCACGTGTGTAGCGAGATCATGCCCACGACACGCCGCCCGCTTCGGACTGGAAAGCCAACGATCCCTTTGAGCCCTGCGGCCAGGGCGGCCGCGGAGCGCACCGAGTCGTCGGCCGCGACGTCGATGATGGCAACGGGAGCGCCCGACTCCCACACTCGCCCCGCCAGTCCCTCGCCGCGACGAATCGAGGCATCTTTCGCAGTCGCTTCGTACGCCGATGTATCGCGGCCAGGGCGCTTCCACGACGTGACGAAATGCATGGCCTCGCGCTGGAGGTCGACCTCCCAATACTCGGCAAGCTCCCAATCCAGCGTCTCGCACAACCCTTCGAGCACATGCGGCGCCGCCCTATCCCATCCCGGCGATGTGAGGAGCGCCTGCGTGACAGCGAATCGGGCGGCCTGCAGGACCTCGCTGCGCTTGCGATCGCGGATGTCGATGATCACGGTCTGGAAGTAGAGAGGCTTGTCACCGGCGTCGCGCACCAGGCGCACGGCCACGTCCGCCCACACCTGGTCGCCGTCCTTCCGAAGGAATCGCTTCTCGTACCGAAGGTTGGCCGCTTCCCCGGCCATCATCTGGCGGTGCGCTTCTTTGGTGGCCGCGACATCGTCAGAGAACGTGACGTCGTATACAGACATGTCTTTGAGCTCGTCAGCCGTGTAACCCAGCAGCTCGCAGTAGGCCCCGTTGACCGACATGAGCTCGCCGTCGAGGCCCGCGAATGACATGCCGGCCTGGGCCTGCTCGAAGAGAGTGCGGGAGCGCGTCTCGCTCTCGCGCTCTGCCTGCTCGGCTCGGTATCGCTCGGTGATGTCGCTGACCAGGGCGAGGAGTCGATGCGGTCCCTCCGCGACAAGGCGGTGGACGGCAACCTCGAGCTGCAGCCGGTGACCGTCTTTCCTGATCAGGCCAGCCTGGTACCGGACCGGCGCCGCATCGCCGTCGAACCTCATCGAAAGATTGGCGGCCAGCGCTTCACGTTCGTCCTCAGGAGCGAGCTCGATCAAGGAAGGTAATGCACGCAGCTCGTCTTGCGTGTAGCCAGTTAGCTTCAGGTACGCCTCATTGCTGGCGACGTACCTGCCGTCCTGGGTGATGAGCAGGCCTTCACCGAGGTCGCTGATGGAAATGAGCAGAGAAGCCTGGCGATCTATCTGCACGCTGAGGTCGCGGTCGACCGCGCGCCTTATGAGGAGAGCGAGGAGGCCCAGCCCTAGAAGCACCAGGGTCCAGATGGCGATCGCCCCGAACGAGACCATCAGCGAGGTCACCGCGTAGATCCACAGCGCGCCCACGCCGGCGATGGCGATGGCGAACAGGTAGGCGAAATGCCGCCTGTGCAGGCCGAGCTCGAAGTACAGAAGCATGGTGGCGAAGACGGCGGCCGCAAGAGGAGGCAGGTCGTCGCCGAGCCACGGCCCCGCCACTCCGAGCACCAGCACCGTGAGGACCGCGCTCACCACCATCAGCAGCAGCTGGATGGCGAGGTTGGCGGCCAGTCGCGACACTCGGACGGCGACGGCGACGGCGGCAAACCCAATGCCGACCCCGATCAGGACGAGCTCCCGCTGCACCGCGTAAGAGGGCAGGTGGGCCTCCCAGATGCGGAAGGCAACCGCAGCGATGATCGCCGCCGCGGCGATGCCGTTGACGATGGCCAGCCGCCAGGACCGCAGCGGCTCCGCGCCGGGCCAGGCCCCAGAGATCAGGTTGAAGGGGTTGCCCGCGGGCTTGCCCGCAGACTGGTTCCTCTCAGCCGACACTTACCGGCATGCGGGCCGCGCTCGGGACGTAGGCCACATTCACCACCTCGAACGATAACGTTCGAGCCCGACACCTGTTGCGCAGACCGCTACTTGGTCGTCTTGGCTTTCGGGCGCTGGGGGACCGAACGCTTGAGCGGCGGCCGCCGCGTGGCGTGCAGCGGAAGGGGCTGGTTGGGGTCTTCGGCCACCCGGTTCGGCCGGCCGGCGGCGGCATGCAGGGTGCGCAGCTTCGCCAGGCGCTCCCTCTTGGCCACCAGGGCCGCCTTGAGGGCGTCGGAAAGCTGGGTGTCGTTCATGGGGACCACCCGGAGGCGCGCCTCCAGCTCGATCACCTCCACCTCGGCTCGGGTCAGTTCCAGATCGATTGTTTTTGCCACTTTCTTCCCTTATACGGTACGGGGCTACAGCCCTATTCAGTTACTACCCCGTAATAACTACCCCGGGAGCCGCCAGGTTATGCCTTGAACCTGTGAGTTGGCTGGGAATCAGCTACCCGCTCTGAACAACCACGTTCACGGTCCCCGATGCAGAGCAGTTCACTCCTTGTCCGCAGGGGCTCTGATCGGTGAGGACCAACGTAAGGACCCCTTGGTACCCGTTGCCGCCACCCGAGGGTGGCACTTTGACAGACACAGAACCCCCGCTGGCTGAAACCGCAGGCGTTGGCGGCACGTAGCACGGCGGGTACGTACACGTCGTTTTCCAGCCCGTAACTTGAACTGCAGGTGTTCCGCGACCGCCTTGGTACGGGAATGTCGAAAGGCCGGCGCAACCGTTGTACGGGCATGTGACATTCCCACCGGCAAACGAGATGTGTTCGTGCATCCAGAAGGTCGGGGCGACCGAAGCGGCAGCTCCGAAGCTGTCGGTGACTTGAACCGTGAACTGCAGGTAGCCGGTCAGGCCCACGAAGGTGCCAGTCAGCGAGAGGCCTGACAGGGTGGTGCCCGCAGGAAGCTGGCCGGACGTCAGGGCGTACGAGTACGGTTCGAATCCACCTCCCTGTTGACCGAAGGCGCCGCAGACGCTCACGCAGCCCAGCTCCACCGAGCACTGGGTGGCGCAGGCCGGGATCAGGCTCGCCGACAGGGCGGCCGCGATGGGAACCGAGCCGGGGATCGTGGCCGTGCTGTTGCCGGAATCGGCCGCCTGGACGGTGAAGCTGAAGGTGCCGGCGCTGGTCGGGGTTCCGGAGACCGTGCCGTCCGACCCAATCGAAAGCCCGTTCGGCAAGGCGCCCGAGACGACCGACCACGTGTACGGCTGGACGCCTCCGGTCGCCGACAGTCCGACCGGGGTATAGGCAACGCCCACCTCGCCGTTGTGAAACGGCGCCGTCGCGGTGAGCGCAAGCGGCGTGGTCGGGGTTGGCGAGGGTGAGGGAGTGGGTAGCGTCTGTTGAGCGGTCGAGGTCGGGCGGGCGCAGGCGGCCGTAACCAGAATCAGCGCGCCGATGAGCACGCTGCGCACCCTCCTCCCTTCCCTCTTGCTACGCACGAATCGCGAAGCGAAGTCTATAGCCGGAAATGCGAATTCCTACCCGTCTAATGAGATCGCGTCGCGTAATTTTTCGAAGAAGCCTTTCGACACCTTCTCCGGTTTGCCAGTTAGCCCTCCGACCTTGCGCAGCAGGGCCTTCTGCTCGGCGGTGAGGTCCTTCGGGACGACGACCTGCACCAGCACGTACTGGTCGCCCCGCCGGCCGCCGCGCACATCGGGCATGCCCTTGCCGGCGAGCCGAAAAGACTGCCCGTGCTGGGTGCCCGAGGGGATGGCGATCTCCACCGGGCCGTCCAGCGTGGGAATCTCGATCCGGTCGCCCAGCGCCGCCTGGACCATGTTGACGCGGAGCTCGTAAATGACGCTCTGGTCGCGACGAGCAAGGTGCGGGTGCGGCTTGACGCGAAGCACCACATACAGGTCGCCTGGAGACCCGCCGCGCATGCCGGCCTCGCCCTCGCCGCTGATGCGGATCTGCGAACCGGTGTCGACACCCGCAGGTATCCGCACGGCGAGCCGGCGCGTGACCGAGGTGCGACCCTGCCCGCGGCACTGCGTGCATGGGTTCTTCAGGAGCCGGCCCGCGCCGCGGCAGGTGGGGCAGGTGATCTGCGTCACGATCGAGCCGAAGATCGACTGCTGGGCGCGACGGATCTGCCCCGAGCCGCCACAGCCTTGGCAGGTGTCTGTGCCCGTGCCCGGCTCGGCGCCGCTCCCGGCACAGCGCTCGCAGGTCGCCAAGCGCGGGACGTCGATCTGCTTTTCGACGCCGGTGAACGCCTCCTCGAACGTGACCGTCAGGTTGTAGCGGAGGTCATCGCCTCGATCCGACCGCTGCCGCCGCGAGCGCCCGCCGCCACCGAAGAACGTGTCGAAGATGTCGGCAAACGGCATGTCCGAGAAGTCGACTGCGGGCCCGCCACTTTCGACCGCCGCGTGGCCAAACATGTCGTAGCTGCGCCGCCGGCCCGCGTCGGAGAGAACGGCGTACGCCTCGCTCGCCTCCTTGAAACGGGCTGCGGCGACGGGGTCGTCGGGGTTGCGGTCCGGGTGAGACTCCATCGCAATCTTGCGAAAGGCGCGCTTCAGGTCATCGGGTGAGGCTTGCCGGCCCACGCCGAGGACCTCGTAGTAGTCGCGCTTGACGGCCACGACTTAATTGTCTTTGGTTAGGCCTGGTCGTCGGTGCCGTCTCGGTCGGAGTCGGCATCGGCGGGAAGCGCAGGCGGACGGGCCAGCTTGACCAGGGCGGGCCGCACCACGCGGTCGCGGATGCGGTAGCCGCGCCGCAGCTCCGCCACCACGGTGTCCTCGGGATGCTCGAGGGACTCTTCATGGCCGACCGCCTCGTGCAGCTTGGGGTCGAAGCGCGCGCCCACCGACTTGATCGCCTCGAGGCCGTGAGCGCCAAAAGCGTCCTCCAGCTTGCGCACGCTCAGCTCCACGCCCTTCAGCCACGAAGGGTCGACGCCCTTGGGCCTGTGTTCGAGAGCCTTGTGGAGGTCGTCGAGTCCGGGCAGCAGCCGGTTGATCAGCTCAGCGGAGGCGTGCTGGATGGTGTCGACCTGATCCTGGCGCGCGCGCTTCTTGAAGTTCTCGAAGTCGGCCGCCAGGCGCAGATACCGATCCTTGGCCTCCGCCGCGGTCGACTCGAGCTCCGCGATCTTGCCTTCGAGCGCCGCCACCTGCTTGGTGGCCGCGGCCTCCGCCGTCTCTGGCCGCCGCTCGCCCTCGTGGGGCTCGTGCGGGTACTTACGAGTGGTCATCGCTCTTGGAGTGATACCGCGAGGGGCACCGAGCTCAAACCCCCAGCTCTGCCATTCGCTCGCTGGCGCTCGACGCCACAGCTTGCAGGCGCGCGACGGTCTGGCTGTACGCCATCCGCGTCGGACCGATCACCCCGAGCACACCCTTGAGCTGGTTCGATGGGCCGTAAGTCGTGAGCACGACCGCGCATCCCTGCAGCTGGCTCGATGCGTTCTCAGAGCCGATGACGATCTGCATGTCCGAGTTCCCGATGAGCTCTCGCAGGAGCACGGTCAGGTAGCGAGTCTCCTCCAGAACCTCGAGGACTTGCTGGAGCCGGGACGATTCGGCGAACTCGGGCTGGCGCAGCAGGTTGCGCACGCCGTCGTGGACGACCAGGGTCTCCGCACCCTGCTCGTACATGGCGAGCGCGGCAACGATGCGGTCGAGCAGCTCCTTCTCCAGTCCGAGCGCGGCGGTCTCGTACTGCCGGCGAACCTCCTCGCCGGCCTTGCCGACAAGGGACTCATTGAACTTCGATGCCAGGAGGGTCAGCGTGGGCTGGGTCGCTTCGTCGGTCACCTGGACGACCTGCTGTCGCAGCAAATTGCCTTCCAGAAGAAGGATCAGCAGCACCTCTTTAGGCTCGAGTGAAACCAGGTCGACGTGCTTGATCCGGCCCTGGGAGCCGTGCGGCGCACTCGCCACGGAGGCGTTCTGCGTCACGGATGCCGTCGTCATCGCCACCCGCTCGACCAGGCCCTGGACGTCGGCGGTCCCGTGCCGCAGCTCTTCGTTGATGTAGACGCGTACCCGCTCGGGCACCTCCTCCAGGTCCATGAGGAAGTCGACGAAATATCGATAGCCGGAGTCTGTCGGGATGCGGCCTGACGAGGTGTGCGGCTGCGCCAGGTAGCCGAGGTCGGCGAGCTCGGCGAGCTCGCTGCGGATCGTGGCCGACGACAGGTTGACGAAATACCGGCTCTGCAGCGATTGGGAGCCCACCGGCACGGCGCTGGTCGTGAACTCCTGCACCACTGCCCGCAGGATCGCTTGCTTTCTGTTCTCCATGTTTTGGCACTCTCCAGACGAGAGTGCTGACTACAGTACCGCGAGCGCGATCTGGTTGTGCAGATCCATGCCGCGTCGGGTCGGTGCCACGCGGCCGTCGATGCTCTCGATCAATCCGGCGTCGGCCAGGCGGCCGAGCTCGTCCTCGAAGCCCGCGCGCGGCGCCACGCCCTCGGCGGTGCGCAACCCAAGCATCAGGGCCTCCGCCCCGGCCTTGCGCTCGGGCAGCTCCTCGCCATCCGCCCTGGGCGCGGGGCACGCGGCGATGTACTCGCGCGGCCGGGCGACGTTCCACCACCGCCAGGCGCGCGTTCCGTCGGTGGCGTACGAGTGGGCGCCGGCACCCGCGCCGTACACCGGCCGGCACCGCCAGTAAGCAAGGTTGTGGCGCGATTCGAAACCGGGTCGCGCCCAGTTGGAGACCTCGTAGCGCCGGAACCCGGCTGCCTCCAGCTCGTCGCAGGCGGAGTCGAGCTGGTCCCACTGCAGGTCGGGATCGAGCTCGGGCAGCTTGCCCTCCGCGCGGCGGCGCCAGAGCAATGTGCCCTCCTCGAAGGTGAGGCAGTAGGTCGACACATGATCCGGACCTAGTGCGAGCGCGCGGCACAGCGTCTCGACCCATGACTCCCGGCTCTGATGTGGCACGGCGTAGATCAGGTCGATGCTCAGGTTCGCCACGCCCATCGAGCGGGCGAGCGTGAACGCCCGCGTCGCCTGGGCGGCGTCGGTCTTGCGCTCCAGGACCGCGAGCGCGCGCGGCTCGAAGCCCTGAACGCCCAGGCTCAAGCGATTGACGCCGCCCTCGAGCCAGGCAGCGAGCCGTGATTCGTCTGTACTGGCTGGGTTGGCCTCCAGGGTTACCTCCGCATCCGGCGCGATGTCGAAGGTGCCGCGGAGGAAGCGAAGCAATCGCGCGATCAGGTCTGCCGGCAGAAGGCTCGGCGTTCCGCCCCCCAGATAAACGGTCGAAAGCTGCGAGAACTCGCGCTGCTCGCGCGCCGCGGCCAGCTCTCGTTCGAGGGCGTCGACGTAGTCGGGCATCAGCCTGTCCATGCCCGCGTAGGCGTTGAAGTCGCAGTAGCCGCATTTGTGTTTGCAGAACGGGAGGTGGATATAGAGATTTGCGACCGGCAATTTCCCTCTCCCCGCAGGGGAGAGGGTCGGGGAGCGGGGCGTGATTTGGCTAGTGATGTTCACACGCCCTTGATCGTGTAGCGCTGACCGCGGGCCGCCTCGAGCTCTTTGCGCAGGTAGTCGGTCGCCTGCCGCTCGTTCGACACGAGCTCCTTGATGCGCTGCCCCATGCGGTCCTCGACCCTCGCGATCTGGCGCCCGATCTGTTCTGTGTTCGCGTTCTGGCTTCGGTAGCGCTCGCGCTTGCGCCACAACCGCGCGTGCTCGTCGCGGAGGTCGGCGACTGAACGGCGCACGCGGCAGTCGACGCACAGCCCATCTTTTGTCTGCGAGCTCGGGACCTGCTTCCCGCAATCCCGACAGAAAATCAGGATGCTGCTCAATTGGTCGCCTCCCCACTTGTGGGGAGGTCGGAATTCACCTCCCCGCCATGCGGGGAGGTCGGCCCGCTCGCGTAGCGAGCCGGCCGGGTGGGGAGGTGCAACTGCCCATCACCGACCATGACCTTCAAATCCGCCACCGTTGCATCGCTGAGCTCACGCAACCGATCCGGATCAATCTCGAACACCGAGTCCGGCCGCCCCGCCGCCGCCCAGACCACCTGATATCCGAGCAGGTCGCGATCCATGAACACCGGCACGTCCGTGGCGTGACCGAACGGCGGCACGCCGCCGATCGAGTAGCCGGTGGCCGACCTCGCCACCTCGGCGTCGGCTTTCGTCACCGGCCTACCCGCGGCCGCTCCCAACCTGCTCTCGTCCAGGCGGTTGGCGCCGCTGACCAGGGCGACCACCGGACGGCCCGCGGCGACGAACACCAACGACTTGACGATCTGCCCCACGTCACAACCGACCGCGACGGCGGCATCGACGGCCGTGCGTGTGCCCGCCGGGAAGTGCTTCACCGACACCCCAATGCCCGAATCGGCAAGCCACACCTCAAACCTCCGCATCATTAAGAGGATAGGAGCGCTTGCAAATGGCGGTCATCAAGGCCCAGGCTTGGATTCAAATGAAAGTGATCGTCACCGGCGCCGCGGGCTTCATCGGCTCTCACCTGAGCGAGCGGCTGCTGGCCGACGGCCACGAGGTGGTGGGCATCGACTGCTTCACCGACTACTACCGCCGCGCGCGCAAAGAGCAGAACCTGGAGGCGGCCAGGAGCCACCGCAACTTCTCGTTCGAAGAGCTCGACCTGGTGGATGCCGACCTCACTGCCGCGCTCGAAGGCGCGGACGTCGTGTATCACCTGGCCGGCCAGCCCGGCGTGAGGCCGAGCTGGGGCCACCAATTCGACCGTTACACGCGCGACAACATCATCGCCACCCAGCGGCTTCTCGAACATCTGAAGGGAAGTCACCTCAAACGGCTGGTCTTTGCGGGAAGCTCGTCGGTGTATGGCGACGCCGAAGCCTTTCCCACACGCGAGTCGGCGCTCCCTCGCCCGGTGTCTCCATACGGGGTCACCAAGCTGGCGGCCGAGCACCTGGCCCATCTGTACACGCGAAACTTCGACATCCCGGCAGTCTCGGTTCGCTACTTCACCGTCTACGGCCCGCGCCAGCGCCCCGACATGGCGTTTTCCCGCTTCATGCAGGCGCTGGCGGACGGCGATCCGATCGAGGTCTTCGGCGACGGCGAGCAGACGCGCGAGTTCACCTATGTCTCAGATGCCGTCGAGGGCACGATCAAGGCAGCGGCGGCGGATGTCGTGGGCATGGTGTTCAACCTTGGTGGCGGCAGCCGCGTCACCGTCAACAAGGTCCTCGCCACTCTGGAGGACATCAGCCACCTCGAGGTCCGCCGGGAGAACCTCCCCGCCGCGCCCGGGGATCCACGCCACACCGGGGCTTCGATCAACCTCGCTCGCGAGCGGTTGGGATGGGAGCCGCGAGTCTCGCTCCGCGAAGGCCTTGCGAAACAGTGGGAGTGGTTCCAGGCCCGCCGGCTTGGAACGGGCCCGATTCCTTCGCGCCGAGCCGACTAGCCGGCCAGGCCCTGGCGCCAGGAAATGACGGTTCTTGATAGAGGCTGCTCGCAGGCTCGCGACGCAGCCTCGCCAGGCACCGTCGACCGGCACACGAGCATGGCGCCATGCACGCCCGACGTAAAGAAGTATTGGTACTCGCCAATCGCGTCGACGTAACTGCTGACCACTCCGCTCTGGTCTGGCTGACCGCCGCTGTAGCTACCCAGCCAGCTGGTCGCGTCTGCAGGGCTCGCGAAGGTCATTAAAGCCGCCCGGACCTCCATATGCGTGTCGGCGTTGAGCACGTAATCGCCGAATACGAACGTATCTATGCCGTTGGTGTGAAGCTCTTTAGCGAGCGGACCTGGGATGGCATAGTTGGCCATCACCAGGAAGGCCTCGATCGGAAGCGGCGCTGCGCCGAGAAAGGTGATGTCGAGCCCGGGCGGAGGCAGCACCTTCTGGTCGACCACCTGCAGCGAGTGTTGTGTCTTCGCTGCGATCGCTTTCTTCAGCCCATCGACGATCTTGGTCGCGTTCTTGCCGAGCTGGGTTAGCGAGGCGACCCCGTCCTTTCGAGCCCAGGTGATCTCAACGACGATCTCGCCGAGACGGACGAATGTCCTCGCGAGGTATGGCGCACCGCTGATGCCCGCCTCGCCGTAGTACATGACCTGGTCGCCCACCTTCGGACTTGTCGCCTGCGCGGTGCCCAATTCGTTTTGCAGATCGGTCATACGGGTTGTGGCCGCCGTCGTCGTCTCGTAGACCGTGTACTGAACAAGAAAGCCCTCGGCGGTGCCGATATGGATGAACTGCTGAGCAATCCCGAAGCGCTCCGTTCGCAGCGTGGTCTCGGCGTTGAGCGGCCTGACTTCGAATGACGGTGGACCCTGCCACCAGTTGCTGTCGCCCAGCATCGATCTGACGTCAGTAACGGTCGGACCCGCTGCGAGGATGTCGGCTAGCTGGGCGTTGGAGCTTGACGACCCAAGCCTCGTGCACGACACGACGGCGATCGCCGCGAGAACGAGCAGGGCGAGCGGCCGCGACACTCTAGTCAAGCTTCAACACCGCCATGAACGCCTCCTGCGGAATCTCGATTGACCCCACCCGCTTCATCCTTCGCTTGCCTTCCTTTTGCTTCTCGAGCAGCTTGCGCTTTCGCGTCACGTCGCCCCCGTAACACTTGGCCAGGACGTCTTTGCGCATGGCCGAGATGGTCTCGCGAGCGACTACCTTACCGCCGATGGCCGCCTGGATCGGGACCTCATAGAGCTGACGAGGGATGATCGACTTCAGCTTCTCGACCAGCTTCCGACCCTGAGACTGGGCCTTGCTGCGGTGCGTGATCAGGGAAAGAGCGTCCACCGGCTCGCCCGCGACCAGCACATCGAGCTTGACCAGGTCGCCTTCCCGAAATCCGATCATCTCGTAGTCCATCGACGCATAGCCCTTGGAGCGCGACTTCAGCTGGTCGTAGAAGTCGTGGATGATCTCGCCCAGCGGTATCTCGTACTCGAGCACGACGCGGTCGCCCGGCCGGTGCTCCAGCTTCTTGAAGGTGCCGCGGCGGTCCTGGCAGAGCTCCATCATCGGCCCGACATACGTCGAGGGCACGATGATCGAGAGCTTCACGAACGGCTCGGCGATGGACTCGATCGCGGTGGGGTCCGGGAGCAGCGCGGGGTTGTCGACGTCGGTGATGCCGCCTCTCTTCAACGTGACCTTGTACTCGACGGTCGGCGCAGTCGTGATCAAGTCGAGCTCGAACTCGCGCTCGAGCCGCTCCTGCACGATCTCGAGGTGCAGCAGGCCCAGGAAACCACAACGAAATCCGAACCCGAGCGCCGCCGAGTTCTCTGGTTCGAATGACAGCGCTCCGTCGTTGAGCTGCAGCTTCTCGAGCGCTTCTTTCAGGTCGGCGAACTGGTCGGAGTCGGTGGGAAAAAGCCCCGCGAACACCATCGGCTTCACCTGGCGGTAGCCGGGCAGCGGGCTCGAAGCCCCGCCTTCTGAGGTCGTGATGGTGTCACCGACGCGGGCGTCGATCACATTCTTGACCGCAGCGATGACGTAGCCGACCTCACCGGCGGTGAGCTTCTCGGCGGGGCGCGGCCGCGGTGCAAACCACCCCACCTCGTCCACCTCGTGGACCTTGTCCGTGTTCATCATCCGGATCTTGGTGCGCGGCTTGATCTCACCATCCACCACGCGGACGTATGTGATCACGCCACGGTACGCGTCGTAGTGCGAGTCGAAGATCAGGGCTCGCAGCGGCGCCGAGGGATCGCCGTGGGGCGGCGGCACCCTCGAAACGACGGCCTCGAGGATGTCCTGCGTTCCGATCCCCTGCTTGGCGGAGGCGAAGATGACATCCTCGCGAGGAATCCCTGTGACGTCCGAGATCTCTTCCGCCACTAGCTCCGGCTGCGCGGCGTCGAGGTCGATCTTGTTGACGACCGGGACGATGGTCAGCCCCGCCTCTACCGCCTGGTAAAGGTTGGCAAGCGTCTGCGCCTCGATGCCCTGCGCCGCATCGACCACGAGAATCGCCCCCTCGCACGCTGCCAGCGAGCGCGACACCTCGTAGGCGAAGTCGACGTGGCCCGGGGTGTCGATGAGGTTGAGCTCATAGCTCTGGCCGTCCCGCGCCGGATACGTCATGCGGACGGCCTGCAGCTTGATCGTGATCCCGCGCTCGCGCTCCAGGTCCATGCTGTCGAGGACCTGGTCCTGCATGTCGCGCTGGCTGATCGAGCCGGTGAACTCGAGCAGCCGGTCGGCCAGCGTCGATTTCCCGTGATCGATGTGGGCGATGAT
>DMCH01000008.1:19883-20810 GCA_003446775.1 Chloroflexota bacterium
TGGGCGATGATGCAGAAGTTGCGCACGCGCGCCTGCGTGGTGGTGGGCACCCTCAAATCGTAGGTGCCAGGCATGACCGGCCGTGGCAACATGGCGCCATGGCAGCGCTTGTGTCCGGCCTGGTCCTCATCTTCGGCGGCATGCTCATGGACGTGAACCGCGTTTGGCTGATCCGGCATGTGACATCGCGCTCATTGGGCTCACTGGCTCCCGGGTATGCCTCGAGCGACAGGGGCGTAAGGATCTACACGGGCCTCGTGCGGGCAATTGGGGTCATCGTCCTGAGCCTGTGGGTTTTGAGTTGGTCCGTCGAGATAGGCGGTTTGCTGCTGGTTGCGGGTACAGGAGGGTTCGTCGTGTTATCCGCAATCGCGATCACCGGCGAGGTCAAGACCTACCACGCCCTAAAGCATTAGGGGGAATTAGAGCCCGCGGCGCGCCGCCAGGGCCACCGCCAAGCCCACGACCGCAGCCGTGTCGGCTCGGAGGTTGCGCGGCCCAAGGCCCGCGGTGGTGGCGACGAGGCCCAGCTCGCGTTCGGACCACCCGCCCTCCGGACCGACCAGGAGCGTGAGGTCTCGAGGCTCGCTCATCTCGGCGAGGTCGACTGGAGCGCCCCGCACCAGCAGCACCGGATGCTCGGCGGCCGAAAGCACCTCATCGAAGGTCGATGGCCCCTCGACCAGTGGGACCCTCAGCCGGCCGGCAAGCATGGCGGCCTCGCGACAGATCGTGTTCCAGCGTTCGACCTTGGCGCCCCGGGCCACGCTGCGGTCCGCGTGAAAAACGTGAAATCCATAGGCGCCGACCTCGGTGCAGCGCGACAGCACTAGCTCCAGCGCGGGCGCGGGCAGCTGAGCGATCGCGGTCGTGATCCGCGCTAGCGGCTCCGGGGGGGGCTCGACCTGATCGACGATCACGCCCTCT
>DMCH01000027.1 GCA_003446775.1 Chloroflexota bacterium
CTCTATGGGCAGCTCAGCTAGCGAGGAACCCCGGCAGCTAGCCCGGATCTGACCTCCGCGAAAACCGGCAGCGCCCGATCGATCATCGCGTCGGTGGCCGTGAGCGAGATCCGGAAGTAGCCCGGCATGTCCACGGCCACCCCGGGCAGGACCAAGACCTTCTGCGCGGCGAGCGTGCGGGCGAACAGCATGTCGTCCTCGATCGGTGCCTTCGGCAGGAGGTAGAAGGTTGCCTGCGGCGAGTGGACCTCGTAGCCCATCTCGCGGAGCGCGTCCACCACCCGGTCGCGCTTGCGCTGCAGATGGTCGAGGTCGATCGAGATGGTGTCGATCTCGGGGAGCGCGTACTGCATGATCGCGTCGGGAAGCATGTTGCCGGTCGAGAAGCCCGCGACCATGAAGGCCTGCCGCAGCTGGTCGCGGCCAGGTATCCCAGGTGGGAGCGCGACATAGCCGAGGCGTTGTCCGGGAGCCAGCGCGCTCTTGCTATACGTGTGGATCAGCAGGCTGCGTGGGTAGAACGCGCCGGGCGTGATCATCCGGTTGTCGTCGAAGAGGATGCGGCTGTAGGCCTCGTCGGAGATGAGGTAGATCGGGCGACCGTTGCGCGCCGAAGCATCCTTCAGCACCGACGCCAGCGCGGCCAGTGTGTCCCCGGCGAAGATGCGTCCGGTTGGGTTGTGCGGGGTATTGATCAACAGCGCACGTGTCCGTGGGGTGATCGCCGCCGCGATCGCATCGACGTCCAGGTCGAAGCCGCGCGCCTTGACGCGGACCTTCACGGGTTTGCCGCGGGCGCCGAGGATCAGGGCCTCGTAGAAGAACCATGGCGGCGAGGTGAAGATCACCTCGTCGCCTGGATCCACGACCACGTTCAATGCAGCCGCCAAGCCTCCGTGTGCGCCGCGGGTGAGCACGATGTCATCGACGCCGAAGCTCAGCCCGAGTTCCTTGCTCAAGCCTTCAGCCGCCGCGGCCAGCGCCGGGCGGTGGGGCATCTTGTACCCGAACCAGTCCTTGTCCTTGGGCTCGGCCCAGCGCTGCAGGGTACGCACGTACTCCGGCGACGCCAGCTCCTGGGGGTTGCCCGCGATGAAGTTGGAAGCCGCCGGGTCAGCCGCGTGGCGGCCCATCTCGGGATCCATAATCGCGGCCAGGAATCCGCTCATCGACGCGATGATTCCGGTGAGGTGGCGTGCGACCTCGTCCGACATTTCCCTTGATACCTTAGCCCTGATCTAGCAACGGCAGATCAGAAGACGGTCGACGGGTACATCAAGGCCTCTACCCGGATGGCTGAAGCCTTCGCGTTTGTCTGCTTTGATGTAACCCAGATCGCCAGTTCGAATCCACTAATTGGTACTCGGGCTCGCGCACCGAGACCTTGAGCGTCGGCCGGTTCGTGCGGCCCTCGAGATTGACCGGCAGTCACCAGCCTTTCGTCGTTCTGCGCGACTTACAACAGCGTTCGCCCGCCAGCCGGAGCCACCCGCGCTCGTCGCGGAACAGTCGGGTTGTTTCAACATCACAGGCTTCGAGTCCCGTCTTCCGCTCAGAGTCCCCAGACCCACACGAACTCGCACCACCCTTCAGAGGCGACGCTCAACCCACTGCGCTCGCCACTCTGGCGCCTTGAACTCGGGTGCGAAGTAGATGGTTGTTTCGTCATCTTGCCCGCGGCGAATTCCATGAAGTGGACGAGCCACCAGACTGAATCATCGGGATAGCGGCTCTTGAAAATCGCGGTGCGCGCGTCGCCGCTGCCGGTCAGACGGACCAGCGCGAACGACGGGGTCATCGCCCACTGGTCGCCGCCAGTGACTTGCGCGCTCGTTCGGTCCACTGTCCCCGTCCCGCCCGGATAGTTCTCAAGGATCGCTCGGATGTTTTTCCTTCCTCGGACGACCTCACCCGACTGTGGGTACTCCGAGACGCAGTCCTCACTGAGCAAAGACTCCAGCGCGGCGAAGTCGCTCGCGTTGATGGCATCGACCCATCGCTCAATGATCGCGCGGGGGTCGGACGTACTACTACTCATGAGCGGGCCGGCCGCGCATCGGAGGTCGGTAGTTCCGATATTGGCGCACCGATGGCGTACGGACCACCCAGGCGTGAGAGGGCCGCGATTTCCTGCTCACTGAACAGCCTCGACCGCAGCGCGTCGAGGGCGTTGCGGTGCGCCGCCTCGATCCCATCGAGGGCTCGGCGGCGAAGTTCAACCGGAGCCTCGCGCTCGGTGCCGGCTTGCGCGTATCCGGCGTGCCCCATGTACGCGGTGACGATCGTTTGCAGCGACTCCGCAGGCAGCCAGGCGGCAAGGTCGGGGAGGAGCCGCTCGAAGGCAGATCGGCCGAGTGGAAGAAAGCTGCCGTAGTCGCGCGCGAGGACGACCTGCATCCGATTGAGGAGAAGTTCGAAGTAGACCGCGCGGCCAGCGCTCTTTGCCTGATGGCCGAATTGCCGACGCTGCATGTAGACGCCGACAAGGAGCCAGCCCAGGACGCCGACGACCGCGCCGATGATGCCAGGGATGATTCGATCTAGTTCCGTTGGACTACCTCATATCGCCGCGACGGGGACGAGCCTACCGCTCGAGCGCCCCGCATGCCATCCATCCGGGTCCCTCTTCCCACGCGACGGGGACCGCTCGCGCAACGATCGTCATCGACCGAAGTCCAGTCCAGACCGCGGCCTTGCTCATCTGCCCGCGAGCCGGAGCCAGCCGCGCTCGTCCTGAACGAGCCAGGCTGTTACCACTTCCGCGTGCTTGACCCCCACGTTTCCGCGACCCTCTCCGTGACCAGCGACGCGGCAACAATCGGCCACTGTTATCACATTTGAGCTGAGCTGCGTGGTAGAGGC
>DMCH01000057.1 GCA_003446775.1 Chloroflexota bacterium
TCCAGCAGGATCTTGCCGTTCTGCGCGATCAAGACGGTTCCACTGAACGCTTGATGCTGCGCCGCGCTCGAAATAAAGTGGTCGATCGAGCTGATAGGGCCGGCCTTGGGCGCCGGTTTGGAAGTCAGTGTTGGGTAGAGGTAGACGAATCCCGCGGCGACGATCGCGACCACCGCCACCGCCATCACGCCGAGGGCTCGCCTGCCCCGCGTGGAGAGCTCTTCGGACTCGACCTTAGGCCGCATCCCTCTTCGATCCAACCATCAAATGATGGTGCTTGGGCGCGGCACCTGGCGTGGGCTTCGCGCCGGCAGCGCAATCATCGCCATCACGGCGGCGCCGGCCGCGACAGCCGCGGCCGCCGTGAACATCGCGCCCGAGCCAAACGCACCGAAGATGATTCCGCCTCCGAGCGCCCCGATCACTGGCGCCAGGCCCCCCGACACTGCCTTGACAAGTGCCTGAGCCGTCGCGCGCAGGTGAAGAGGAGCGACATCGTCCGCGATCAAGACGGCGCCCACGTATGTGAGCGCGAACCCCACGCCCAGGACCAACTTCAGCAGAGCCGTGGCCAGGGCATCGGACACGAGGGCCCACGCTATGAAGACGAGAAGGTAGACGCCGGCGCCGGCGACATAGAGCATTCGGTGGCTGAGGTACCGCAGCAGCACATGGGTGTAGGCCATGGTCGGGATCTCCGTGAGGGCTTGAAAGGCTGCCGCCGCCCCCACGAGCAGGGCGCCGCCCCCAAGAATGCTGATGCGCAGGGTGACGAAGTTCGAGGTCGCCGCGAACGCAGAGCCGAGCAGCAGCGCGCTGACGAGAAAGCCGATCAGCGCCAGCGGCATCGGGTTGAGGCGCCGTACGCGGGGTAGATTCGGTGCGGGCTCAGCACGCTGACTGGCGACTCCGCGAGTCCGTGCATGCCACACCCACAGTCCGGCCAGCAGGGCCATGGGCGCATACACGAACGGGATCAGCCTCAGCCCGGCGACCTGAAACAGGCCGCCCGACAGGACCACGGACGCGGCCCAGCCCGCACTCATCCGCAACCTGATACGCGCGTAGCCGACGCGGCTCGCCGTCCGGAGCCTCTGTAGCGCGATGGCGTCGAGCAACGATATGACGGGAGCGCGCGCTACCCACAAGGCGACCGTCACGGCCGCCACCGCGATCGTCGTGTGCGCCGCCGCGAGCAGCAGCGCAACGGCCGCGCCTATCGAGCCGGCGAGCACCACCGTGTTCTCGAGGCCCAACCTGTGGTCGGCCAGGTAGGCCCAGGTTGGACCGGCAATGAACGACGCCAGTGCCGCCGCGGCCAGGACGAAGCCGATCGCAGGGGCGCTGAATCCGCGCTCGAAGAGATAGAGGGGAATGAAGGGCAAGAGCGTCGCATCGGCAGCCCCGACGAGGATGAAGGCGACGTTGAGGTCGCCAATCGCCACGCTCGAACCGTCATCCAAGGTACCAACCATACCGGTACGAGTAGCAGTCGATTCTCTGCTCGCGCAGCCACGTATATACGTCGAGCAGGCTGTATATACTATGCAGACAGTGAGCAAGCATCTGGTCGACATTGACGACGAAGCTTTGGGCGCGGCTAGAGCCCAACTCGGTACTGAGACCATCAAGGAGACGGTGAACGAAGCCTTGCGTCGTGTAAGCAGCGGACGGAAAAAACGAGTCGCCCGCGCCATCGATATTCTCGTTCGCGCCAAGCTCGAGGACCGTGACCGCGCATGGCGCTGACCCATTTGGTCGACACCAGTGTCCTGACCCGCCTTGCTGAGCCATCGGTCCGGGCTGCGCTCGAACCTCTCGCTTCAATTGGCAGCGTCGGTCGTTCTGGCATTTCCGATCTCGAGATCGGCTATTCGGCTCGAAACGCCCGTGAATGGGATGCTCTACAAGAGGCACTGACCGCGTTCGGATTGGTCGAGACTCAGGGACGGCACATGGAGCGAGCGCGCCAGGTGCAGCGAATGCTGGCTGGGCGCAGCCAGCAGGGCCGGAAGGTGCCCGATCTGTTGGTGGCGGCGACGGCAGAGGATGCGGGCCTCGTCGTTCTGCACTATGACGCCGACTTCGATCGCATCGCTGCCGTTACAGGTCAGACGTGCGAGTGGGTGGTAGCGCCAGGCACGATCAACTAACGCTTACCTACCTCGATGTCACGTCGGCCCGAATTCCGCACGTTTTGCGCCAACCGAGCCCTTGGGCGGCATCCGAAGCGCACGTTTGGCGCAAGCGGTGCGCTAAAGCGCGCTAAACGATACGGTCGGGGTCTGGTTTCAGGAACACCGCGCCGAGAGGGGGCAGGGTCAGATTCAGGCTGTGCAGGTGCCCGTGGCGCCCGACCGGCGCCGCCTCGACCGCACCCAGGTTGCCCTGCCCGCTCCCGCCGTAGATCGGCGCGTCGCTGTTCAGCAGCTCGAGCCAACGGCCAGGTAGCGGCGCCCCGACCTGGTAGTTGTAGCGCGTCACCGGCGTGAAGTTGAACACCGCCATGAGCAGCTCGTCCTTGGTGCTCCGGCGCAGGAAGCTGATCACGCTCTGCTCGGAGTCGCTGGCATCGACCCAGGCGAAGCCGGCCGGGTCGAAATCGAGCTCGTGCAGGGGCTTCTCCTCGCGGAGGACGCGGTTCAGGTCGCCGGTCCACCGGCTCAGGCCGTCGTGCATCGAATCGTCGACGAGGTGCCAGTCGAGGCTCGCCTCGTGGTTCCACTCGGTCCACTGCCCGAGCTCAATGCCCATGAACAGGAGCTTCTTGCCCGGCATCGCGTACATGTAGGCGAGCAGCAGCCGCATGTTGGCGAACTTCTGCCAATCGTCGCCAGGCATCTTCGACAGCAGCGATCCCTTCCCGTGCACCACCTCGTCATGCGACAGCGGGAGCATGTAGTTCTCCGTGAAGGCGTAGAGCATGCGGAACGTCAGCTGGTTATGGTCGAAACGGCGGTGGACCGGATCCTTCGAGATGTACGCCAGCGTGTCGTGCATCCAGCCCATGTCCCACTTCATGCCGAAGCCGAGCCCACCCAGGTATGTCGGTCGCGACACCAGCGGCCAAGCAGTCGACTCTTCCGCGATCGTCTGCACGTCTGGGTGTTCCTTGTAGACCTCGATGTTGAAGCGGCGAAGAAAGTCCACCGCCTCGAGGTTCTCGCGGCCGCCGAACTTGTTCGGCAGCCACTGCCCGGGCTTGCGCGAATAGTCCAGGTAGAGCATCGACGCGACCGCATCGACGCGCAACCCATCGGCGTGGTAGCGGTTGAGCCAGTACAGCGCGCTGCTCAGCAGGAATCCGCGCACCTCGTTGCGGCCGTAGTTGAAGATGGAGCTGCCCCAATCCGGGTGCACGCCCAACCGCGGGTCGGCGTGCTCGTAGAGGTGAGTCCCGTCGAAGAGCTGCAGCCCGAACTCGTCGGACGGGAAGTGAGACGGCACCCAATCGAGGATCACGCCGATGCCGTGCTGATGGAGGTGATCGACGAGGAACATGAAGTCCTGCGGCGTTCCGAAGCGGCTCGTCGGCGCGAAATAGCCGGTGCACTGGTAGCCCCACGATCCGTAAAAGGGGTGCTCCATCACTGGCATGAACTCGACGTGGGTGAAGCCCAATCGGTGCGCGTAGTCGGCCAGGCGCGGGGCGAGCTCGCGATAGGTGAGCCACCGGTTGCCCTCCTCGGGCACGCGCATCCACGAGCCGAGGTGAACCTCGTAGACCGACCACGGCGCCGACCGGCTGTTGGCGCGACCGCGACTCGACATCCAGTCGGCGTCGCCCCAGTCGTAGCTAAGGTCCCAGACGATCGACGCCTGGCGTGGCGGCTGCTCGGCGTAAACCGCGAAGGGGTCGGCCTTGTCGGCGCCGGTGCGCGTGACGCGCGAGTGGACGTGGTACTTGTACAGCGCTCCGTGCTCGACGCCGGGGATGAAGCCCTCCCAGATCCCGGACTGCTCGCGCGGCACGAGCTTGTTCTCGTCCCGGTTCCAGCCGTTGAAATCGCCGATGACGCTCACCCAGTCCGCATTGGGTGCCCAGACAGCAAACGAAGCGCCCCTGGGATCCTCCGACAGGTGCGCGCCCAGCTTCTCGTATAGGTGGCTGTGCGTGCCTTCGTTGAAGAGATGGAGGTCGAACGGCGTGAGCAGGGAAGGTGCGATCATGCCGGGTGCACCGCCTCGAGGATCCCACGCAGCGGGATTCTCACCCAGTCGGGCCGGGTGTTGAGCTCGTAGCGCAGCTCGTACAGAGCTTTCTCCAGCAGCATCGTCGACAACTGGAGATCGAGGTCCTCTGCATTCTGGGGCACGAACGAGGCATTGCCGGCGGTGGTCAGGTAGCTGTGCAGAAACGCGGCCGAAACCGAGTCGACCCAAAAACGCGCCCACGCCTCCAGGCGCGGGCGGGACTCGGCCTCGAAGTGACCTGAGCTCAAGGCGGCCTGGCTCGCGTAGTCGAACGAGCGCAGCATGCCGGCCACGTCGCGAAGCGCCAGCCGCTTCAGCCGGCGCTCATAGAGGCTTCGTGTCGGCTCGCCCTCGAAGTCGATGATCACGAAATCGTGCCCGGTATATAGCACCTGGCCCAGGTGATAGTCCCCGTGCACACGGATCCTGGTCGTCGTCAGCCGCCGGGCGAGGAACGCCCGCAGCGCCTGAGTGATGCGGGGTTCCAGGTCCAGCACCCGCTTGGCCTGGTCCTTGGCGTCCTCGGGCAGGCGGTTGAGCTGGCTGCGCAGGAGCTCGAGTGAGCGCAGGGCCACGCCGTTGATGGATTGATACATGGAGCGCTGGTCCTGGGGCGAGACTCGCTCTGGCGCAAAGGCCGGGTCGGAAGGGTCGGAGGCGAGCGCCGTGTGCAGCTCCGCCGTGCGGCGGCCGAGCAGGCGCGCGGACTCCAGGTAGGCGCCGATCGTCCTGGTCGCGACCTCAGGCATCTCCGTCGCGCTTGCTTGCAGCAGGGTCTGCGATCTCGCGGGCGGCTCGCCGCTTGCCGGCTGCTCCATCGCCTTGAGGTAGTGGTCGACGGTGGTCAGCGTGTACTGCCATGCGTCGCCCTGGTTGGGCACGTAACCCTGCAGGACCGCCAGCGCCACCGGCTCGCCATTGTCGCGCCGGAACTCCAGGCTCCCCGCGAGGGGCGCGATCTGGGCGAAGTTGGTCTTCTCGATGAGGAAGCGGCCGACCTCGAGCTCAGGGTTGACCCCGTCCTCCAGGCGGCGGAAGACCTTGAGGATCAGCCGCTCGCCGAACACCACGGAGTTGTTGCTCTGCTCGGCTACAGAAAGCGCTGCCTCGAGCCTGATCGTATCCGGGCCGCGCAGCCGCGCGAAAGCGCGAGTCGTCGATCCGACCAGCGTCCCGTCCGCGGTCGCGGTACGTCTGCGCTTGGCGATGATGCTCAAGAGGCCTTCGGCGAAGCCAGGCGGCCCGAGCGCGTCGTACAGCAGGCCGCGCTGCTCTTCGACTGTCGTGCGCAGCCACGCCACGGCTGCATGCGGCCAGCGTTCGAGGATCTGCGGGGCTTCGGCCGAATTGGCGTAAGCGACTGGCAGGAGGTAGGTCTCCGGGTCGCCATCCGCGTATGTGACGAGGACCGTGAGCAGGTAGGCGCTCCGGTCGGCGCCGGGCACCTCGATCGCATCCGCGATCGACATCGACTTCAGGCGGCGTGCCTTGCCCGCAAACCAGCGCCGCTGCCTGATGTACGGAAGCAGGACCGCGTCCAGACGCTCCTTGGCCACACCGACGAGGACTCCATCCCAGCTGCCGGCCAACTTGATCTCGGGCAGGACCGCGGCCGTGGCGGTCCCGTCACTTGAAACTGCGGCCGCCTGTCGCGGCTGAAGCGAGAACCAGAAGAACGAGTGAGGTCCAAGGGTGAGGAAGTACGGCGCCTCGCCGATCGTGGGTAGGTCCGTCGCGCCGAACAGCTCGACCGGCACCATGCCCTTCCACTTGCTGAGGTCGAGCTCCACCACCTGCAGGAACCGTGACAGGTTGGCGACGCACAGGATCTGCTCCGACTCATAGCGGCGGACGAAGGCCAACACTTTGCGGTTCTCGGGCCGAAGCAGCTCGAGCGTGCCGCGGCCGAAGGCGCGATGGCGCTTGCGGAGCGCGATCAGCCGCTTCATCCACGACAGCAGCGAGTGCGGGTTCTGGGCTTGGGCCTCGACGTTGACGCTTTCGTAGTGGTACTCGGGGTCGGTCACGACGGGTAGGTACAGCCGCTGCCGGTTGGCGCGCGAGAAACCCGCGTTGCGGTCGGCGCTCCACTGCATGGG
>DMCH01000131.1 GCA_003446775.1 Chloroflexota bacterium
CCGCGCCTAGCATCTGGGCCACCTGGTCACCGAATCTCTCGCCGAGGCTTCCGTCCGTGACTCTTATCGGGGTGGACGTCGGGACCACCGGCGTCAAGACGATCGCCATCTCGCCCGAAGGCGAGGTGATCGCGAAAGCGGAGGAGGCGTACTCCCTCTCGACTCCTCGGCCGGGCTGGTCGGAGCAAGACCCCGAGGATTGGTGGCGCGCCACGCAGGCGACGCTCGAGGCTGTCGCGGCGGCAGGCGTCGATGACGTGCGCGGCATCGGGTTGTCGGGCCAGATGCACGGGCTCGTGTGTCTGGACGAGCGGGATCGGGTACTGCGTCCGGCGATGCTCTGGAACGACCAGCGCACAGCTGCCGAGTGCGCCGAGATCGAAGCGCGAATCGGCCTGGAGCGGTTGATTCAGCTGACCGGAAACCGTGCCCTCACCGGTTTCACCGCCCCCAAAATCCTGTGGCTGCGGCGTCACGAACCGGACGTTTACTCGCGGATCTCGCGCATCCTGCTGCCCAAGGACTACGTCCGCCTGCGGCTGACGGGCGAACACGCAATCGACGTGAGCGATGCCTCGGGCACGCTGCTCTTCGATGTTGCGCACCGGCGCTGGAGCGAGGAGGTGACGGACGCGCTCGAGATTCCCGCGTCGTGGCTCCCTCGCGCGCTGGAGTCATCCGAGGTCAGCGGTCACACCAAGCAGCGCGTGCCCGTGGCGGCGGGCGCGGGCGATCAGGCTGCGGCCGCCCTCGGGGTGGGTGTCGACCGGCCAGGCCCGCTCTCGCTGGTGTTGGGTACGTCGGGCGTTGTGTTCGCCGCCTTGCCCGCGTACGCAGCCGAACCGCAGGCTCGCGTCCATGTGTTCTGCCACGCGGTGCCCGGCGCGTGGCACGCGATGGGCGTGATGCTTTCGGCCGCGGGATCGATGCAGTGGTTCCGAGACACCCTGGCTGCCGGGGTCCCTTTCGCGGACCTCGATGCTCAGGCTGCACAGTGGGCGGCGGGCTCGGACGGCCTGTTCTTCCTGCCCTACCTGGCCGGCGAACGCACGCCGCACGCGGACCCCAACGCCCGCGGCGCCTTCATCGGCCTCTCGCTCCGTCACGACCGGGCGGCAATGGTTCGCGCGGTCATGGAGGGCGTGGCCTACGGGCTGCGCGATTCCCTCGAGCTGCTGATCGACCTGGGCGTCCGCGCTGCAGCCGGGCGTGCATCGGGCGGCGGGGCCCGCAGCCGGCTGTGGCTGTCGATCGTGGCGTCGACCCTCGGCCTGCCCGTGGAGATCACTTCGGTCGAGGAGGGCTCAGCGTTCGGTGCCGCGCTGTTGGGAGGGGTGGCGGGAGGCGTCTTCGGTGATGCGCACGAGGCTGTGGAGGCATGCGTGCGCGTGCGCGATGTGGTCGAACCGGAGCGCAGCTGGCAGGAGGCTTATGCCGACGGTTACGAGCGTTTTCGCGCGCTCTATCCGGCCCTGCAGCCGCACTTCCGGGCGCAGGCCTCTACGACTTAGGTAGCACCAGGCGAGAGCAGTTTCTTCGCGCGTTCGGCGATCTGCTCGGTGGCGGTCATGAGGAGCCTGGTATCGGCATCGAGGGCGAGCATCTGGTAACCGACGTCGTGCCATTGCTTGGCGACCTCGGGCGTACCGCACATGATGCCGGCCGTCACGTGGTGCTCTCGAGCGGACTCTGCGATTCTCTCGATCATGCGCCGGTGGCCGGGATCCCTTCCCTCGTAGCTTGACTCGAGGCCGGCAGAGACGGCGAGGTCGTTGGGGCCCACGAACACCGCGTCGATGCCCGCTACGGAAAGGATGTCGTCAACAATCTCCACCGCCTGCACCGTCTCGACCATCACGATGCAAAGCGGCTGCCGCCAGTCGCTGTCGACGACCCGCGCCCGGGTCGGCCCCATGCTCCGAAAGCCGACCGGCGGATAGCGGCACGCCCCGACGACAGCCTCTGCCTCCGCCACCGAGTTGATCATCGGCACGATGACTCCGCCCGCCCCTGCATCGAGCGCTTTCATGATCGTTCCGGGCTCGTTCCAGGGCACGCGCACAAGCGACGGTACGCCGGTGGTAGTGATCGCCTGCAGCATCGTCAGCATCACGTCGTAGCCGATGAGGCCGTGCTGCGTGTCGACCACCACCCAGTCATGGCCTGAGCGCGCCGCCAGCTCCGCGGTCCAGGTGCTTGGGATGGTGCACCAGGCGCCGACGGTGGACTCTCCCGCCCGCCACCGCTCGCGCAGCGATGTCATTGCGCGCCCACCCTGACGGCGTTGACGACATTGAGAGGCGCCTGGCCATCGAGGGCCCGCCGGAGGTTGTCGCCGACCATCTCCATCAACCGTGCGTCGGCCTCGACGGTGGCGCCGCCGGCATGCGGCGAGAGGACCACGTTCTCCATGGTGCGCAATGGCGAGTCGACGGGGAGCGGCTCGACCTCGTAGACGTCGAGTCCAGCGCCTGCCAGGTGTCCGGAACGCAGTGCGTGTACAAGCGCTTTTTGGTCGACGATCGGCCCGCGGGCGGCGTTGATGAGGAAGGCGCCGCGCTTCATCTTCGCCAGCTCTGCAGCGCCGATGAGGGCGCCGGTGGGCACATCCAGCGGGGTGTGGATGCAAATGACCTCGCTTTCCTTCAATAAAGTGTCGAGTGTCACGCGCTCGGCGCCCGCGACGTCTCTGGCCACCACATCGGTGAACAGGATTCTGGTGCCAAAGGCGGTCAGCCTCCGCGCCACCGACGAGCCGACGTTGCCGAGGCCGATGATACCGACGGTCACGGCGCCGAGCTCCCGGCCGAGCATCTGTTTGCGCACCGGGTCATCTCGCCGCCACCGCCCAGCCCGCAGCGCCCGGTCGCCTTGAAAGGAGTGGCGCAGCAGCGCGATCATCGCCATCACGGTCCAGTCGGCAACCGCGTCCTTGTTGTATCCGGCGGCATTGGCCACCGGGATCCCGAGCTCGGCTGCGGCGCGATAGTCGACGGTGTCGAAGCCCACCGACGGCATCTGCAGCAGCTTGCAGCCGCGCATCCGCTCGAGCACCGCACGATCGACGCGGTGCTTGTGGCGCTGGTCACCGATCACCAGGTCGGCGCCCGTACACGCGGCCAGGACCGCGGGCTGGGCGGGCGGAGGGGGGACCAGGACGACGTCGACCTGGTGGCGACCCTGGAACATTGCCCGCACGGTGGCCTCGTCGAAAGGACTGAGGCAGGCGACGCGGGCGTTCATTAGGCCTCGAAGGCTAGCGGTTCAGGCTGGACTCAGGTTCAGGAACCGAATCAGTTCCAGAGGGGACTCGACTCTTCGGACGGGTCTTGAGCCCTTCGAGGAGTCGCACCACCAGACGACCGACCTCTTCGCGGGCTTGTTTGGGGTCTTCGGCGTCGGCCACGTAAAAGCACGCCTCGCTCAGCGCGCCGGCCAGTAGGAGCGCAAGCGGGCGCAACGGCTGCGGCTCGATGACCCCGCCGTGCATCGCCTTGCGCAGCGCTCCGCGGATGCCCACCGCGCCGTAACGCGACTCGATCATGTGCACGACGTCATAGCTGAGGACCGATCGAGCGTCATTCAGCGCGATCCGGCGTACCGCGTGGTCGAGCTGAGCGTCGATCATCAGCTGGCAGCCGCTGGTCAGCGCGACCCAGTGGTCGGGCTCATTGAACTTGCTCACCACCTGGTCGGACACCTCGCGCATCACCTCTTCGTAGACCTCCTGGAACAGGTTGGCCTTGCCGCCGAAGTGGTGGTAGACGGCGCCCTTGGTCACCCCGGCGCGAGCTGCCACCTCCTCAATCGAGGTCGCGGCGTACCCGCGCTCGCCGAACAGCTCCCGGGCAGAATCGACCAGCGCGAGCCGCGTGGCGTCGCCCTGGGCCTCGCGTTTGTCCTTTCCAATCAAGGTCTTGACATCCATACTATGGGTATGCATACTTCCGTACCAACGGTATGGAGCGCTCCATACCTTGAGTATGTTAGCAAAAAGAGGAGATAGAGAGATGCCCAAGTTTGTGATCGAGCGCGACCTGCCGGGGGCCGGCAGCCTTTCCCCCGAGGAGCTCAGGACGATCTCACAGAAGTCCAACAAGGTCATCGCCGACCTCGGGCCCGAGATCCACTGGCTGCACAGCTACGTCACCGACGACAAGCTCTACTGCGTCTATGTCGCCCCGGATGCGGACATCATCCTGGAGCACGCCCGCTGCGGCGGCTTCCCGGCCAACAAGGTCACCCGGCTGGCCACCATGATCGATCCCTCGACCGGCGACACCGCCTGAACCCGACTCGGTTCCGTCGTCAAGGGCGGCACGCCTAAGCGGGCGCGCCGCCTTTTCATTCTTGAACACACGTAGGCTGGATTGGTGGCTTCCGCAAACGACTCCAACCGCGCTCGATCAAAAACGAGTGAGTCGCCCCCGGTTCCGATCACCGTGGCGCTGGGGCGCGTCGGCGCGCAAGCGGAAGAAGAGGACTTCGCCGGCGCTTTTCCGACCCTGGACGAGGCCCAGATCGCCAAGCTCGGGCGGTACGGGGTCGAGGAAAGCGTTCCGGCCGGCCATGTGTTTTTCCGGGAGGGGGAACGGGGCTCCGATTTCGTTTTAGTGCTGACGGGCGTGGTGGAGGCGGTTGCGCATTTCGGAGACTCTGGAGAAACCACCAGCACCGTCTTCAATCCTGGCCAGTTCGTCGGAGTCATGAACATCCTCAGCAACGAAGGCGCTTACGTCACGGCGACCGCGACGGTTGCCGGTCGCGTGCTGAAGGTGCCGCTCGCTCAGCTCCGGGCCGTCATCGGCGAAGACGTCGCCCTGAGCGAGATAGTGGTCCGCGCGTTCCTGCTGCGGCATTCGCTGCTGCTGCGTTTGGGCACGGGGCCGAAGTTGATCGGCTCTCGATTCAACGACGCCACGCGAGAGATCCTCGACCTGCTTGCGCGCAACCGGTGTGCCATCACGTTTATCGACGTCGATGCCGCTCCTCGCGCGGAAGCGCTGCTCCGGAACTTTGGATTCACAGTTGCAGACATCCCGCTGGTGCTGGTGGCGGGACAGCCCATCCTGCGCAATCCCTCCCTGGCCGAGGTCGCCTCCGTCTTCGGCATCCAGGCCGATGTGTCTCATCTCGAAGAGGTGTCCGACCTGCTGGTCGTCGGCGCCGGGCCGGCCGGTCTCGCCGCTTCTGTCTACGGCGGATCTGAAGGCCTGTCGACAACGGTGGTCGAATCTGTTGCCGTGGGAGGGCAGGCGGGTACCTCGTCACGGATCGAGAACTACCTCGGGTTTCCGGCCGGGCTGTCTGGCGCAGAGCTGGCTGCCCGCGCGGCGCTCCAGGCCGAGAAGTTCTCGGCCGCGATCCTGGTCGGGTCGAACGCCAAGGCCCTCAGGTCGGTCGGCGGCATTCACAGCGTCGAGCTGACAGACGGCCGGACACTGAAAGCCCGGGCGGTCGTCGTGGCGACCGGCGCCAGGTACAGGCGCCTTCCGGTCGAGAGGCTGGCCGAGCTGGAAGGCTCGGGTGTGTTTTACGCCGCGACCGAGGTCGAGGCGCAGAAGTGCACGGGAACTGTGGTCGTGGTGGGAGGGGGGAACTCTGCCGGCCAGGCATCCGTTTTTCTCAGCCGGCGACTCGATGTGCATCACCTGATCCGAGGCGATTCGCTCGACGCCACGATGTCGCGCTATCTGATCGATCAGATCGAGCGCAATCCTCGCATCACCCTCCACACCCGGACCCAGGTCAAAGCGTTGATAGGGGCCAACGTGGTCGAAGCCGTGGTCATCGAGACTGCGGATGGCAAACGATCGCAGCTGCCGGCGTGAGCGCTGTTCTCGTTCATCGGCGCCGAGCCGAATACCGACTGGCTGAAGGAGTGCCTGCAGCTCGACGAGGACGGATTCATCGTCACCGGGTCTGACCTGACCGCGACAGACGGCTGGACGCCTCTGCTGCTGGAAACAAGCCAGCCGGGCATCTTCGCGGTCGGCGACGTTCGCCACGGTTCTATCAAGAGGGTTGCGACCGCGGTCGGCGAAGGCGCGATGGTCGTGAGATTGGTTCACGAGCGCCTTGGCTCTCCCGTGTAGCGAGATCGCACAGCTAGGAGTACCTTTCCGGCCGTGGCGGCCAACTCCAGCTCCTTGATAAGGACCTAGATGCCGGACATCAGTTCGTGGCACGACTACTTTGTGATGGTCGGCGGCGGCTCAGCAGCACTCACGGGGCTGATCTTCGTGGCGATGACATTGCACCTCGATGAGATCACCACGAACCCGGTGCATCGACATCGCGCGCGCACCATCTTGATGGGCCTGACGGCCGTTTTCATTCGCTGCGGCCTGGTGCTCATGGGCGGTCAAAGCTTCCGCGCCGTGGCGATCGAGATCGTCGGCGTGCTCACGGTCGTCGAGTTTCTCCTCTACTCGAGCATCCGGCAGGCCATGCAAAGCGCCGATCGGGGAGTGCTGCTCCGGACGATCGGCAGCTTTGCCTGCCTGCTGCTCGAGGAGGCAGGCGCGATCGTCCTGTTCTTCGGAAACGCATGGGGGCTTTATGTGGTCGGACTGGGGATGATGTCGTCCTTCATCTTCATGGTGACCGGCGCATGGCTGCTCCTGGTCGGCGTCGGCAGGGTGGAGGCCGCCGGCGCCCGGTCCGCTGCTGGACGCTGACGCCGGGTCGAATCCAAGTCGCTCGGGGCGGCCGCACGGAATGGTGGCGAGACTTCTCGTGCGTTGCTCACAGATTCACCCTTGACAGCGCGCCGGCCGTGCATATAATCCGGTAAGCGCTTACCGGTAAGCGCTTACAGCGGCACGATTCAGCCGAGGGGTAGCGATCGCACCTGGTGGCGGAGCCGAAAAAAGCCAAGGGAACCCTGACGATCTATGACGTCGCCAACCGGGCCGGCGTCTCCATCGCTTCGGTATCCAGGGTCCTCAACGGCCAGGGCAGCCCCCGTGCCGAGACCCGCGACCGGGTCATGCGCGCGGTTCGCGAGCTCAGCTTCGTACGCGACGGCGCGGCGCGCGCTCTTTCCAACGGGCTCAAAGAGGTTGTCGGGGTCGTGTTCCGGCGCGGCGGTGAGGAGCTCTTCGAGGGCGAGGACGAGAGCTTCCTCTTCATCGACGTCATCAATCGGGGCATCGAGGTGGGGGCGCAGCGTCGCGGATTCGATCTGTTGATAAGTTCCGTCGGGTTCAACGACGACAACGTGGCGGCACGGATCGCCGCGCTCGCGGGCAAGGCGGACGGTCTGATCCTCCACGACCGCATGCTCTCGACGGTCGGAATCGCGCGGCTGGCTGACATGGTCCCGGTCGTCACCCTGGCCGGTAGCCCCACCCCCGCGTCCTTGAATGTCCGCTGCGACAACGGGTCTGGAATCCGCGCGTTGGTCCGCCACCTGGTGCTCGACCACGGGTATCGGAGCCTCGGTTATGTCTCCGGACGCGCCGACAGCCCTGACAACCGGACACGTTCGCGCGCATTCGAAAACGAGGCTGCCGCAGTCGGCGCCACCATCGATACGGGGCCGGCCTGGCAGGGCAACTACAGCGCCGCGGGCGGGGCCAATGTGATCGAAACGCTCCTCGATTCCCGCAAGAAGCTGCCGCGGGCCATCCTGTGCGCCAACGACCAGACCGCGTTAGGCGTGATCCATGCGCTCGCCCAGCGTGGAATCAAGGTGCCGCAGGACGTTGCGATCACCGGGTTCGACGACGTGCCGGTCGCTCGCCACCTGCACCCGCCCTTGACCACGATTCGCCAGCCGATGAAAGAGCTCGGCGCGAAGGCCTTCGACGTCCTGTACTCGCGCATCAGCGCGGGCGGCGGCAAGGCCGACACCGTCCTCCCGGTCGAGCTCATCGTGCGGGAGAGCTGCGGTTGCCCGCCCGGCTCGTCGCCGCCCCAGAATCCATCGCCGGCCGGGGCCGGGACCTAGGCATGCGCGCAATCGCGGGCAGGCTCGGGGTTTACCTCCTCGCCGGCTGGGTGGCGATCACCGTCAGCTTCCTGCTGCCACGGGTCGTGCCTGGAAACCCCGTCGCCGGCGCGGTCGCGAGGGCATCGCAATCGGGCAACTGCAACTCCCAGTGCGTCATAGCCATCGAAGAGCAGCTTGGCTTCAACGTCCACACGAGCATCTGGGATCAATACCTGCAGTACATCGGAAATCTCGCCCACGGCGACCTCGGGCACTCGTGGTCGGAAAACGCCCCGGTGAGCAGCCTCATCCTCCAGTACCTGCCCTGGACGCTGGGCCTGTTGCTGATCGCGACGATCATCGCGTTCGTCGCCGGCACCGCGATCGGGATTTTGATCGCATGGCGCCGCGGCTCGTGGGCCGACTGGATCCTGCCCGGCGCCACCTTCTTCCAGGCGATTCCTTATTTCTTTCTCGCCCTTGTCGTCGTCTTGATCTTCGGGCAGACCGGGACGATGCTCAAGTGGTTCCCGAGCCTGTTCGGGTACGACATCTACGTGGTCACTCCCGGGCCGAACCTGCCCTACATCGAAAGCGTCTTCAGCCACGCGATCCTGCCCGCGGCGACGGTGATCCTTGGCTCGATGGCCGGATTCATCCTGACGATGCGCAACAACATGATGACCACCCTGGACGAGGATTTCGTCCTGGTGGCGGCAGCGAAGGGCCTGCCCGCCCGAAGCGTGGTGTGGTACGCGGCCCGAAACGCACTGCTGCCGGTCGTCGCCAATTTCACCATCGCGATCAGCCTTCTCGTCTCCGGCCAGATCCTGGTCGAGATCGTCTTCAACTATCCGGGGATCGGCTTCCACCTCTTCGACGCATTGGGAAAGCTCGACTACTCGCTGGTGCAGGGGATCTTCGTCGTCATCACGCTGGTGGTGATCGCCGCCAATCTCCTGGCTGACGTTGTCTATGTGCTGATCGATCCGCGGGCGCGGCAGGTGGCATGAGATGACGATCAACAGCACCTCCTTGACCACAGTCTCGCCAGGGGCTGGGCCGAGCGTCGAGCCGGTATTTCATCGCGCCCGAATTCTGCGTCTGCCGCGCTCCCCGCAGGTGCTCGTCGGGCTGGTGATCATGGCCGTCTTCGGAGTGTTGGCCATCATCGGTCGCTGGATCGCGCCGTACTCGCCCAACGCGACCGACGAGAAAAACTGGGTGCAGCACGTGCTGGTCCCGGGCACCGGCCCCGATACCGGATTCCCGGCGAACTATTACCCGCTCCCACTGCCCCCATCAGCCGCACACTGGCTCGGCACCACCGTCTTCGCGCAAGACGCCTGGTCCCAGCTCCTGGCGTCCACGCAGGCGACGCTGTTCGTCGGCCTGCTCGCGGCCGCGATTGCCACCGTCCTCTCCGTCCTGATCGGCGTGAGCGCCGGCTACCTGGGAGGGGCTGCAGACGAAGGCCTGTCCCTTGTCGCCAACGTATTCCTCGCGATTCCTGGGCTGCCGCTCCTCATCGTGATCGCCGACTACGTGCCTGCCGCGGGCTCGAGCATCCTGCTGGTCGCGGCCATCATCGCGGTCACCACGTGGGCCTATACCGCCCGCACCCTACGCGCTCAGACCCTTTCGCTGCGCAACCGCGACTTCGTCGAGGCGGCGCGGGTTTCAGGCGAGGGGCGGTCCCGCATCATCCTCGTCGAGGTTCTTCCCAACCTCATTCCGATCGTGGCCGCGTCCTTTCTCTTCACGACCCTTGCGGCCATCGGGGCTTATGTCGTGATCGCCTTCCTGGGCCTGGCGGGTGCGCCGACTTCGTCGCCGCCCGGACTCTGGAACTGGGGCGAGATGCTGCGCGAGGGATTCGCCAACAACGCCGTACGCAGCGGGTGGTGGTGGTGGTGGGCGCCCCCTGGCCTCTTGATCGCCCTGCTCGGTACCGGCCTCGCGCTGCTCAACTTCGGCATCGACGAGTTCATCAACCCTCGGCTTCGCGCCGCCGGCCTCTCGCGCAAGGCCGCGCGAAAAGCCGGCGTCAGCCGCCGTCCGAAGTTCGGCATGACGCCTGTCGTCCTAGGCCGGCCCACCGGCGTCAAACGCGCCGTCCGGCCCGCGGATGATCAAGCAGAACCGGTATTGGAGATCCGCGGCCTCAGCGTGGACTACGGCTACGGCGACGATGCGGTGCACGCGGTCGTCAATTGCAGCCTCACGCTTCGGCGCGGCCGCGTTCTCGGCCTCGCGGGCGAGAGCGGCAGCGGCAAGACCACGCTCGCGCTCGCCGCGCTCCGCCTCCTGCGCGCCCCGGCCCTGATCACCGCCGGCGAAGTGCTGTTCCACTCCAAACCGATCAGCGAAGACGGACCCGTGGGGACGATCGACCTTCTGGCCGCGGGCGAGGACGACCTGCGCGCCGTGCGCTGGTCCGAGATCGCGGTCGTCCTCCAGAGCTCGCTCAACGCCTTGAACCCGGTCATCACCATCGGAGCCCAGTTCGACGACCTGTTTCGTGTGCACCGTCCGCGCCTCTCGGCGATGGAGCGCCGGGCGAGGTCGGTCGAGCTGTTCGACATGGTCGGAATCAGCGCCGAGCGGTTGCGCAGCTATCCGCACGAGCTGTCCGGTGGCATGCGCCAGCGAGCCATGATCGCGATGGCCATCGCCCTCGAGCCTCAGGTGATCATCCTCGACGAGCCGACGACGGCCCTTGACGTGGTCACCCAGCGCGAGATCATCGAGGAGCTGATCGGCCTTCGCGATCGCATCGGGTTCGCCACTCTCTTCATCACTCACGACCTCTCGTTGCTGGTGGAGCTGGCGGACGAGATCGACGTGATGTACGCGGGCCGGCTGATGGAGCGCGCGCCCGCGGCGTCCTTGTTCCGCGCTCCGCGACTGCCTTACACGCATGGCCTGCTTCACTGCTTCCCTCCGCTGCACGGGCCGCGCATCGCGATGGAGGGAATTCCAGGGTCGCCGCCCGACCTCCGGGACCTGCCATCCGGATGCCCCTTCAATCCGCGATGCCGCTGGGCGATGCCTAAGTGCCGCCAGGAGCTGCCACGGATGGAGCCGCTCAACGGGGATGCCCGCGAAGTCGCGTGCTGGCTGCACCGAGATGGCGCGAAAGTCCCTGCAGAGCTTGCCCTACCCGAACCAGTTCCCCAGGGGGTGGGGAGGTGAATTCAACTCCGGTGCTGGAAGGGCGAGACCTGACGAAGTCCTTTTACGTGAAGCAGGGCCGCAGCCCCCTGGCTCGGAAAGCTCGCGTCCACGCGGTTGAAGCCGTTACCGTGCGCCTCGAGGCGGGAAAGGTCACCGCCTTGGTGGGCGAGAGCGGAGCCGGAAAGACGACGGTCGCCCGGATGCTGGCCAAGATCATCAAGCCCGACGCCGGAGAGGTCCTGCTCGACGGCAAGCCCGCGCCCGCAGGGCGCCCGCGCTCTTACGCGGCACAGGTGCAGATGATCTTCCAGGACCCGTTCGCGTCGTTGAACCCGGTGCACCGCATCCGCCATCACCTGATGCGGCCCCTGCAGATCCACCACATGACCGGTGGCAATGTGGACAAGGCGATCGCGGAGCTCCTCAATCGCGTCGCTTTGAAACCGGCCGAAAATTTCACGGACAAGTTTCCGTACGAGCTCTCTGGTGGGCAGCGGCAGCGCGTCGCCATCGCCCGGGCCCTGTCGGTCCGCCCGCGCGTTCTGCTGGCGGACGAACCGGTATCGATGCTCGACGTCTCCATTCGCCTCGGCGTCCTCAACCTGCTGGCCGACTTGCGCGACCGCGAGCACCTGGCGATCCTCTATGTCACCCACGACATCGCCTCCGCGCGGTACCTGGCCGACACCATCGTCGTCATGTACGCCGGCCAGCTCGTCGAGGCGGCGCCGAGCGTCAGCCTCACCGACCACCCGGCGCACCCATACACGCAGCTCCTGCTTGCAGCCGCTCCGGACCCCGACCGTGCCGAGACGCCCAAGCTCGCTGACCGTGGAGCGCCGCCCAGCCTGCTCGCTCCGCCGAGTGGCTGCCGGTTCCACCCCCGGTGTCCTTATGCCATGGACATCTGCAAACGCCAGGCCCCGCCGAGCTTCGCCGTCTCGTCGGGCCACATCGCCGCCTGCTGGCTTCATGCCCAGCCTGGAGAGCAAGGCGCAATCAAAAACGGCGCGTTTTCAACTCCTGCCGGCCAGCTCGACATAGAGAAACAAAAGAGGTGAGGAAGGATGGATGTGCGTCTGGCGTTTCGGTCTCCGCCGTCTTGGTTGACCCGTGGGGAGTGTTTCCGTCAGCAAATTCAAAGCGTCACGGAGGTGACAGATAGATGAATCGGAGAGTCATGACAAGCCTGGTCGGCGTGGCGGCACTGCTCATTGCAGTCGCATGCAACGCGACCTCGACATCGACGACATCGGGAGGGAAACCCCTGATCGCGGAGCCGACCACCGGGGTCACCTTCTCGGAAGACTTCAATCCGTATGACGGCAACTCCGTCACATCCAGCATGGGCACGCAGAGCATCGTCAACGAGCCACTGATCGAGTTCGACCAGCTCGATGCCACCGCGGCCGGCACTCACCCATGGCTGGCGCTCTCGTACGCATTCCAGAACAGCGGCAAGGACCTGCAGGTCACGCTCCGTCAGGGCGTCAAGTTCAGTGACGGCTCGGCCTTTGGTCCTGCCGACGTCGCCGCCACCTTCAAGATGTTGGAGAACCCGAAGGCCAACACCCGTGGCGTTCCGACCCAGGCGTCGGACCCGACGGTCAGCGGCAACAACGTGACCCTGCACTTCGGGTCCGCGCAGTACACCGGGCTGTTCAACATCCTCAGCAACACCTTCATGATGAAGGCGTCCGTCGCAAACCAGATCGCTCAAGACCCCACGGTGGTGATCAAGGTTCCGCTGGGCACCGGGCCCTTCATGCTTTCGAGCTACTCGAGCTCGCTCATCAAGTGGAAGCCGAACCCGAACTACTGGGGCGGCACCCCGCCAGAGTCTGAGATCGACACCCCATCCATCGCCACCAACGCCGCGGCCAGCGACGCGCTCGTGAGCGGCCAGCTGGACTGGGCCGGTAACGACATCCCCAACGTCTACGCGAACTACGTCAACCTCAACCCCCTCACCAACCACGCCTGGTTTGCCGCAGGCAGCACCGTCACGCTCTGGTTCAACCTGAACCCCGGCAACGGCGGCGCTACAGGCATCAATGACACGGCGGTCCGAAAGGCGGTCAGCTACGGCGTCGACCGCAACGCGCTCGCCCTCCTCGGTGAATCGGGCTACGAGAACCCCGCGACGTCGTCGAGCGGGCTCATCCTGCCCAACCAGAGCGCCTTTCTTCCGGCCGACGGCAGCATGAAGAACGACCTGGCCATCGGCGGCAGCGTGCCCGACGCGGCCACGGCCAAGGCCAACAACCTCCCCGCAGGGATGGACGTCTACGACATCCTCAAGAGCGGCGGCTGGACTCCCCCCGCGACCTCGAGCTACGACAGCGGCAAGGGAGTCTTCAAGTCCGGCGGCAACTGTGACGGCACCAACTCCGCCAACTGCTGGACAAAGGGCGGCACGATCATCAAGTTCTCTGTCTACGACCCGGTTCCCTTCTCCGACTACTGGGAAAACGCCGCGCTCATGTCACAGGAACTCCAGCCACTGGGCATGGACGTGACCACGAAGCCGGCGCAGGGGTACTCCGACTGGAACACCAACATCACCTCGCAGCCTTCTCAGTGGCAGACCGCCATCCACTGGGGCAACGGCGGCAGCATCCCTTACATCCAGTACCAGAACTGGTTCGACAGCAAGGACGCGAACTCGGTTGCGCACTACCAGGGCTGGTCGAACGCCGACGCTGACGCGGCTCTTCGGCAATACGAGAGCACGGACCCCAGCGACACCGCGTCCCTTTACCCCATCGTGCAGAAGCTCGAGAAGATCATGTCGACCGAAGTTCCTGACGCTCCGCTGCTATACGGCGCGGACTGGAACGTCTTCAGCAGCGCCAAGTACACAGGCTGGCCCAACCAGTCGCACCCGTACATGAACCCTTCGCCGAGCGGCCCGCAGATGCCCTACATCCTGATGCAGCTCAAGCCTGTCTCGTAACCGTTAACAATCTCGCAACGCGGCCGGCAACGTGCCGGCCGCGGCCTTCCCCCGCAATCTGAAAGGAGCCATGAGCAGCACGAAAGAGAGTGTCCGCAGCGATGAATCCGGCATGGTCGGCCGGCTGACCCTGGAGCAGAAGGTCCGCCTCCTGACGGGGGCCGATGGATGGAATCTGTATGCCGAGAAAGCGCTCGGCCTCCGGCCGATCGTCATGTCTGACGGACCGGCCGGCGTGCGCGGAATCCGCTTCGACGCGGCGAGACCTTCCTCCTCGCTCCCTTGTCCGGTCGCGCTCGCCGCCACGTGGGACGAGCGGTTGGTCCACGACATCGCCCTTGCCCTCGGCCATGAGGCCCGAGCAAGAGGCGTCGACGTGCTGCTCGCACCGACCGTGAACATCGTCCGGACGCCCCTCAGCGGTCGTGGCTTCGAGTGCTTCTCCGAAGACCCGGTGCTGAGCGCTCGCATGGCCGTGGCTTACGTGCGTGGAGTACAGGAGGCCGGCGTGGCGGCGACCGTCAAGCATTTTGTCGCCAACGATTCGGAAACCGAGCGGCGCAGCTACGACGCCCTCGTCGCCGAAAGCGTGCTCAGGGAGCTCTACCTCCCTCCGTTCGAGGCGTGCGTCGCCGACGCCGACGTGGCCCTGGTGATGGCGGCCTACAACTCGGTCAACGGGGCATTCATGACCGCTAACCGCGCTCTGCTCCACGACCTGCTGAAGACGGAGTGGGGATTTCGCGGCGTGGTGGTCTCCGACTGGTCCGCCACGTCCACGACCGTGCCCAGCGCGCAGGCCGGCCTCGACCTTGTCATGCCGGGACCGCATGGACCGTGGGGTGATCATCTGGTCGCCGAGGTCCAGGCCGGCACGGTGGCCGAGGCTGACATCGACGACAAGGTGGCTCGACTCATCGGGCTGGCGCGACGCGTCGGCGCCCTGAACGGGTCGATCGATGGCGATGCCAGTAAACACGCACCCGCCGGTTCGCGGGCGCTTGTCGACCCCGCGTTGTTGCGCGAGCTCACCGCTCGATCGTTCGTCTTGCTCAGCAACCCTCGCGGGCTGCTGCCCGTGCGCAGCGGCAGCGTCGAGCGGCTTGCCCTCATCGGCCCCAATGCGGTCGACCCTCAGAGACAGGGGGGAGGCAGCGTTCGCGTGCTCCCGGTGGCCGGCAAAGAACTCGCGGAAACCGTGGGCGAAGCGCTCGACGCCTACGTCAGCGTTCATCAGGGCTGCGTCACGAGCGCGACCATCGCCGTCCCGCACGACGGAAGTCTTCTTGATCCGGTCAGCGGCGAGGCCGGCGTGCGCGTAGAGGTTCGTACCGCCGACGGTGCGGTCGTGAGCGATTCGCGGTTCCCAACCAGCGTCCTCACCTGGTGGGACGACCTGCCTGCGGCCGTGCACCTGCCGGACTCCGAGGTCGTGATGCGGGCGCGCTACCGCCCGCTCGTCGACGGTCCGCACGTGCTGGGGGTTGCCGGCGTCGGCCGGCTGCGAGTCCTGGTCGATGGAAAACCGCTCGCAGAGGACAAGACCGAGCTCCGTAGCGACTCGGTGCAGGCTCTATCGCAGCCGCCCGAGGTGCGAGTGCCGTTGCAGCTAAAGGCCGGCCGCGAAATCGACGTGCTGGTTGAGCACCACCCAAACGCAAGAGGGCCGCACGCGGGATTCGCCACCTTGCGGATTGGCATCGCTCCCAAGCAAGAAGACGACAAGCTCATGGCGGACGCCGTCGTGGCCGCGGCGGCAGCGGACGTTGCCGTAGTCGTTGTCGGGTCGGCCGATGGCACCGAGAGCGAGGGCTACGACCGAGAAAGCATGGTCCTGCCCGGCCGCCAGGACGAGCTTGTGAGGTACGTCGCTGCCGCCAACCCCAACACGGTGGTGGTGGTCAATTCCGGGATGCCGGTGCTCATGCCGTGGGCAGATGAGGTGGCAGCGATCATCCAGGTGTGGTTTCCGGGCCAGGCGTTTGCCGAGGCGCTCGCCGATGTGCTGGTCGGCGCAACCGAGCCCAGTGGCCGCCTTCCTGTGTCGGTGCCGCGCGTGGAAGCGGATTCGCCCGTCCTCCGCGCCCACCCGGAAGCCGGCGATCTCATTTACGCCGAGGGCCTGCTGGTCGGTTACCGCGGCTACGACCGCAAAGGGACCGAGCCGCTCTTCTGCTTCGGCCACGGCCTCGGCTACACGGACTGGATGTACGAATCGCTGAAGCCCGCTAAAGGCTCGATCGCGGCGGGCGAAGACCTTGCAGTCGTGGTCACGGTCCGCAACTCCGGCCGGCGCGCCGGCCGGGAGGTCTTGCAGGTTTACCTCGAGGCACCGGACGACGACCCACGCCGTCCGCTCCGCGTCCTGGCCGCTTTCGGCACGGTCGACGCTGAGCCCGGGACCCAGACCGATGTGGGATTGACCCTGCCGGGGCGGGCATTTGCGCGCTTCGACGAGGCACGCCACGAGTGGGTCTGGATTCCGGGGACGTATACGGTGCGGGCCGGCCGCTCGTCGCGAGATCTCAGATTGAAAGCAGAGGTGGTGCTGCGATGAAGTAGGGAGCGGGGGGCGGCAACTTGCGGTGGGGGTGGATTTTGTTGGCTGAGGAGATGAGGAGATAAGCATGCGTAAATTTCGTGCGATTTTGATAGTGGGCGCGATCGTCGCCACAGCCGGCTTCGCGGCCACGCCGGCGGTGGCGGGTGCACCGGCGGCGCCGAGCTTCGGCGCCAACGTTCACATCTTCAATCCCGGGATGGACCAGGCAACCATCCAGTCGCAGCTGAACGCGATCGCTGTCGCGCAGGTCGACAACGAGTTCGGCCCCCGGCGGGATGCCGTGCTGTTCGAGCCGGGAACATATGGCTCCAAGACCAATCCACTCATTTTTCAGGTCGGCTACTACACGAGCGTGGCCGGCCTCGGGCTCTCGCCAGGTGACGTCGTCATCAATGGCGCGATCGACGTCTTCAACCATTGCACCCCTGGGTCCTGCATCGCCCTGACCAACTTCTGGCGCTCGCTCTCCAACCTGACGATCAATGTCACCCTGCCGAAGACGGCGCCGATATACGTACCGGCCTCGCCGGACCCGTACGGCGCGGGATGCGACAACTCGAACGAGATGTGGGCGGTCTCCCAGGCTGCACCGATGCGGCGGGTTGCGATCAACGGCTTCATCACCTTGATGGACTACTGCGGTCCGAAGGATTACGCGAGCGGCGGTTTCTTGGCAGACTCCAAAGTCTCCGTCGGCATCCTCAACGGTTCCCAGCAGCAGTGGGTGACAAGGAACAGCAGTATCGGCTTCTGGACCAACGCGGTCTGGAACCAGGTGTTCTCGGGCGTCATCGGGGCTCCCGCGCAGAGCTTCCCCAACCCGCCGTACACGACGCTTGCGACCAGCCCAGTGACCCGCGAGGCGCCGTATCTCTACCTGGACTCGGCGGGCAGCTACAACGTGTTCGTGCCTTCGGTGCAGTACAACACTCGAGGTACATCATGGGCGTCGGGTCCGACGCCGGGAACTTCCATTTCGATTGACCGGTTCTTCGTCGCGCGCCCGACCGATTCCGCGGCGACGATCAACCTGGCCCTTCACCGGGGCAAGAACCTGATCCTGACCCCGGGGGTCTACCACCTGGACCAGAGCATCGAGGTCACGCGGCCTGACTCGGTCGTCCTCGGTCTCGGGTTTCCAACCCTTGTCCCCGACAACGGAGTCGTCTCGATGAACGTCGCACGTGCGCAGGGGATGATGATCTCCGGGATCATCTTCGACGCCGGCGCCACGAACTCACCCGTCTTGCTGCAGCTCGGCAGCGGTCACGCGCGTAGCGACAACGAGGCGTCCGACCCTTCAGCGCTGCATGACGTGTTCTTCCGCATAGGCGGAGCAACGCCGGGCAGGGCCACGACCGCGCTTGTTGTCAACAGCAACAACGTGATCCTCGACGACATCTGGTCGTGGAGGGCGGATCACGGCAATGGGGTCGGCTGGACGGCCAACACCGCCGACACCGGCGTCATCGTCAACGGCGACAATGCGACCGCCTACGGACTCTTCGTCGAGCACTACCAGAAGTTCAACGTGATCTGGAATGGCAACGGCGGCACCGACGTCTTCTTCCAGAACGAGATGCCATATGACGTGCCGAGCCAGGCGGCCTGGATGGAGGCGCCTGGCGTCGACGGCTGGGCCGCGTTCAAGGTCGGCGACAGCGTGACAAGCTTCGCCGGCTACGGCATGGGCAGCTACAGCTTCTTCAACCAGGGCCTGAACATCTACGCGGCCAACGCGTTTGAGGTGCCGGCGACGCTTCCGGCCGGGAGCCTGCACGATCTGCTGACGATCTTTCTCGATCCGGTGAACGGGAAGGGCGGCATCCTGAACGTGATCAATGGGATCGGAGGCTCGTCCACGATCGCCAATCCGGATACCCCGGTCACGGTGGTGAGCTACCCGTGACGGCCTGAGACATCTCTCCCCCGAGGACGCGAGCGGCGACGCTCGCGTCCTCTCGTATGATCGCGAGCGGCCGCGCTCGCGTCCTCTCGTATGATCGCGAGCGGCCGCGCTCGCGTCCTCTGATATATGTGGATGCGGGTGTAGTCTCCCCCCTATGGCTCGAAGAGTCGCAAGCAAGGAACACTGGAAACAGGTACCCGACCAGCACGATTACCCCGCCGCGGAGGACTACCTGAGCTTGGTCACGTCTCCCGCGGAGGCGAAAAGCCTCGCTCGCCGCTTACGCGTCGCGCCCATCGTGCATCGGAAGGCAAAGGACCTGTTGCGGGCGAGCCGGCTGCCGGTGCTCGCACCGGACAACTTCCACGTGGCTAAGGATCTGAAGAAGGTTGCGGCGGGCGGCCTGCTCTCGCCCGTGCTCCTGGTTCGCGGCATGCTGCGAGCGGACATGCCGCTGATAGTTGCCGACGGCTACCACCGGATCTGCGCCAGCTATCACCTCGACGAGGATGCCGACATCCCGTGCCGGGTCGCCGATCTAGGAAGGGCTTGACGTCTTAGGCGGCCGCCGGGCGGCCCAACCACCTGCAGTCAGGTGGTCACGCCTTCCGCCACCTCGAGGAGCTCGCCCTCGATGTTGATCTGGATCTCATTGCTCACGATGAACTTGCCGTCCAGCATCATGTCGAATTTCATGCCGAAGTCCTTGCGGTTGATCTGCGTCTCGGCCGCGTAGCCAATCCGGTGGCCCATGTTGGGGTCGTTGAATTCGCCGTACTTCACGACCTTGAGGGTCACGGGATGAGTGTTGCCCTTGATCGTCAGGTTGCCCGTCAAGGTCGCACTGTCGGGACCCGTCATCTCGAGCTTGGTGCTCTTGAAGGCCATCGTCGGATACTTGTCGATCTCCAGGAAGTTGGAGGACCGCAGATCCTTGTCACGCTGCTCGTTGTGAGTGCGGATGCTCGCCGTGTTAATCGTGGCCTCGACGGTCGTGCGTTCCGGATGCTCTGGGTGAATGTCGCCGGTCGCCGTCACCTCGGCGAAATGCCCTCGCACGGTCATCATGCCGAGATGCTTGGCCGAAAACTCGACCTGGGTGTGCATCGCATCAAATTTCCAGTTGCTCATCGACAGCCTCCTTCGTGATAGTTGACTCCGCAACTTCCGCAACGTGCGAGGCGCAGGCGCTATTCCATTCGGGGCGCGGATAGACTCGGGATGTGGGGGAGGTTCCGCTGACTGATCTGAGCGGCGTGCGGGCTCTGACCTTCGACGTGTTCGGCACCTGCGTGGATTGGCGTTCCGGAGTCGCTGCCGAGGCTCGGCGGCTTGGCGCGCAGAGTGGCGTGAACGCCGACTGGGAGCGCCTGGCTGATGCCTGGCGCGCGCTGTACGGGCCTTCCATGGATCGGGTCCGGCGCGGCGAGCTGCCGTGGACCAACTTCGATCAGCTCCACCGTTCGTCACTGGATCAGGTCCTGCGTGAGGTTGGCGCGGAGGGCTTCGACTCGGCCGCGCGCGACCAGTTGACCCTGGCCTGGGAGCGCCTGCCGGCATGGCCTGAGGCCGCCCGTGGCCTGGAGCGGCTGAACCGACACTTCACCGTGACGACCTTGTCGAACGGAAATCGGTCCCAGCAAGCCGCACTGATCCGATTCGCCGCTTGCCCTTCCAGCGTCTGCTCTCGGCGGAGGACTTCCACCACTACAAGCCTGACCCCGAGATCTACCTGGGCGCGGCTTCATTGCTGGGGCTGGAGCCAGGCCAGGTGATGATGGTGGCGGCGCACAAGTCAGACCTGCGTGCCGCCCAGGCGGCGGGCCTGAGAGCCGCATTCGTCCAGCGGCCCCTCGAGAAAGGACCTGGCGGGGGGGCCGATCTCTTGCCTGATCCGCACGCCGATGTGCAGGCCACCGACTTCATGGACCTGGCGGCTAGCCTCGGCTGCTAACCCCTGTGAATTAAGGGGCCGGCCTCCACCTTGATTTCCGGGCTTGGAAAACCATCGAATTTAGGGCTCGCGGGCCGTGTCGCGACAGGGCGACTTCTGAGTACCTCACGTAAACAATTTGATACAGCATGCGACTGCCAATTGGCTTCAGTTCGGAACAGGTCATCATCGCGCTGGCCGCAGCCGCGGAGGCGAAGGACGCCTACACCGAAAGCCATCCCCAGCGGGTGGCGAGCACCGCCCTTCACCTCGGCACCCGACTCGGCTTTCAGGAATCGGATCTGATCGCGTTGTATCGAGGCGCCCTCATCCATGACATCGGCAAGATCGCGGTGCCCGACGCAATCCTCCGTAAGCCTGGACGGCTGAACGCCGAGGAAGAAAGGCAGATGCGTGCGCACCCGAGCATCGGCGAAAGCATCGTCAAGCCGCTCCCTTCGGCCGCGGACATCTTGCCGATCATCCGCCACCACCATGAGCGATTCGACGGCGGCGGCTACCCGGACGGCCTCGCCGGCCACAAGATTCCTCTCCTCGCCCGGATTGTGTCGGTCTGCGACGCATATGACGCGCTGGCGAGCGACCGGCCCTATCGAGCTCGGCGCGATCCCCAGGAAGCGATCGAGACCTTGATGCGAGGCGCGGGCCAGCAGTGGGACCGAGAGCTGGTCTCACTTCTGCTCTCCGAATTGCCCGCGATACGATTCGAGGTCGCCAGTTGACCTGGAGCTGACGGGAGGTCGGTCTTAGACTCAGCCGGTGCCGATGACCGGGTTCGACCGAGCCCTTGGCTTGCGGGCGCTCGCCCTGCACCAGTTCGTCTACGAGATCTCAGGCGGACGCATCGGCAAGCGTATCGGCAAGGCGCCGATGCTCTTGCTGCGCACGACCGGGCGCAAGTCCGGAGTCCCGCGTACAGCGGCCCTGCTCTATCACCGCGACGGCGGCAACTATGTCGTGGTCGGATCCAAGGGGGGCAGCGACCTCCCGCCCGCATGGCTGCTCAATCTCGAAGGCGCCCCCGAGGTAGTCGTCCAGGTGGGCACGAAACGCTTTCCGGCCAGGGCTCGGGTTGCATCCGCTGAAGAACAACGGCGGCTTTGGCCCGAGATGACAAGGCTGTGGCCTCAGTACGACCGCTACCAGTCGCAGACTCACCGCTCGATTCCGGTGGTCATCCTCGCGCCGGAAGTCAGCTCGTAGGGGTCCGCAGGCAGAACTCCTCGATCAGCGGAACGACGGTCTCGGGCGCGTCTTCTTGAATGAAGTGGCCGGCATTCGGAAGCTCGTGAACGGTCCCGTTCGGAAAGAAAGCACGGAAGCCTGCGATCGCCACGTGCGGCCAGATCGCGCGGTCCCGCATGCCCTCGATCATCATTGCCGGTACACCTGCCTGTCCAAGCTTGTACAGGCCTGGAAGGGCGGCGACCAACGTCTCGCGAATCCGTTCCAGGTGCAGGCCTTCCAGAGGAAATGCGATCGCCGCCCGACACTCCTCGAAGGTGGGGAATGCCGCCGCGTAGGCTTGTAGCCACGTGTCAGTCACGACCTCGCGGCGCTGGATGCCCAGCGTCATCATGATGCCGCCGACCAGGAACCTCAGGTTGCCGAGCACAGCTTCGAGCTGACCCGCTTCCTCCATCGCCTTGATGGCCGCGAACCATGGGGTCAGTCGCTCCTCGCGCACGTTGCGATCGGTGCCGAAGATGGTGTTCATGGCTACAAACCGCTTCATCCGGTCGGGATACCTCGACGCGACGACGGCACCCATCGGACCGCCCCAATCCTGCATCACGAGCGTGATGTCGCGTAGGTCGAGCTCCTCGATCAGGCTGCCGAGGTTGCGCGCGTGACGGTCGAGGGTGTAGTCGGCGGTGGCCGGCGTTTCCGATTTGCCGAACCCCATGTGGTCGGGCGCGATCACCCGGAAATGACGCGACAGGACCGGTATGAAGTTCCGATACAGGTAGGCCCACGTCGGCTCCCCGTGGATCAGGATGATGGGCTCGCCGGCTCCCTCATCCACGTAGTGCATTCGGAAGCCAGGCCTGGTCGTGAAATGGGCTCGGAACGGGAATGTGCCGTCGAAGGTCTCATCAGCAGCGATCCCACCCACGCCGTCAACCTTATTCGTGTGGGCCTGGCGCTGACAGAATGAATTGATGCGCGATCCGCGGGTGGCGCGAGCGATCGGGGCCGTCATCGGCGTCTTCTACCTGGTGACCGGTGCCTGGGCATTGCTGGCGCCGGTGAGCTTCTTCAACGCTGTGGCAACCTTCTCACCCCTCAACATTCACCTGCTCCACGACGCCGGCGCCTTCCAGGTGGGTCTCGGTTTGGCCCTCACGGTTCCAGTCGCGCTGCGGGCGCCGCTGCGAGCGCCGCTCATCGCCGTTCTCGGAGCATCGGTTCTGCATGTCCTGGCCCACGTCGAAGACATCCGCCTCGGCGGCCACCCGACTACTGATCTGCCCGTGCTGTCGTTGATCTGCGTCGCGCTGGCGATCGCACTTTTCGTCGATGTGAGGGCGAACCGCGCGTGAGGGTCTTCCTCGCCGGCGGGAGCGGCGCGATCGGGCGGCGCCTGATCCCACAGCTGGTGGGAGCCGGCCACCAGGTCGCGGCGACGACTCGGTCGGAAGCCAAGGCCCCGATGCTGCAGTCGCTCGGCGCCATTCCGGTAGTGGTGGATGCCCTCGATGAGCCGGCGCTGAGCAAGGCCGTCAACGACTTCCGGCCCGAGGCGGTTATGAACCAGCTGACCGACCTGCCGCAGCGATACAACCCTCGCCAGCTGGGTCCGTTCTACGAGCGCACATCGCGGTTGCGAATCGAGGCGACGCGAACGTTGCTGGCTGCGGCGAAGGAGGTGGGCGCGCGTCGCTTCGTATACCAGTCGCTCGCGTTCATGTACGTGCCGGCCGGCCCTGCGGCGCTGGCAGAGGATGCGAAGCTCGCGCTGCATGCGCCTGAGCCTTTCGGCTCCGCCGTGCGTGCGACGGTCGAGGGCGAGCGGCTCGCGCTCTCGGCCGATGGGATCACGGGCGTGGCGCTGCGTTACGGCCAGCTTTACGGGCCCGGAACCTATTTCGACCTCGACGGCGACTTCGCGCGCCAGGCGCGGCGACGGATGCTCCCGATTGTCGGCAGCGGCGGAGGAGTCTTCTCGTTCATCCACGTGGACGACGCGGCGGGCGCGGCGGTTGCAGCGCTGGAGCACGGCGAGGGCGTCTACAACATCGTGGACGACGATCCCGCTGCGGCCCGCGATTGGATCCCTGCGTTCTGCCGTGACATCGGCGCGCCCGCGCCGATGCACGTGCCCGGATGGCTGGTCGAGCTC
>DMCH01000029.1:0-2745 GCA_003446775.1 Chloroflexota bacterium
GGTGGGGAGAAACAAGCTGGCACTACCTCTCGGCATAGTTCCCCTCCCCACGCAGTGGGGAGGTCGGCGCGCGCAGCGCGCCGGGTGGGGATGTTCAACTGTCGAAAGCCGGCCGAGTCCTATAGGGGCGGATCGCATGCAACACTTCGCCGAGCGGGGAACCAGACATGGACAAAACGGAGCTGGGACGTGCCGGAGAGCTGGCCTTGGCGCTGTACTCGATAGTTTCGTCGGATGGCGAGCTGCAGCTGTTCACGCCGGTTGCGGACGACGACCACGTCGATGCCACGGCCGGCAGGCGAGGCGGCGTTCCGGCGATTGCCATCCAGGTCAAGACCGCGCGCGACGTCGATCGCGGCGGACTGGTGGAAGCCAAGGCAGATTACCCAGCCGGTCACGTTCGTGAACACCCTGCGTTCCTCTATGCAGTGCTGCTCCTGTCCTCGGTTGAGATTAAAACCGCGTGGCTTATAGCAAGCCCTGACTTCAACCGCATCGCCTACCGGAACACCGCCGGGGATCGAGAGATTTTGGAATTTCGGGGCGACCCATTGCGGGACGACCGCTACTCGGGATTTCGGATTCCTCCGCTTGAGATTGGCCCTCGGCTGTTGAGCATCATCGACTCGCTGCAGGAACATGTTCCCCTGCACGCAATCGGCGGAGCCGCGGGATGCTGGCAGCGCGCCGTTCCGGCGAGAGATAAGGGGGCTGGGCGGACAATGCAATCCGGGCCCCAGCCCCCACTGCCTAGGCTTGACTTCCTAAAAGAACCGGTACATGTGAAATCGCAATGGGCGAGCGGGCTATTCCATGTCAGCCAAGGGCACTGCCGAGCCGCCCAAGGATCTCCTCCAGGATCTCCGCCGAGGTCGCGAAGTTGAGCCGGACGTGGCCATGGCCAGGTTCGCCGAAGTCCACACCGTCGCTCAGAGCGACCTTCGCGTTCTCGAGCATGTGCTGCTGGGGCGTCAGGCCCTCTTTCACGTCGAGGTGCCGGCAGTTCATCCAGGCGAGGTACGTGGCCTCCGGCATGTAGTGGGCAAGTTCGGCCTGAGCGGCCCATTCCGCGACTCGCCGTCGGTTGCCGTCCAGGTACAGCATCACGGCGTCGAGCCAGTCGTCTGCATCGCACCAGGCTGCGATCGTGGCGGCGACGCCGAAGCGGCTCGGCCCGCCAAGTAGGCGTTCGGGGACCACGCTGTCGAATTTCTCCTTGAGGCCCGAGCTGCCGAAATGCGCGATCGAGGTACGCAGACCGGCGATGTTGAACCCTTTCGTCGCCGAGGTGAGCGTCACCGTGCGCTCGGCAGCCGCCTCAATTGTTTCCATCGGGATGTGCTTCCGTCCCGGATACACGAGGTCCGCGTGGATCTCATCCGAAACGATCGTCAGGTTGTGGGCGGCGGCGATCGCCGCGATGCCTTCGAGCTCTGTCCTCTCGAGCACCCGGCCGGTTGGGTTATGCGGATTGCAGAGCAGGATCATGGTCGCCTGCGGAGCGGCTCGTTCCAGACCTTCGAGATCCACGACGAACCGAGTCCCATCGTCGACCAGCGGGTTCTCGACCAGGCGGCGGCCGGTGGCTACGACATACCGCAGAAAAGGCGGGTAGATCGGAGTCTGCACGATGATGCCGTCGCCCGGCGCGGTGAAGGCAACCATCGTCGCCACCAGGCCCTGGATCACGTCGGTATTGGCGTGGGTCAGCGTCGGATCCGGTTGCCAATTGTGCCGGCGGGCCATCCAGGCGGCAAAGGCGTCGAAGAGCGGGACCGAGCTCGGGTCTGTCATCTGGCCGTAGCCGTAGTCCTGCGTGTGGGTGAACTGCTCTATCGCGGCCTGGACGGCCGGCGCGACCTTGAAGTCCATGTCGGCCACGAATGCCGGTATGACGTCGGCAGCGTACTTCGTCCACTTGCCGCCGGCGCGGGCGCGGAGCTGGTCGGCGCCGAGGAGAAAGGGCTCCATGGCTGGGGACGTTATCAAGTCCCGGCCCTTCGTGAAGTCCAATTCCGCACCGGACCCGACCACTACGACGCGCCCGTCCGCACTCCAAGCTCGCGGAGCCATCGACGATAGGCGATCGCGGTCCTGTCGCTGCGCAAGTGCAGTTCTGCCTGGAGATCCAGCGGCAGCAACTCGGGACGCTGGGACTCGAGGATCGGGCGATCCTGAGCGAAGATGCTGTCCTGGAACTCGACCATTGACGACCGCGGCTCGTAGTTCATAGCCACGTCCAGCCCGCGGTTGGTAGAGGGTCGGCGCTCGGAAATGTCATCCGACGAGCGGCTTTGGTGCGCATCGTCGGCGCGGGTAGCATGACGATGTGCGCGAGCTACAGGCTGGACTTTGGCACTGGCAGGCGCCGCACCCGGACTGGACGCCGGCCGAGCGGTGGCCGCAGGTCGTGTCGTCGTACGCGATCGACGACGGGGCACATGTGCTCCTCTTTGACCCGCTGGCCGTGCCGAGCGAGATCTTCGAGCTCGCAGCCGACCGCGAGCTGGTGATCGTGCTCACCGCGCCGTGGCACGAACGCGACACGAAGCGCCTGGTGGAGCGCCTCGGCGTGCCGGTATTCGTGCCGCCGCCCGACACCGCAGACGACCTCATGCGGAAGTACGGCATCACACCCGAGCAGGCTGCTGGCGGCAGCCCCGACATCGCCTGGCTGCTCGCCGGGGACAGCGGCGCGGTGCACCTGTACTTGGCGGGCGACCGGCTTCCGATCGGAATCGAGGC
>DMCH01000029.1:3065-3207 GCA_003446775.1 Chloroflexota bacterium
CTCGGAAGGGAGCACAACGACCTTGTGCTCTGGATCGACCGCGTGGGAGCCGTGATCTCGGGCGACACGCTGGTCGACTTCGGACGAGGCCTGGAGATCAACGAATGGCTGCGAGGCGGCGTGACGCGCGAAGAGGTAGCGG
>DMCH01000029.1:3547-4020 GCA_003446775.1 Chloroflexota bacterium
CTCGTCGCAGAACAGGACGCCCTCGTCGGCGAGAGTGGAGAGTTGTTACGTGAGCAGGTAAACCCGGGCCCCATCGCGCCCAGACGACACTGGGTCATCCGGCGGTGAGCATCGCCCTACTTGATGTTGTCGAGGAAGCTCAGCACGCGTTGCTTGAGCAGCTTCGCAGCACCTTCGTCGTAGTCGGGCAGGCTGCTGTCGGCGAACAGATGCCGATCGCCGGGATACAAGAACAGCTCCGCGCCCTCGATCGTCTCAACGAGCTCGCGCGCGGCGGGGAGGTCCTCCATCGCCCACTCGTCGGCCTCCATCATGTGGATCTGGAGCGGAACTCCCGGCGGCCACGAGCCGCCGAACTCGGAGGCCGGAAAGGCGGCGCTAAACAGCAAGGCTCCTTTCGCGCCGGGACGCGTCTGGGCCAGCATCTGCGCTCCCATCACCCCGAGCGAGAAGCCGGCATAGACGAGCTCGTT
>DMCH01000091.1:0-263 GCA_003446775.1 Chloroflexota bacterium
GCCAGCCGCGCGCTCACCGTGACCTTGGACTCCGACGGGGCGTATTTGACGGCATTGTCCAGCAGGTTGTCGAGGATCTGATGCAGGCGTTCGGGGTCGGCGGCCACCGGCGGAATGTCCGTGGGCACGTCGAGCTCGAGCTTGAGCTGACGGGCATCGGCGCGCGGGCGCACTATCTCCAGCCCCTGCTCCAGGTGGCCGCCCAGGTCGACTGCCGTGATGTGGAAGGAAATCGAGCCGGCTTCGACCCGGGCGAGATCGAG
>DMCH01000091.1:529-21304 GCA_003446775.1 Chloroflexota bacterium
CCCGCGCGCGCTCCTTCTCGGTCTTGATGCTTCCGTCGACGAGCGCCTGGCTGAACCCGATGAGGCTCGTCAACGGCGTCTTGAGCTCGTGTGAGACGTTGGCGAGGAAATCGCGCTGGACCCTGCGCGCGCGCTCCACCGCTTCCGCCATGCGGTCGAAAGCGGACCCCAACTTCCCGATCTCGTCGGTCCCATGAATACCCACGCGTCGCGAGTAATGGCCGGCCGCGATGTCCTCGGCCGCCGCGGCCAGCTTTCCGAGCGGCTTCGTGAGCGAGCGGCTCACGAGCAGCACCAGGAGAATCGCCAGCAGCAGGGCCGCGCCGCCCGCCAGGAGCAGGCGGGGCACGAGGTCGCTTGCTGCCGCCGCCGCAAAGGCTCCCTGGGGCAAGCCCAGAACGACATATGCGGCCCCCAAGGGATCTCGCGCGGCGGAAATCGTCGTCGCAGCGACGAGGTAGGTCTGGCCGCCCAGGATCGTCCGCGCCTCCGCGACCCCGGTGACTCGCTTTGAAGGCGTCACCGAGATGGCCTGGCTGACCGTGTCCACGCCGCCGCTGTCGTAGACGACGCGGGCCTGCTTGTTGAGAAGCAGAAGCCGGCTGTTGCCAAGCTGAGAGGCCAGCAGGCCCAAACGCGCCTGGTAGTCGATCGGATCGTCCAGGCGGCAGTTGGCCCCCCCTGAATTCGTCACCGCCCCGACGCGGAGCAGGCATTCCTGGTGCAGGATCAACGGGCGGGCGGTCACGATCGACCGGTCGAGCTGGTCCTGTGCCGACTGCAGCTCGAGGTCGCGCACCAGGACCCATGTCAACGCCCCGCTCAGGAGCAAGCTCACGGCCACGACGCCGGCGGCGGCGGCCAGCAGACGGAGACGGAGGCTCAGCTCGCCGCCAGCTCCAGCCGGTAGCCGACGCCCCATACCGTCTGGATGCTCGGGTCGGAGATCCCGGCGGCGGCCAGCTTCTCGCGAACCTGCTGGACGTGGACGTCCACCGTCCGCGTGTAGCCCGGAAAGTCGTAGCCCCAGACCAGGTCGAGCAGCTCGCTGCGCTGAAACACCCGGCCCGGATGCTGCGCCAGCAGTGCCAGCAGGTCGAACTCCTTCGGCCTTAGCTGGACGCGAGAGGCACCCTGGCGGACCTCGTGGCGCTCGAGGTCGACCTCGAGCTTGCCCGCCCTGATCAGCTTGGGTTGGTCCGGCTCGAGCCGGGCCCTGCGCAGCAGAGCCTTGGCGCGGGCCACCAGCTCCTGCGGATGAAACGGTTTGGTCAGGTAATCGTCGGCGCCCACCTCGAGGCCGACGACCTTGTCGGTGACCTCGTCCCGGGCGGTGAGCATGATGATCGGCACCTGGCTCTGCTTGCGGATCTCCTTGCAGATGCTTAGGCCGTCCGTGCCCGGCAGCATGATGTCGAGGATTACGAGGTCGGGTTTGGTCTGCGCAAAGCGCGTAAGGGCCTGCGTCCCATCCCCCACTCCCTCCACGTCGTATCCCTCGCGCGACAGGTACAGGCGGGCGAGCTCGACGATGTGCGCTTCGTCGTCGACGACCAGGACCTTGAAGCTCAAAGCGGCCATACCATCAATACATCACCATCCCGTCATCCGGCTGTCGCCCGGACGTGATGGAAATGTAAACGAGCTAGGTCTCGCCTCCCCACTTGTGGGGAGGTCAGCCCGCGCGCTTCGCGCGCCGGCTGGGTGGGGAGGTACGGCTGTCCTCAGCCTTGGTGCCGGTCTTGGTTCCGGCCTTGGCCCTGGCCTCCCCACTTGTGGGGAGGTCAGCCCGCGCGCCCTTGGCGCGCCGGCTGGGTGGGGCGGTACGGTTGTCCTTACCCGCGCGCAGAACCAGCTTCAGCGGGTTGCCCATGATCCCGAACCGCTCCCGGATCGCCTTCTCCAGGTATCGGCGGTACGAAAAGTGGAGCAGGCCGACGTCGTTGACGAACATCACGACCGTCGGCGCCTCGGACGCCGCCTGGGTGGCATAACCGAGCCGCAGACGGCGGCCCTTGTAACTCGGGGGTGGATGCTCCATGAAGGCCTGCCGCAGGACGCGGTTGAGCTCGTTGGGCGGGATCTTGATCCGGCGTTGGCCAACAACCTCAAGGGCCGACGGAATCACGGACCGGATGCCCTCCTTGGTTTTCGCTGACACGGTGACGATGGGCGCAAACGGCGCGAACTTGAAGCTCCTGAGGAGCGTGGTTCGCCAGTACGCGGCCTTGCGGTGGGCCGGCTCGAGCAGGTCGATCTTATTGACCACGATCACAAGGCCCTTCCCCGCTTCCAGCGCGTAGCCGGCGACATGCTGGTCCTGAGCCAGAACGCCTGCGGACGCGTCGAGCACCAGGAGGACTGCGTCTGCCCGCTCCATCGCGTGGATTCCGCGCAGCAGGCTGTATTGCTCCAGCCGGTCGCGGGCCGTCGACTTCCGGCGAATGCCCGCGGTGTCGACCAGGACCACCGGCACGCCGTCGTACATGAGCTCGGTGTCGACCGGGTCGCGCGTGGTCCCGGGCAGGGGGCTTACGAGAGCGCGCTCGTCACCAAGGAGCGCGTTCAACAGCGATGACTTGCCGACGTTGGGGCGGCCCATGATCGCCAGCCGGTCTGCCTTCGTGTCGACCGCCGGCTCTTCGGCCGGCTCCGGAAGCTCCGCGACGACCCGATCCAGGAATTCGCCGATGCCGAGGCCGTGCTGGGCGGAGACGAGGCTGGGCTCGTCGAATCCGAGCTCGGAGATCTCGTGCGCGAAGTGGCGGTTGTTGGGCGAGTCGGCCTTGTTCGCGGCCACCAGGACGCGCCGGCCGGACCGGCGGAGCAGGCCCACGATCTCTCGATCGAGAGGAGTCAGGCCTTCGCGGACATCGAGCAGCAGCACGATGACGTCGGCCTGTTCGATCGCCACGTTCGTCTGGGCCTCGATCGCGGCACGCGATTCGTTCTTGCCCCCGTCGAGGTCCAGGCCCGCGGTGTCCACGATCGAGAACTCGCGGCCGCGCCACTCTGCGATCCCATAGAGCCGGTCGCGCGTCAGGCCCGACTGTGGGTCGACGATCGCCTTGCGCCAGCCGAGGACGCGGTTGAATAGCGTCGATTTGCCGACGTTCGGACGGCCCACGATGGCGACGATCGGCCTGGACATGAGTTCAATTAGGCCAGCTTTGGCCCGGTGGTGTCGCCGCCGGTTGTGGAGTACGGTTGAATCCGTGGTCTTGAACCGACTCTGGCGTCGATTGATAGACCCCGTGATCGGGCCGCGCCCCTGCGCCATTTGCGGCTACGGTCATGCGCAGACCGGCTGGGCGGTCGATCCCTTTGGCGGAGCCCACGGCCGCTGTCCCCACTGCCTCGAGGCCAAGGCCGTCGCCGTTTCGATGCCGACACCGAAACCGGAAACCCCGCGAACGCCCTGAACAGACTCAGCTGACTTCGAGAGGCTCGGAACGAAAAGGACCGCCGTCCTCTTCGGCGACGAACGCGTTCGCGTCGACAGGCTTGCCCTCTGCGATCGAGACGATGACGTAGACGTAGCCCGCCCACGCCCGCTCGGTGTCGAACCGAGAAGCCTGGGCAGGATGGTCGGGATGGCTGTGGTAGTAGCCGAGGATGTCTAGCCCCTTCGAGTCCGCCTCGCGCTGGATGCGGATGTGGTCGCGCGGATCGATCTCGTAGCGGTCGCGCGAGCGCTCGACGATGATGTTCCGCGCCCGATGCACCTCCGTGACGACGTGCTCGGCCTGCGTTCCGAGCATGATCCCGCAGATCTCGTCGGGATAGCCCTCGGCGCCATGCGCCTCGATCGTCTCCATGGCGCTCCGGCGGATCTTCACCTGTCGCCGTAGAGACCGGTCGAGAGGTAGCGGTCGCCCGAGTCCGGGAAAACGGTCACGACCACGCCCTCGCGGACGGTCTCGGCCAGCCGCCGCACCGCCCACAGCACCGCGCCGCTCGAATGCCCGACCAGGAGACCCTCGGTGCGGGCCAGGGTGCGCGCGAGATCGTAAGCGGGCTCGGTCGGGCTGCCCCAGATCTCGTCCGCGACGCTCGGGTCCCAGATCTTCGGCACGATGGCGGTGGGCAGGTGCTTCAGCCCCTCCAGGCCGTGGAACGAATCTTCCGGCTGGACGGCGATGGTGTGGATGGAGGCGTCGTGCTCCTTCAAACGTCGCGATGTGCCGACGAACGTACCGGTCGTGCCAAGCCCGGCGATGAAATGCGTGATGCGTCCGGAGGTCTGCGCGAGGATCTCCACGGCGGTCCCCTCGTAGTGCGCGCGCACATTGGCCGGATTCGAGTACTGGTCGGGGTAGAAGTAGAGGTGCGGCTCGCTCGCCACCAGGTCGCGAACCATCCTGATGGCGCCGTCCGATCCTTCGAGCGCGTCGCTGTACACGATCTCGGCGCCATAAGCCGTGACCAGCGCCTTGCGCTCCGCGCTCACGTTGCCGGGCATCACCAGCTTGACCCGATAGCCCTTGGCCGCGCCGACCATCGCGTAGGCGATCCCGGTGTTGCCCGAGGTGGAGTCGATGATCGTCTTGCGACGCGTGAGCTCCCCGCGCTGCTCGCCGTCCAGGATCATGGAGAGCGCCGCGCGATCCTTCACCGAGCCGCCGGGGTTGAACCACTCCGCCTTGGCGTACACCTCGAGCTCGGGAAAGTCCCGCTCGAACAGCCTGACCCGCAGCAGCGGCGTGTTGCCGATCAGCCCGATGATGCCCGCGCTCACGGTTCGCTGCTCCATTGCAACAAGGATAGGAACCAGCGCCTCCCGGCCGTCGATTCCCCGCTACGTGAGGAAGTGGGCCGCGGCCACGCCGATGACAACGAAGATCCCACCCAGCGTGTATCCGATCACGGAGCGTCTGTAGACCGTCCCGCCCTCCGGCGCGAGGATGTTGAGGACGGCCTTGCCGATCAGGAAGCCGCCGCCCAGGATCGCGATGCTCGGCGATCGGACCATGACGCCGAACATGAGCACGGCGCTGAAGGCCAGGACCTCGACGAGCTGCAGGAGCGTGTAGGCCGACAACTAATTCGCTAGTGCCTGCACGAAGTCGGCGAGTATTTCGTCGGCCGCCTCGATGCCGACCGAGACACGTACCGTTCCCGACCCCACGCCGAGCTCGGCGCGCTCGGCAGGGGTAAGGCCGCGATGCGAGGTTATCTCCGGATAGGAAACGGTCGTCTCGACACCGCCGAGGCTGGCGGCGAACCTGACCATCTGGAAGCGCGACAGCATTCGCTGCACGGCCGCGCGGCCGCCGTCGAGGTCGAACGCGAGCATCCCTCCCGTTCCCTCCGGCATGAGGCGCCGCGCCACGGCTTGAGACGGCGAGCCCTCGAGCGACGGGTGATAGACGCGAGCGACGCCGGGCATCATCTGCAGCGCGCGGGCGAGTGCGATGCCATTGTCGCTGTGCCGGCGCATGCGGACGTCGAGGGTCCGCAGGCCGCGCAGCGCGAGCCACGCATCGAACGGGCCGAGCGTGCTCCCGGTCCGGACCGACCGTGCCCGTGCGGCCGACATCACGTCGGCGTTCCCGACCAGAACTCCCGCAACCAGGTCGGAGTGACCGCCGATGTACTTCGTCGCGCTGTGCATGACGGCGGTCGCACCTACCTCGAGCGGCCGGAAAAGGATTGGGGTCGCGAACGTGTTGTCGACCAGCAGAGGCACGCCTCGATCGCGCGCCAGCGATGCGATCGCTTCGACGTCAGGCAGCCTGCACAGCGGGTTGGTGATCGTCTCGACCAGCGCGAGGCCGGCGCCGTCGAGCGCGCTCCGGACCACGTCGAGGTCCGTCATGTCGATGAAGTTGGTCTCGTAGCCGGCGGGCTCCAGGTCCTGGCGCAGGAGCGCCAGAGTGCCGCCATACAGCTCGCGTGTGGCCACGATCGTGATGGGTTTCGGCGCCAGCGCGAGGATCGCCACGTGCAGCGCCGCCATCCCACTCGCGGTGGCCACGCCGGCCTCTGCGCCTTCGAGCTCGGCGACCGCCTGCTCCAGCATCGACCGGTTGCTGTTGGAGTTGCGGCCGTAGTAATGCCCCGGCCGGTCCCCTCGCGCAACCGCCTCGTAGTCGTCGAGGTCGGTGTACACGTGGACCGCCGCGGGACTGAGGTCGGGCGCGAGCGGGCTCCGGGCAACGAGTTCGCGGCCGGCGTGAACCGCCCGCGATGCCGCTTTCACGGAAAGCTCGAACCCTGCGCGTAGTACGCGCCCGAGCCGAGCTCATGCTCGATGGCAAGGAGCCGGTTGTATTTGGCGACGCGCTCCGAGCGGGCGCACGCGCCGGTCTTGATCATGCCCACACCCGTCGCGACGGCCAGGTCCGCGATCGTCGTGTCCTCGGTCTCGCCGGAGCGATGGGAGATGACGGCAGAGTAACCCGCCGTCCGAGCGGTGTCGATGGCGTGCAGGGCCTCGGTGAGGGTGCCGATCTGGTTGACCTTGATCAGGATCGAGTTCGCGATCCCCTTCTCGATCCCCTGCTGGAGCCGGTCGACGTTGGTGACGAAAAGGTCGTCGCCCACGAGCTGGATCTTCCCTCCAAGCCGCTCCGTGAGCAGCTTCCAGCCGTCCCAGTCGTCCTCGGCCATGCCGTCTTCGATGCTGACGATCGGGTACAGGTCAACCCATTTCTCATACAGGTTGACCAGCTGCAGCGCGGTCAGCGCCAGGCCTTCGCCTGCGAACTTGTAGCTCCCGTCCGCGTACAGCTCGCTGGCGGCGGGATCCAGCGCGAGGGCCACTTCATCACCGGGTTTGTAGCGCGCCTGGCCGATCGCCTCGACGATGAGCTTGAGAGCGTCCTCGTTCGAAGGCAGGTCGGGGGCGAAGCCGCCCTCGTCCCCCACCGCGGTCGAGAGCCCCTGGCTCTTGAGAAGAAGCTTGAGCTCGTGATACACCTCCGAGACCGCGCGCAGCCCCTCGGCAAACGACGGCGCGCCGACCGGGCACACCATGAACTCCTGCACGTCAACGGACGTGTCCGCATGCACGCCGCCGTTGAGTATGTTCGCCATCGGCAGAGGCAGCAAGTGTGCCTGCGCTCCGCCGAGGTAGCGGTAAAGCGGCGTGTTCGATGCCTGCGCGGCCGCGCGTGCGGCCGCGAGCGACACGCCGAGAATCGCGTTCGCGCCCAGGCGTGATTTGTCGATTGTCCCGTCCAGGCCGATCAAGGCGGCGTCGAAGGCCGCCTGGTCGGAGATGTCCATACCGACGACGTGGGCGGCGATCGTCCTCTCGACGTTGCTGACCGCCTTCAGGACACCCTTGCCCCCGTAGCGGTCGCCGTCGCCGTCGCGCAGCTCGAGAGCCTCGTGCTTACCGGTGGAAGCGCCGGAGGGAACGATCGCGGTGGCGCTGCCTTGTTCTGTGGTCGCGGTCACCGAAACGGTGGGATTGCCGCGCGAGTCGAGGACCTCCTGCGCGCTCAGACCCACAAGCCGGATCACGTCCGGGAAGTCTAAGCGCTCCCCGTCGCTAGGAGAGGAGCGGCAGACGCGGCTGCGTGCTGAACCCGTAGTTGAGCAGCACGGTCGCGTCGGCCGCCGAGTGCAGAGTGGCATTGAGCACGACCGCGATCAGGTGCCGGCCGTTCCGCGTCGCGGTGGCGACGATGCAACCGCCCGCGTTGTCCGTCAGGCCTGTCTTGAGGCCCGTCGCTCCCGGATACGTGTAGATCAGCTGGTTCAGGTTGTGCGGGTAGAAGGCCTTGTGCTGTCCTGTGGCGGGAATGCGGACGTCCCGGGTGGCCGCGATGTTGGCCAGCTCGGGGTAGTACTGGTCCAGGTAGGCGGCCGCGTGGGCGAGATCGTGCGCCGACATGCCATGCCCGGGCGCGTCGAGGCCGCTCGGGTTGACGAAATGGCTGGCGGTCAGGCCGATGCTCTTCGCCTTCTGGTTCATCTGCCGGATGAAGCGGTCCCGGGGCACGATCCCGCGCGCCAGGGCCTCGGCGGCATCGTTGCCGGAGTCGAGGAAGAGTCCGTCCAGGAGCTGACGCACGGTCAGGCTCTCGCCGGCAGACAGGCCCATCACGCTCGGTACGACCTGCACCGCCTCCTTGGCCACGACGACCGTCCGGTCCAGCGAGCCGGCATCGTCGACCGCCACCATCGCCGTGATCAGCTTGGTCAGGCTCGCGGGTGCGCGCGAGGTTTCGGGGTCGCGGGCCCACATCACCTGGCGCGTATCGAGGTCCACGAGATATGCGGCCTGGCCGTGGATCGGCAGCGACGGCTGGTGATTGACCGCGAGCCACAGGCTCGAAAAATCGAAATGATCGAAGTTCGCAGGCGGAGCCGGCACCGCATGTTTGTTGGTGTCGATACTCGTGTGTTGGGCCGTGAGGATGACGCCGGCGGTTCGATAGGCGAGGACGAATCCGCTGGTGACGCCGCCGGCGACCAGCAGCGTGATCGTCGCGCCGACGACAAACCTGTCGCGACCGCGCCTCCGGCGCCCGCGCATTCTTTGGAGCTCGCTTGCTTTGACGTTGGCTGAGACGGTGGAACCCCCTGGGACTAAAGTTGGGGAGATTCTAGAGGACTTGTATCTCCCCACCCCCTGGGCGCCCTTCGGGCGCGCAGGGACCTCCCCGCGTGGCAGGGAGGCTAGGGCGCCTTCAATGGTGCAAACGCCGGCGGCGGCGGCAGCGCGGGCACGGGCTTCGTCGTGGGTTCGCCCAGGCGCGTGGCGAGCTCATCGCTGGCGGCTTCCATGGTCGTCAGCGCGGTGCTGTTGTCGTTCGCGTTCATGAACACCGGCTGCCCGTAGTCGTAGATGCGGACCGCCTTCCAGGAGGCAGCCACCAGCCGCGTCCCATAGAACGTATACGTGCCGATCACTCCCTCGCGCGTCTCCTCCGACCACATCTGGTCGAAGATGAAATTTCCATGCGCATAGGTGATCAGCTTGCCGTGATACACCTCGATGCCCTGGTACCAGTGCGGATGGTTGCCGATCACGATATCCGCACCCCAGTCGATCGCTTCGTGGCCGATGGCCACAGGATCGTCCGGTGTCGGCACGCCGCGGTCGGCCATCGGCTGGCGCTCGTATTCCTTGCCCCAGTGGAACTGCACGACCACAATGTCCGCGAGCTGGCGAGCCCTCGCGATGCCGTCCTTGAGCGCGGCCTGATCGATCGCGCGTCCGACGCCGTTGAAGCCGATGAACCCGAACTTGATGCCCCGAACATCGATCACGGCCACGGGGCCGAGCCCACTGTTGAGGATTCCGTTTTGATCGAGCAGCTGGACCGTAGAGCTGACCCCGGCCGAGCCGTAGTTGGTGAGGTGATTGTTCGCGAGGTTGACGACCTTTGCCCCCATCAACGTGAGGCCGTTGACAAAGCGCGCGTCACCACAGAATGTAAAACTTGAGTTGGGGTTCACCGGGCAGCCCGCAAAGAGCGGCGCCTCCAGGTTGACGTAGGTCACGTCGGCGTTCCGCGTGTAGTCAGCGGTGGGCCGAAATGGCCACAGGTAGTCGTGATGCACGTCGATTGCCGACCACGCGACTCCGCGGGCCGGGATGATGTCTCCGGTCACCAGCAGCGTGCGTACCATCGACGGGTCGGCGGGCACGTTGTAGCGCGGGTGGAAGAGCTCCTGGAGGCTCAATGCCAGCGGCCGGCCGGTTCGAAAGGCGAACGAGGGTTGGTCCGATCCATCGAGCGCGGGGCCGACGACACGTGCTTCGGACACATGGGTCAAGCTCACCGCCGGAGGCGCGCCATTCGAGCACGCCGCGGCGAGCAGTCCGGCCGCGAGGACCGCGGCGGCGCATCTCATTTGGCGACAGGAAGGCTGATCAGGATGTCTTCGATGGCGATCAACCGCGCAACGTACGAGCGTACTGGATCGCCCAGCTCCCCGCCCGCCTTCCGATTCGCTACGCACCCGCTTTGAGCTGCGCCACGACGGCGTCGGCGACCTGGCTCGTACCCACCGACGTGGGGTCGTCGCGCTTCTCCTTCAGGTCGTAGGTGACGCTCTTCCCCACCGCGATCACGCTCGCGATGGCACCCTCGAGGGCGTCGGCCGCGGCGATCTCTCCAAGGTGCCGCAGCATCAGCACGCCTGACAGCATCACCGCCATCGGATTCACCTTGTTGAGCCCGGCGTACTTGGGGGCGCTGCCATGGGTGGCCTCGAAAACGGCGCCGTTGGTGCCGATGTTCGCGCCCGGCGCCAGCCCGAGGCCGCCGATCATGCCGGCCCCGAGGTCGGAGATGATGTCGCCGTAGAGGTTGAGGCAGCAGAGGATGTCGTACTCGCTTGGCCGCAACACCAGCTGCATGCACATGTTGTCGACGATGCGATCCTCGAACTCGATGTCCGGGTTCCGCTCGGCGACCTTGCGCGCCACCGCGAGAAACAGCCCGTCCGTGTGTTTCATGATGTTGGCCTTGTGCACGGCGGTGACCTTGCGCCGCTTGTTCTTGCGCGCGTAGTCGAAAGCGAACTCCACGATCCGCTCCGATCCACTGATCGAGACCGGCTTGATGGAGAGCCCGCTGTCCGGGCGGATCTTCTTCTTGGCGAGGGTGGAGATCTCGTCGATGAGGTGCTTGGCGTCGGCCGAGCCTTGCTCGAACTCGATCCCGGCGTAAATGTCCTCGGTGTTCTCGCGCACGATCACGAAGTCGAGGTCGTCGCGCAGGTTGCGCGCGCCCTTGTACGCCTTGACCGGGCGCACGAGCGCATATAGGTCGAGCTCCTGGCGCAAGGCGACGTTGACGCTTCTGAAGCCGGAACCGACGGGGGTCGTGATCGGACCCTTCAGCGCAACCTTGTTCTTGCGGATCGAAGCGAGCAGCGGCTCGGGCAGCGGCGTCCCGAATTCCTTGATGGCAGCCACACCGGCCTGGTGCACGTCCCAGTCGAACTGGACCCCGGTGGCCTCGAGCACGCGCACCGCCGCTTCGCAGATCTCGGGCCCGACCCCGTCGCCGGGGACGAGCGTGACTGCGTGCCTCGCCACTCTTAAGACAGGTCTAGATGGTTACTGACGATTCTTGAAGTAGTCGGCGTTGATCTTGATGTATTCGCGCTCCTTCTCGGGCACCTCGTCCTCGGGAAAGATCGCGTCTACAGGGCACGGATCGACGCAAGCACCGCAGTCGATGCACTCATCCGGATCGATGAAGTACATGTTCGACGCGTCGTCGGTGTGAATGCAGTCCACGGGGCAGACCTCGACGCATGAGGCGTCTTTGACCGTCACGCAAGGCGAAACGATGACATACGCCATGGGCAGCAAGGGTACCATGCACCCGATATGCCCGAGAGTGAGCCGAAACCGAAGCTGATCGAACTCGTGGCCCCGGGAGCGGGCCAGGGCTGGAAGGCCGTGCTCAAGAACGGGAAGGCGGTGGTGATCCACGAGATCACCGCACCTGCCGCCGAGGCGGCCGCGGCCGTGCCACGCATTCAACGGCTGGCCGAGCACCCTCATCCGGCGCTGGCCCCGCTGCTGGCCTGGGGCACCGACCCCAACGGTCTCTGGGTCGCCGCCGAGCCGAACGAAGGCGTGCCGCTGGGCACGATCCTGTCCCGCGGCCCGCTGACGCCTCCGGCGGCGGCCGCATTAGGCGCGGCCGTCCTGTCGGGCGTGGCCGCCCTGCACGAAGCAGGAATCGCGATGGGCGGCTTCGGGGCCGCCGCGATCCGCGTCACCAGCAATGGAGAGGTTCGACTCAGCGGGCATCCAGCTGCCGCCGTGCGCGGCGCGCCATCGCAAAGCGACCTGCGCGCCGACGTGCGGTCGTGCGGCATGGCCATCTGCGCGGCATTCGGCGTCGACCCGGCCGGTGCGCCCGCGCCCCCGAGCATCCCGCCTGGACTCGTCGTGACGATGCGCTCGATGGCAAGCGGAGCGATGGGCCCGGCCGCGGACCGCGCCCAGGGTGCGCTGCGCGAAATGGCCTCCGCATTGCTCGCACCCGATCGCGCGACCGCAGCGCAAGCCGAGCTCGCGTTGAGGGCGGGCGGACGCGAGATGCCGGCGATCACGCCTTTCTTGCCCAAAGAGACCTACCCCCCGGCGGCCGCTGCTCCGCCGCTGCGCGACCAGACGCCCGTCCGGTCTCCGGCTTCGTACGAGGCCCCGCCCCGGCCGGTGGAGAACTACCCGCCAGCGCCGGTACCGCCCCCATACGTGCCACCCCAGCTCCGTGACGAGCCGGCACCCGCGGGGGCGTCCTACGAGCCGCCTCCGCGCTCGCCGAGCACGTTTCCGATCATCACGCCCCCTGTAGAGGCGCCCTCGCCCCCCACGTCGGTCCCGAGCTGGCAGGACAAGCCGGCCACTCCGTCCACGGACGTACCCACCTGGCAGGAGAAGCCCGCCGCCCCGTCGTCGCCTACGGAAACCTGGGGAGGCGTACCGATAGCTCCGCCACCAGAGCCTCCCGCGCCGCCACCGCCGGCCGCTGAGCCGCCCCCCACCTCGACCTGGGATCCGGGGCCGCCGCCCACCGCGGCGCCGGCCCCTTCGCCGGAGCCGCCGGCGGCCGAGGCCAAGCCCACGTGGACGTCGATTCCGACGCCGTCGTCGACCCCGACCGCGGACGTCGCTTCGACGCAGGCTTCCTCATCTCCACCCGCCACCACCCCGGCGGCCGCTGTCCCTGCGTACGTGGCCCCTGCGCCGTCCACCTACACGAGCACTCCCGCTTCGGCTCCCGACCTCGGTCCGGCCCGCAAGGCCCCCGCTCCCCGCCGCCCCGTCCGCGACCAGGCCACCGCGCGCCCGCCGTGGCTGGTACCCGCGGCCGCCGCCATCGTGATCCTGCTTCTGCTTGGCATCGGCTTCGGCATCGTCTCCGCCATTCGAGGCGGATCGAACCACAACGTCGGGGTCACGTCGCCCGGGACTTCGCCCAAGACATCGCCGAAGACGTCGCCCAAGACCTCACCGAAGGTCACACCCTCGCCCGTCGGCGGCGCCCTCCAAACTGTGCCGACCTACGCGCCCCTCGCCAGTGCCCCACTGACCAGCATTCAGTTCTGCTTACCCAGCGCGACCTGCGTGGGGGGCACTTCAGCGGACACCAACTGCACGTTGAATTCAGCTTGCCACATCGACATAGGTATCTATTGGACGGGTCAAGGCGCGGTGAGCCAGCTGACCTACACGGTCCATTTCTTCGACAGGTGCACCGGCAACGACGACACGATTTTCAACAGAGTTGACAACACCAAGGCAATCTCGCAACAGATCAGCTGGATTCCGGCCCCTGTTGGCGGATACCCAGTGACGCTGCCTACTGGTTCCAAGGCGGCTTCCATCGTCGCGGTCGTCACCACAGACAAGGGGGTCACGGCCGCGTCCAAGCCTTACGACCTGCCGGGCAGTGCTGCCTCGTGCGCTTGACCTAAGGTCGTTTCATAACCACTCGTAACAACCTCACCCGTGATGAGGCGCGCTCGCGCGCGGCGCTCGTGTCGGAGCCGCGCTACGACGTGCAGCTGGACCTGACCGGCGATGACGAAACCTTCACGTCCGACACGACCGTCGCATTCCGGTGTCTGCGGCCCGGTGCCGGCACCTTCATCGAGTTCATCGGACCGGCCGTCGAGCGCATCGAGCTGAACGGCAAGACACTACCCGCCGAGGCGTTCGACCGCGGACGGATCGAGCTCGCAGGTCTCGAGGAGCAGAACGTGCTCAAGGTGTCGGCGACCGCGAAGTACATGCACAACGGCACCGGCCTGTCTCGCTTCAAGGACCCGCTCGACGGACGCGACTATCTGCACACCAGCTTCGAGAGCAACGACGCGCATCGCGTGTTCGCGTGCTTCGACCAGCCCGACATCAAAGGCGCTTTCACGTTCCAGGTCACGACGCCCGCCGACTGGACGGTGGTGTCCAACATGCCGGGCGCAAAGAACGACAGACGCGTCTGGCAGTTCCCGACCACCAAGGTCATCTCCACATACTTGGCCGCCGTTGTCGCTGGTCACTACCACTCCGTACACACGCAGCACCGGGACATTTCGCTAGGCGTGTACTGCAGGCAGTCGCTCGCGCCCTACCTGGACCCCGACGAGATCGCCGAGCTCACCGGCCAAGGCCTCGACTACTTCGAGTCCCGTTACGGCATTCCCTACATGTTCGGTAAGTACGACCAGCTGTTCGTGCCCGAGTTCTCCGCCGGCGCCATGGAGAACCCCGGCTGCGTCACCTTCAGCGAGAGATACATCTTCCGCTCGCGGGTCACCCAAGCCGCGCGTCAGAGGCGGGCGGAGACGATCCTTCACGAGATGGCGCACATGTGGTTCGGCGACCTCGTCACGATGAAGTGGTTCGACGACCTCTGGCTCAACGAGAGCTTCGCGACCTACATGGGCAGCCTCGCCAGCGCCGAGGCGACGCGATTCAAGAACGCCTGGACCCAGTTCGCCGCCGAGACCAAGGTCGCCGCGAGGATTCAGGACGAGATGCCCACCACCCACCCGATCGTGGCCGACATCCCCGACGTCGAGTCGGTTCATCTCAACTTCGACAAGATCACGTACAACAAGGGTGGGGCGGTCCTCAAGCAACTGGCGGCATGGCTGGGAGAGGAGACCTTTTTCGACGGCGTTCACACGTACCTCGAGCGCCACTCCTATGCCAACGCCACTCTCGCCGACTTTCTCGCGGCCCTGGAGGAAGAATCCGGACGCGACTTGAAAGCATGGGCTCGGGTCTGGCTGGAGGAAGCGGGGCTGAACAAGCTTGCATTGGACCTAGAGGTCGAAGACCAAAGGATCAAGTCGGCCGCGGTGGTGCAGACGGCGCCCGCGTCGCACCCTGTCCTGCGCCCCCACCACCTGCGGATTGGTTTCTTCGACGTCGATGGCGGCCCCGATCGGGCGTTCAAGCGGCGACGGACGGTCGAGCTCGACGTGGACGGTGCACGCACGCCAGTGCCTCAGCTCGTGGGCGAAGTCGCGGGTGACTTCGCGCTCGTCAACGACGGCGATCTCACGTACGCGAGAGTCGCAGTCGATGCTCGTTCGCTACACGTTCTGCTCGAGGGTCGGCTGCAGCTCGACGATGACCTGGCACGCGCGGTCGTGTGGGGCGCGCTGTGGGACATGGTCCGTAATGCCGAGCTCCGCGCCGGCGACTACGTCGACATCTCAATTCGATGCATCGACGTCGAGACCGACCCAGCGGTGTTCCAGTCGCTGATGTTCCGCACCTTCGCCGCCTTCGAGGAGTACGCGAGCCTCACGCGCCGCGGCGATCTGCGCGAGAGCGTCGCGCGGGCGGCTTTCGACCGGTTGCAACGGATTCCGGCCGGCAGCGACCTCCAGCTGCATTGGACCATGACCTTCATCGACGCCGCGGGCCGGCAAGCGGACCTCGACTGGGTGGCGGGCCTGCTCGATGGCAGGACCCGGCTCGACGGACTGGCCGTGGATTTCGCCATCCGCTGGGCAGCTGTGACAGCGCTCGCCACGGTCGGCGCCGCAGGGCCGGAGGTCATCGCCGACGAGTTGGAGCGCGACCCCACCGACATGGGACGTCGCGCCGCCGCCGCGGCGCGGGCGGCGCGTCCTGTGCCGGTGGCCAAAGCGGAGGCGTGGGAGGCGGTCAGCAACGGCCGCGTCTCTCTCGCCACGAAGAGGGCCATCGCCGACGGTTTCCATCGGCCGGACCAGGAGTCTTTGTTGGCGGAATACGTCCAACCGTACTTCGAAGCCCTGGTACCGTTCTGGGAATCGCACGACATCGATGAGGCCTTGATGTTTGTGAGGTGGATGTATCCGATGACCATCATCACGCCCGAGGTCGTCACGCTCACCGACCGGTGGCTCGAGGGCGACCTGCCAGGACCGATGCGGCGCTCGCTGCTCGAGTCGCAAGACGACACCAAGCGTGCGCTGCGCGCGCGAGCCTTCGATCAGCGAGGCAACGCGTAACGCAGGAACAGGTAGTCGCCGTGCCGACGGGCGCTGCGTAGGCGGCTCCAGACAGGGATCCTCGGCAGGAGCTCAACCCCCTCCACCATTCCAAGGCGATGCTCTTTGTCCCGACCCGCGATCACCGGCGAGAGCGTGAGGAACATCTCGTCGAGCAGCCTCGACTTGATCAACTCACCCATGACGTGCGGCCCGCCCTCGGTCAGCACGACCTCGTAGCCCACCCTTGTCATCTCGGCGAATGCGCGCTTGATGTCCACTGCCTTGCCCGTGCCCAGCGTGATCACCTCGCAGGAGCTCGGCACGCGGCTGCTGCACCGCTTGGCTCCGTCCTTGGTCGTGATAACGAGGGCGCCCTTCAGGGCCGGGTGATCGAAGTCCAGTTGGCCGCGGTTGCTCAGGATCACGAGCCGCGGTTCTGGGCTTCGGCGGAGGGTATTCCTCAGCGTCGCGAATTCAGTGGCGAAATCGGGGCAAACGTGGGCAGGAGTCCACAGATGTCCGGGGGTCGCGCGCAGAGTGCCCACACCGATGACGACCGCATCCGCGCATGCACGCAGGAGCCCCATCAAGAAACGATCCGCGGGATTCTTGCCGCTGATGACCGATCCGGCCGAGACGCCCGAGCCGAACGTCACCACGCCGTCCACCGACGACACGAAATTCGAGTACACCACCCGGTCGGCGAATCCGAGCCGGCCATACAGCCTGTTCAATTCGTGTGGCAGCGCGTACGAAGGCAGGTCCGCTTCGAAGAGGACCTCGAACGGCGACAGCGCTCCGGTCAGTGGTTCGCCGGCATCATGGCCGCCTGAAGGAACTCGGTCCGGAGCTGAGGATCGGTTTCGTAGTTGCCGCGCCAATACGATGTCAGTGTCCGCGAGTGAGCTTCGCGAACTCCGCGCATCTGCGTGCACAGATGCATCGCGTTCAAATGCACCGCGACACCGTGCGGCTGCAAGACGCGAACCAGCTCATCGGCGATCTCGACCCCGACCCGCTCCTGGACGGTGAAGCGCCGGGCGAACACGCGCACCAGCCTGGTGAGCTTGGAGATGCCGATGATCTCCTCGTGCGCGATGTAGCCGATGTACGCGTGGCCATGGAACGGAAGTGCATGGTGCTCGCAAAGCGAGAAGAATTCGATCGGGCCCTCGATCGTCTGCGCGATGCTGCAGTCGGGACCGCCGCGGCATTCCGTCGGGAAGGCCGTGAGCAGCTTGGGATCGCCTTCGTATCCATTGGTGGCGTCGAAGAGCGCGCGCACGAAGCGCGTCGGGGTGGTTTTGGTGCCCGGGGTGTCAAGGTCCATGCCGAAGGCAGAGAACATCTCGGCCGCGTAGCCCTCGAACTGCTTCCATTTCTCAGGCGCGATGTTGCGCGGATGACTCTGCTCCCAGTGCGTAGTTTCTTCCGGGTCGAAGGCGAGGCTGGACATTGCGGACTCCTTGAGCTGGTCGTTGGGTCCGCACCAATGTACTAGCTGTTCTGGATGTCGATCACCAGCCGCGCCGGGTTCGCGAGGTAGAACGCGCGGTAGCAGGCACTCTTCGACAGGCCGAGGCCCCACTGCACGGTGCCTTCGAAGTCCTCCACCTGGCGGAGCTCTAGAAGGACGGAGTATACGGTCTTGATGTCGGTCGATCCGCTGTATGCGGTGTGCTCGTCGGCGCCGTGGATGATCACGAGCAGGCCCGCGATGCCGTTCAGCGTGACCTGCTGGCCGCTGGCTCCTTGCGTGAAGGTGGTCCCGTTGTGTTGACTCATGTCCACGCTGCCCGGCTCGCCGTTGTTGAACTCGATGGTCACACGGTCGTATCCCGTGTGGGTGCCGGTGCGGACTGCGTCCACGAATGCGACCGCCGGCGACTGGGCGCCCGCAAGCGAAACCGGGCCCGCACAAATGAAAGCCGGAAGGTTGGAGTCGGGCGGGGTCTGCGCCGGGCTGGGGCTGGGCGTGAAGCTCGGGCTCGGGTTCGAGCTCGGAGTCGCGCTCGGGGTCGGCGCCGTTCCAGGTAGGGCGCCCGTCTGGTGCCGGTTGAAGCTCGCCACGACCAGCACGCCGACCACGATGGCTGCGATCAGCCCCGCCGCCAGGCCGGCCATCCAGAACGGACCGGTGCGCGCGGGCCTGCCCTGCGCCAGAGCCGAGCGGACGCGTGCCGACAGCGCCGGGCTGGGCGACCCGCTGATGGCATCGAACTCCCGGTTTAGGTCGCGGCGGAAATTCTGGCTCATGTCAGGACACCTCCTCGAGGGTCAGGTCGGCGCGAAGCCGGCGCGCGGCTCGATATATTCGCGATTTGGCGGCGGACGGCGAGACGCGCAGGGTGCGCGCGACCTCGTCCAGGGGCAGGTCGAGATAGAAGTAGAGGACCAACGGCAGGCGCTCATCAGGACTGAGCCGAGCGAGGGCTCGCCTGAGGTCGGTCACAGCCTCTTGACTGGGCGCATCGGTCCGCCGGTCGGATTCGACGTCCGCCGATTTCACCACCGACCACCAGCGCCGGCGTCGCGTCATGCGGCACTCGTTGGCGACGATAGATAGGAACCACGCGCGCAGCGCGCTCTCGTCGCCGCGCAGTTGGCGCAGGTTGCGCCACGCTTTCACCGAAGCCTCCTGCACGGCGTCCTCGGCCGCCATGCGGTCGGAAAGCATCACGGCCGCGAGCCTGTAGGCGGGATTGAGCAGCGGGTCGATGAGCATCGCGAAGGAGTCAGCGTCACCTTCGATGGCACGCTGCATGGCAGACGGCCGTTGCTCCATCACGGCGCTCATCATGTTGCTTCCTACGACCTCCGGGCGCGGCCTAGTTGCCGCTGGCGATGAACTGAAAGGTGAGCGTGGATGAGCTCGCGGTCACGTTTGCGCAAGCGGGCCGGCTCACGCCGGCGCCGAAGCTGACGACGCCCTCGAAGTCTCCGATCGCGCCCGTTTCAAGCAGGATCGGGCCTGACGAGGCGAGGCGCGCTGGTCCGATGTAGTTGCTGACGTCACCGCGAAAGCCGCGGAGCACGATCCTGACTCCCGAGGCGCCGGCGAGATCGACGGGCCGGCCGCTGGGGTCAACCGTGAAGTGGGCGCTGCCAACCGGGACGACCACGAACTGCGGCGTCCCCGAAGCAAAGGTGAGTTTCAGCGTGTCGCCATCGGCCGCCGCCGACACGATGGCGGGGGTCGTGGCTGAAGCCGATGGCACAGCCGGCCACAAAGGCGACGCCGCGCCAGAGGCGGTGCAGGTGAGCGCGACCGGGCTCGCCGTCGCCGGGGCGGGCAAGCCATTCGCGCTGTTGGCGGCGCCGCAGGCGCACATCAACATCACAGCAAGGGTCAGGGTGATGCGTCGCATATTTCTTTCCTCCGGAACGTAGAGACACGCTCCTGCCTATTCGATGCGCCAACCCGGTGTTTGGTTGCATTCCTGTCTCCCGGGAGAGCGGAGGAGAAGCGCTTAAGCCTTGTTGTCCCAGCAGCTGGAGGCCACATCCGCTGTGAACCTGCCGCTGTCCCACGTGAGCGTCGCCGTCCAAGGTCCCGCCAGGTTGTAGTTCCGCGTGCCGTCGAATGTCACTGTGACCGTGCAGGTGCCGGAGGCATTCACCTTGCCGGCGTCCGGAGGGACGACCAGCTTCATATCCGAGGTCGGATCCCCCACCAGGGTCACCCTGTATGTGGTCCAAAAGACCTGGCCATATCCCGGCAGGTCGAAAAAGTGCTTTCGGCCGTCGTTGGCCGCGCTGTAGGTGTGGTTCAAGCAGCCGGTGTACGCAGCTGCATCACAGTTTGGAAAGGCGAGCTTGATGGCGGCCGCGGCCAAGATCATCGCCCCAGAGCTGACTTCCGGAGCGAATTCAGCGGTTGGCGAGCTGTCCACCGCGTCGACCACTTGCGAAGCGCGGTCATAGAAGTCGTTGGCGCTCATGGTCACCAGGTGGTATCCGTCGACCGCCTGGATGCTGCTCACGTCTGCGGTCGCGGGTGTGATGCCGTCGACCTGGACCTGCCCCGCCTGGTTGGGAAGTGTGATGTGGATCGTGGCGAATGGAATCACGATTCGCCAGTAACGGAAGACGAGGTCGCGGAACCGAGAGTTGTCCTTCCGCACCGTGTAGGTCTGGCTGCGATGCTGGCCCTCCCAGATCATCGAGACCGAGACCGATTGCGTCGTTGGATCGATCGCCTGCGACGACACCACCTTGACGTTGTGCACGTCCCTGTTCTGTGGCAGTTGCATCATCGCGGCAATCGCGGATTGACTGAAGTACTCGCGATTCGAGCCTTGCTGGAACGTCGCGTTCGCCATCATGCCGCTGACGTCACCCTGGCCCTGGGCGGCGAAGTAATCCGTGACCGCGCGCTCGGGGCTGTACATGCTCGAGCGCAGCTCGTATGCAGCCGCACCACCGCCGCCCAGCACCAGGATCTCCAGCAGGCCCGTGGCCACGACCACCAGCCAGAGGTTGCGTGGCCGGCCTGCCTGGCTCCGTCCCAGGTTTGCGGCTGAATCGTGAGTGTCCACCCTAGCTACACCTTACTGGTGACGAGTTTGCCGGCGTCAGGTGCTCGCGGGACGCCTGACGATTCGTCATACGTCCGGCAGCAAATCGGAGACCGCCAGCGCATAAGCAGCCGCCCACCGCGGGAGGGCCATTTCGATGCAGCGGTCTCCCTGATCGACAATCAGGCTTGGGACCAAGATCAACACCAACGCAAATTTATAGAGCAACACCGGACGAACATCACGACGACGCCCGATCGCAAATGCGACGATCGGCAGAAAGAGCAAATGGAGCCTCAGAAATGCCCTGTTCGTATCCCGCACCGCGGCGGCCAAC
>DMCH01000007.1:0-495 GCA_003446775.1 Chloroflexota bacterium
GTGATGCAGACGATTCGAGAGGCGGGGGACCTGATCACATTTAAGACTGGAGTGAAAGTCGCCTAGCGCATCGCTCGAGCTCGAGCAGCTCCACGCCGAGGTCCGCGCGTGCGTCAAATGCGGTCTTCACGCGACGCGCACGCAGGCCGTGCCCGGAGTCGGACCGTGCCCGGCTGACATCATGATCGTGGGCGAGGCGCCCGGCTTCAACGAGGACCGTCAGGGCGAGCCGTTCGTCGGCGCCGCGGGCCACCTGCTGGACACGCTCCTGGCGCGCATCGGCCTGGGACGCTCAGACGTCTACATCACCAACGTGCTCAAGTGCCGCCCGCCGCAGAACCGCGACCCGATGCCGAATGAGGCCGAGTCGTGCTCGCCATACCTGGTTCGGCAGCTGGCCATGATCAAGCCGAAGGTCGTGCTCGTCCTCGGCCGGCATGCGTTGGAGCGGTTGTTGCCCGGCCAGGGTTCGATCTCGCGCGTTCATGGCAGCCT
>DMCH01000007.1:791-3381 GCA_003446775.1 Chloroflexota bacterium
GTCAAGGCATACCTCGACAAGCTCCTCGCGCCACCACCGCCGCCAGAACCTCTGCCAGTCCCTAAACAGGAAGCCGAGCAGCTCCGACTCTTGTGAGCGAATCGCGGCTTCGGTACCTGCCGCTGGGCGGCCTCGGCGAGGTGGGCATCAACATGTGGGCGCTCGAGTGGGAGAACCAGGTCCTCGTCGTCGACGCCGGGCTCATGTTCCCGCAGGACGACATGCTTGGCATCGACCTCGTCCTGCCTGACATCTCGTACCTGCTCGAGGGCGGCCGCAAGGTGCTGGGCATCTTCCTGAGCCACGGCCACGAGGACCACATCGGCGGGCTGCCGTACGCGTTGAAGAAGCTGAACGTCCCCGTGTACGGCACGCGGCTGACCCTGGGGCTCGTCAAGCCCAAGCTGAAGGAGCACCGCATCCTGCGCGAGTCAGACCTGCGCGAGGTCCGGGTGGGCGATGCCGTGCAGCTGGGCCCGTTTCGCGTCGAGACGGTGGCGGTTTGCCACTCGATTCCGGACGCAGTGGCGCTCGCGATCGAAACCCCGGTCGGCCGCGTCATCTACACCAGCGACTTCAAGCTTGATCCCGATCCTCCCGACGGCCACCCAACCGACATGGCGCGCTTCCGCAGCCTCGGCGACGACGGCGTGCTGCTCCTGCTCAGTGACTCCACCAACGCTGAGCGGTCGGGCCGCTCGGGGTCGGAGCGAGACCTCCATGCTCCTTTCGAGCGCATCTTCGGCGAAGCGCCTGGGCGCATCGTGGTGGCGAACTTCGCGTCGAACATTCACCGCATCCAGCACCTCGTGAGGATGGCGGTGCAGTTCGATCGTAAGGTCGCCGTGGTCGGGCGCAGCCTGCAGACCAACTTCAAGACCGCTCGCGAGCTCGGCTTCCTCAAGGTGCCCGAAGGCCTGACAGTGCAGCTCGAGAACGCAGACAAGGTCCCGCCTTCGAAGCTGCTGCTCCTGACCGCGGGCAGCCAGGGCGAGCCGATGTCCGCGCTCGCGCGCTTCGCGGCCCAGCGCCACCCGCTGGTCAACGTCCTGAAAGGGGACTGGGTCGTCATCTCCGCCCGCCCGATTCCTGGGAACGAGCGCATGGTGCACCAGACGGTCAACAACCTGTACCGCCATGGGGCGCACGTCTTCTACTCGGAAGTCGGCCATGTTCACGTGACCGGCCATGCCCAGAAGGACGAGCTGCGGGAGATGATCGACGCAGTGCGACCGCGGTACTTCATTCCCGTGCATGGGGAGTACCGCCAGCTGTATCAGCACGCGGACATCGCACGTGAGGCCGGGATCGACGCCGATCGGATCGTGGTGATCGAAGACGGCCAGACGGTCGAGCTTGACCACGAATCGATGCGGCGCGGCGACAAGATCGACACCGGGCTGGTCTTCGTGGACGGGCTCGGAGTGGGTGACGTCGAGCAGGCCGTCCTGCGCGACCGCCGGCACCTGGCCGAGGATGGGATCCTGGTCGTGACCCTGGTTCTCGATCGCGATACCGCCGCGGTGCGCGCGGGCCCCGACCTCGTGTCGCGAGGTGTCATCGAGCCCGAGCTTTCGGCCAAACTCATGGCGGATGCGAGGAAAGCCGTCATGGAAAGCATCGGCCGCTATGCGAACACCCACGCCGACGTGAACCTGCTCAACGAGGCGATCCATGAAGCGGTCTCGAGGACGGTCTACAAGCAAACCCGCCGGCGTCCTATGGTCATCCCTGTCATAACCGAGATCTAATGGCCCGATGAAACTTCCGCCGCTCGCGCTCGTCGCGCCCAGCCTGTGGGATATAAGAGGGAACCTGCCGGTTCCCTCTCATCGCGGCCGCTACGCGGCCGCTGCTCTCTTTCCCGCTGTTTGGATTATCAGAATGTTTCTCCCCGCCACGTTTTGTGACATGAAGGACCAAGTCGCGGCCGGGTTAAGCCCGGCCGCCCTTGCCACGCTAGTAGAGGTCGCATGAAGCTTCCGCCATTGGCGCTCGTCGCGCCGAGCTTATGCCCGCGCTGCGACCAACCTGCCATGGTGGTCATGGACCACTCCGAGGAATCGCGATGCGGGCATTGCGGCCTGCAGCTGCATCAGTGCGGAAGCTGTCGGGGCATCGCCGGCCCCTTCGATCGCTACTGCGGCTTCTGCGGCCACGAGCTCGTGCGCGGGCTGGACCGGCCGATCTGGTGGCGGCTGTGGCTGCTGGCGGCGCTCGTCCCGCTGGCCGCGGCGCTGACGGGCGGCATCTGGTGGGCGGCGACGCACCCGATCAAGTAAAGTCCGATCCTGATCTCCCTCCCACCTTCAGGGGGGAGGGCTAGGGGAGAGGGGCGTGAGTGCTATCTATTCAACCGCGCTCCACATTCGACGCAGAAGCTGTGACGTCCGAGGTTGTGATGGCCGCACGATGCGCACACGAGACGTCGCGGCGGGTCTGCTTGCAGCCAGCGCTCGCGTTCGCGCCGGTACCAGATGCCATCCTCGGGACCGAGCATCCATCGGCGCCCTTCGCCGTCCAGGACCGCGAGGTCGCGCACCGCGAGCCGAAAGGCTCGGGCCTGGAGGCCGCCGTTGCGACGCTCGTC
>DMCH01000007.1:3675-6497 GCA_003446775.1 Chloroflexota bacterium
CCGGGTGTAGAATCCGGTGAGCCCGGCCTGACGGGCAGGCCAGCATGCGTCGCACCAACTCACGAAGCTCACGCTCACACGCGAACGGCGCCCGACGCGCCTCGTCCGCGCGCTCCCGCTCAGCCCGCTCCAAGCGCACGAGGCGGCCGCATCTCACGCCGCGACAGGTGCGGGAGATCGCCGGCGTCCTCTTCATCCTTGCCGGCCTGCTGGGCGGGCTGGCGGTCGCAAGCCATGCCGGGTCGATTCTTGCCGGGCTGCAGGGATGGCTGGTGTCGAGCTTCGGCCGCGCGTGGTTCGTTCCAGTTGCCGCCGTGATCGCTCTGGGAGCCTACATGCTGTGGCCTCGGGCGCCTCGGCCGCGAGTCCTCGATGTGCTCGCGGGCACCATCGCCGTCATCGCGCTGGTCGGCCTGTTCGGCCTCGCGGCGCAGGCAGGCGGATCAGCCGGGCGAGCGATAGACGACGTCATGGTCGGGCTGGCGGGGACCTGGGGAGCTTGGGCGCTGCTCGTGGCCGGGCTCGTGATCGGCCTCATCGTGACGATCCATTTCAGTCCTGGCGCACTGATCGCGACGGTCGTGAAGACGATGCAAGCGGCTTTCGCCGAGCGGCGAAGGCTGGAGCGATTGGTCGCCGCCCCGACCGACCAGACGAAAGGTGCGGTCAAAACCACGCCGGTCGCAGCGGCCGACGATGTGGGGCCGGCCTACCCGCCTGTCGCAGCCGCCCTGCGGAGTTGGGAGGTCGAGACCGAGAACGAAACCGCCAGGGTGCCCGAGTCGAAGCACGTCGATGAGGAAGAAGATGAGCCGTCCGCCGAAAAGCCGGCGGCGCTGCGCGTGGTCGCCGAGCCTGAGGACGATCTGCCCGAGATCGACTGGAAGCTACCGTCGATCGCGCTGCTCGACACGGTGACCGCCAAGCGCGAGCGCATGGCCGACGAGATCAAGCGCAACGTCAAGATCATCGAGGCCACGCTCGAGACGTTCGGCGTGTCGTGCAAGGTCGTCGGCGTCAACCCCGGCCCGGCCGTGACCCAGTACGAGCTGCAGCCCGGCCCGGGCGTCCAGGTCAAAAGGATCACGGCGCTGCAGAACGACCTGTCGCTTGCCCTCGCGGCCGCGCCGCTGCGCATCGAGGCGCCTATCCCCGGCAAAGCGGCGGTGGGCATCGAGGTGCCGAACAAGTCCATGAGCCTGGTCACGATCCGCGAGGTGCTGGAGACGGCTGCTTTTCGCGAAGGCACGCACACGCTTGCGCTTGCCCTTGGCAATGACGTGTCCGGCCAATCGATCGTCGGCGATCTGACGCGCATGCCGCACCTCCTCATCGCTGGCGCCACGGGCCAGGGCAAGAGCGTGTGCATCAATGCCTTGATCACGAGCCTGCTGTTCCAGGTCACACCCGACCACCTGCGCCTGCTGCTCATCGATCCCAAGCGCGTTGAGCTCACGAACTACAACGGGCTTCCCCATCTCGCGCTGCCGGTGCTCGTCGAGTCGCACCAGGCCGCGGCTGCGCTGCGCTGGGCGGTGGCGGAGATGGACCGCCGCTACAAGATGTTCTCGGCCGAGGGCGTGCGCAACATCGCCGCCTATAACGAGAAGGCCACTCAACGGCTCGCACGCCAGCTGCCCTACATCGTCATCGTCATCGACGAGCTGGCCGACTTGATGATGGTCGCCGCGGGAGAGATCGAAGAGCTCATCTGCCGCATCGCCCAACTGGCGCGCGCGGTCGGCATCCACCTCGTGATCGCCACGCAGCGGCCCTCCACCGACATCATCACAGGTCTCATCAAGGCCAATATCCCGTCTCGCATCGCGTTCGCGGTCGGCTCGCAGGTCGACAGCCGCGTGATCCTCGATACAGGCGGCGCCGAGAAGCTGCTCGGCCGCGGCGACATGCTGTATCAGCCGGTCGACGCCGGCAAGCCGACCCGCATCCAGGGCGCATTCGTCAGCGACCCGGAGGTCGAGTCGGTCGTCAACTTCTGGCGTTCGCAGGGCGGGCCCCGCTACATGGAGGAAATCCTCGAAGAGGGCGCCGGCAAGGACTGGGAGCGAGGCGAGATCCCCGAGCGCAAGCTGGATCCTCTGTTCGCGCGAGCCGCGCGCGCGGTCGCCGCCGAGGGCGGGGCTTCGGTGTCGCTCGTGCAGCGCAAGTTCAACGTCGGCTACTCGCGTGCGGGCCGGATCGTCGATCAGCTCGCCGAGCATCGCGTGATCGGCGGCTACCAGGGATCCAAGTCGCGTGAGGTGCTGATGAACCTGCCCGACGTCGACGACCTCCTGGAGAAGATCGGCCTCGAATGAGGAGCGCGTTTCAACCGTGACTCCGGGGGCCTTCCTCGCCGCCAAGCGTGGCGAGCGCGGCCTCACCCTCCAGCAGGCTGCGTCGGCGACCCACATCCGGCCCGAGTTCCTGAACGCCCTCGAAGCCGACGAGCCGGAGCTGCTCCCGGCGCCCGTTTACGCCCGCGGCTATCTCCGCACTTATGCGCGCTACCTGGGACTGGACGAGGAGTCGCTGGTGGCGAGGCTGCAACAGCCGGCCCCAGACCCGCGCAAGAACCTCAGCCTGGGTCTGCTCCTCCCGCGGCCGCGCCTCGTGCTCACCGGCCCCGCGGCCGCGGCGGCAGGCTTGCTCTTGCTGGCCGGCGCGTTCACGACCTATGCATGGCGCCAGATCGAGGCCGACCAGCGAGGCACGATCGTGACCGCACCCACGACACCCGCAATCTCCAGCCCGCCGGCGACACCACCGCCATCCCCGTCCCCGTCGTCGCACACTTCTAAGTAGATGACCCTGCCGAACCT
>DMCH01000007.1:6836-7387 GCA_003446775.1 Chloroflexota bacterium
CTCGATGGCCAGATCGCCCGCCGGCGCGGCATGGTCAGCGACCTCGGCAAGTTCCTGGACCCGCTGGCAGACAAGCTGCTCGTGCTCTCGGTTTTGATCGTCCTCGTCCAGGAGGGAATGGTCGCGGCGTGGGTTGTCGTGGTGATCTTCTCGCGCGAGCTGCTCATCACCATCCTCCGGTCGGTGGGCGCGAGCCAGGGACGTGTGATCGCCGCGGCTCCGCTGGGCAAGACCAAGACGGTCACGCAGATGGCCGCGGTCGCGCTGCTCATCCTGCAGCGGCCGTACCCGGAGCTGGTCCCGATCGCCGCCTTGGCCGTCGCGGTGGCGGTCGTGTTCACGATCGTGAGCGGCATCGATTACCTGGTGCGGTTCCGCCATCTGATCGGCTTGGGCCGCGGAGCGACCGCTTCGCAACCTCATGTCGATCCGCTGGCCGAGGAGCTCGGCGCCACGCTGGCTCGCGAAGGGCTCACAGTGTCGGTAGCCGAGTCGGCCACCGGCGGGATGCTCGGCGCGCTCATCACAGACCGGCCCGGAAGCTCTGCGTA
>DMCH01000007.1:7632-11547 GCA_003446775.1 Chloroflexota bacterium
TGGTCGAACCGCAGGCAGGCCACGACGCAGGCGCTGGAGCTTCTGCTCGAGGAGGTTCGGGCCGGCGCCGGCCGGCAAAAAAGGAAGCCGGCGTGAAAATGCTTGACCGCCGAACACTTGTTCGCTACACTTCNNGACCGGCCCGGAAGCTCTGCGTATTTTCTTGGCGGCGTGATCGCGTACGCGGATGAGGCCAAGCGCGATGAGCTCGGTGTCCCGGCGGCACTGCTCACGCGTTATGGCGCGGTCAGCCGCGAGGTCGCCGTGGCCATGGCCGAAGGGGCGAGAAAGCGATTTGGAACAGCGCTGGCAGCCTCGACCACGGGCATCGCGGGACCGGACTCCGACGGCTCTGCCAAGCCGGTCGGCCTCACCTACATCGCGATCGCATCTGATTGGGGGAAGCGCTGCGAGGAGTACATGTTCACCGGCGACCGCTGGTCGAACCGCAGGCAGGCCACAACGCAAGCGCTCGAGCTGCTCCTGGAGGAGGCACGGGCCGGCGCCGGCCGCCAAACGCGCAAGCCCGCTTGACGTTGACGAACACTTGTTCGATAATGTGCCGACGGCCTGCTGTTAAGACGACGTTGACCTCAGCCCCACGACGTAGAACACTCGCCGCAACGACCTAGGAGGCATCGACAAGAAATTGGAAAAGGAAAAAGAGAAGTCCCTCGACTCGGCGATTTCCCAGATCGTGAAGAGCTACGGCAAGGGCGCGATCATGAAATTGGGCGAACAGGCCGCGCAGCGCGGTGAGATCATGGTGATCCCAACCGGGGCACTGCTGCTCGACCTCGCGCTCGGCGTGGGCGGGATCCCGCGCGGACGCGTGACCGAACTCTACGGTCCGGAGTCGGCCGGCAAGACGACTCTCGCGCTGCACGTCATCGCCGAGGCCCAGAAGCAGGGTGGGGTGGCGGCATTCGTGGACGCGGAGCACGCGCTGGACCCGTTGTACGCATCGCGAATCGGCGTCAAGATCGACGACCTCCTGATCAGCCAGCCGGACACCGGGGAGCAGGCGCTGGAGATCGTCGAGGTCCTGGTTCGCTCAGGGGCCGTTGACGTGATCGTCATCGACTCGGTCGCCGCGCTCGTGCCCAAAGCAGAGATAGAAGGAGAGATGGGCGACGCCCACGTCGGGCTGCAGGCGAGGCTGATGTCGCAGGCGCTGCGCAAGCTCACCGCCGCGATCTCGAAATCCAACTGCTCGGTGATCTTCCTGAACCAGCTGCGCGAGAAGGTCGGGATCATGTTCGGCAATCCGGAGACCCAGCCGGGCGGCCGGGCGCTGAAGTTCTACTCATCGGTGCGCCTCGACATCCGCAAAGTCGAGGTCATCAAGTCAGGCCTCGACTCGGTCGGCGCTCGAGTCAAGGTCAAGGTGGTGAAGAACAAGGTCGCGCCACCGTTCCGGTCAGCCGAATTCGACATCCTCTTCAACGAAGGCATCTCGCGCGAGGGCTCGCTCATCGATGCCGCTCTCGAGTACGGGATCCTGGAGAAGAGCGGAACCTGGATGTCGTACGGCGATCAGCGCCTCGGCCAGGGCCGCGAGAACGTGCGCAACTACCTGCGGGAGAACCCGACGCTCTCGTCCGAGATAGAGGCAGCGGTACGCCTGAAGGCCGTGGGCGGGACCGCGCAGTCGGTGCAGCGCGCATCGGCCGCGCGCGCAACGTCGGACAGCTCCGGTGCCGCAGAGGACTTTTAGCCGCCACCGGCCGCCGCCGTCCGACAGTGCGCTCGATGCCGGCTTGCGCCTGCTGGCGCGCCGCGCCCACTCGCGCGTCGAGCTGCTGCTGAAGCTGACCCGGCGGGGCTATGAAAGCACGGCGATCAGGACGGCTTTGAGGCGGCTGGAGGAGCTTGGGCACCTGGACGACCAGGCCTTCGCGCGCTCCTTTGTGCGCCGCAGGGGCTCGGTCCGCGGTCCACGAGCGCTGTCGGCCGAGCTGGCCGCGCGGGGCGTCGACCGAGCCCAGGTGGATACGGCCGTAGCCGAGTTCGGCGAGGACGAACAGCTGGCGGCCGCCACCCAGATCGCAGAACGCCTGTACGCCAGGATGCCCTCGCCGGGCTACAGGGAGATCCTCGATAAGGTCGGCGCCAAGCTGGTGAGGCGAGGTTTCTCGGTCTCCGTCGCAAAGGCAGCCTGCCACACCCTCCTGGCAGGGCACCCGGACCGCTCACCGGCCTAGAATTTCCTCACGAGCGGCGCACGTTGCGCCCGCAGTCATAGAGCCAACCCGACGTGGGCCCGATTTACATAAAGCCCCGCGAAATGCGATTTCGCGGGACGGGCCTGCGATGGAACCGCACTTTGACAATCGAATAAATGAGGTGCATGTCACATGCCTGTCTACGTCTTCGTACCGCTATTGGTGGTGGCACTCCTCGCCGGCTTTGGGGTGGCTTACATGCTGCTCAGGAACCGGCAAGGCAACGGCGCCAGCGCGCTCGAGGCCAAGGCCCAGCAGGCGCTCTCGGAAGCCGAAACTCAGGCCAAAGAGAAGCTGCTCGAAGCCAAAGAGGATGCCGTCAAGGTCCGCACCGCCGCCGAACAGGAGGCCCGGGAGTACCGGCTCCAGTCACAACAAATCGAAAAGCGCCTTCTCCAAAAGGAGGAGAACCTCGACCGCAAGGGCGAGGACCTCAACCGGCGGGAGCGTGAGTTCGCCGACCGGGAGAAGGGGCTGGACGAGATCAAGGCCCAGCTCGAGGACACCTATCGCCAGCAGGAACAGGAGCTTCAGCGCGTCGCCAACATGACGCGACAGGAGGCTCAGGGCGTCCTGATGGCACAGGTCGAGCAGGACCTGCGCAACGAGGTCGCCCGCAAAGTGCGGGAGGCGGAGTTGGCTGCTCGCGATGAGAGCGAGCGCCGGGCCAGGGAGATCGTCACCGAGTCGATCCAGCGCATCGCCGCCGACCAGACCGCCGAGGTCTCGGTCTCGGTGCTGCCGCTGCCGACGGACGAGCTCAAAGGCCGAATCATCGGCAAGGAGGGCCGCAACATTCGGGCCCTGCAGCAGGCGACCGGGATCGATCTCATCGTCGACGACACCCCGGAAGCCGTGATCATCAGCGGCTTCGACCCCGTCCGCCGCGAGGTGGCGCGGGTCGCGCTCAACAAGCTGATCGTGGATGGCCGGATCCATCCGGCCCGCATCGAGGAGATCGTCGCCAAGTCCCGACAAGAGGTCCTGCAAAGGGTCAAGGAGGAGGGGGAGGCGGCTGTTCTGGAGGTCGGGCTACAGGGACTTCACCCTGAGGTCGTCCGTCACCTCGGCATCCTGCGTTTCCGTACCAGCTACGGCCAGCAGGTGCTGAACCACTCCAAGGAGGTGGCCTATCTCGCTGCCATGATGGCGTCCGAGATCGGCGCCGACGTTCGTATCGCCAAGATGTCGGGCCTGCTTCACGACATCGGCAAGGCCATCGACCACGAGGTCGAGGGCTCGCATGCCGTGATCGGGGCAGATCTTCTGCAGCGACATGGGGTGCCCGCCCCGGTCGTGCACGCTGTGCGTGCTCATCACTACGACGAGGAGCCGCACTCGTTGGAGGCACTCCTCCTGATCGCCGCGGACGCCATCTCGGCTGCGCGGCCGGGCGCGAGGCGTGAGTCGCTGGAGGCTTACGTCAAGCGGCTGGAGAAGCTGGAGGAGATCGCCAATTCGTTTCAGGGAGTCCAGCAGTCGTATGCCATCCAGGCCGGGCGCGAGGTCCGGATCCTGGTCAAGCCGGAGCAGATCGACGACACCGCTGCCCAGCTGATGGCGCGAGACATCGCGAAGCGGATCGAAACGGAGCTGAGCTTTCCGGGCCAGATCCGGGTCACAGTGGTCCGCGAAACGCGGGCCATCGAGTACGCCAAATAGGTTAAGTCCGAACCTGATCTCCCTCCCA
>DMCH01000007.1:11836-13004 GCA_003446775.1 Chloroflexota bacterium
TAGGGGAGAGGGGCTTGACCACAAATAACCTAAAGGGAGCCCAACTCGGGCTCCCTTTTTTGTTTCACCTCCCCACTTGTGGGGAGGTCGCCTCGCCGCGAAGCGGCCAGGCGGGTGGGGAGTGACAGTAAACTCGAGCCGCGGTGGCAGACGACCTTCGAATCCTGTTCGTTGCCGACGTCGTGGGCCAACCCGGTCGCGACGCCGTCAAGGCCATCCTGCCCGGCCTGAAGCGCGAGGTCGAAGCCGACCTCACAATCCTCAACGGGGAGAACTCGGCCGGCGGATTCGGCCTGACCGGCAAGCTGGTCGCCGAGCTGCGGGCGGCCGGCGCTGACGTGATCACGACCGGCAACCATGTCTTCGCCCAGAAAGAGTTCGTCTCCGAGCTGCCGGCCCTCGAGCGGGTGATCCGGCCGGCCAACTATCCGCCCCAAGCTCCGGGCCAGGGGTGGTGCGTGGTCCAGGCGGCCGGCCACGACATTCTGGTCATGAACCTGATGGGCCGGATCTTCACCATGGATACCCTGGACGACCCCTTCCGCGCGGCGGACGCGATCCTGGCCGCCCATCCCCAAGCCAAGATCATCTTCTGCGACATGCATGCCGAGGCCACCTCCGAGAAGACCGCGATGGGGTGGTATCTGGACGGCCGCGCGAGCGCGGTCGTCGGGACCCATACGCACATTCCGACGGCGGACGCGCGTGTGCTGCCTCAAGGCACGGCCTACGTCACCGACGTCGGCATGGTCGGGCCTCGTGACAGCTGCATCGGTATGGACAAGGACGTCGTCCTGCAGCGGTTCCTGACCGGGGTCCCGAACCGCTTCGTGGTGGCGTCTGGAATCGTGACTTTCAATTCGGTACTGGTTACCATTAGGGCTTCCACCGGACGGGCCACATCGATCCAGCGAATCGACCGCGAACATATTTGAAGGGGTTCCAGCAAATGACAGGCGAGCGCGTTCCAGTGGAGGTGCTGAAGGTGTCAGCCACCTCGAAGCCGGTTGCGGTGGCCGGAGCGATAGCGGGCGTCATCCGGAGCAAGGGGCGCGTCGAGGTGCAGGCAATTGGGGCGGGCGCGATCAACCAGGCCGTGGAAACGATCGCGATCTTACGCGGCTACGTGGCGCCGGGAGGGCTTGACCTGGTCTGCATACCGGCTTTC
>DMCH01000153.1:0-47520 GCA_003446775.1 Chloroflexota bacterium
CGCATAGAATCACTCCCCATGGTCGGTGGGGGCCTCGACTACAGCGCGCCCTTTCAGCGCGCCATCGAGCTGATTGGGAAACGCTGGACGGGGGCGGTGGTCAAGGCCTTGCTCCCGGGACCGGCACGCTTCAATCAGCTTCTCGCCGGCATACCCGGCATCAGTGATCGAGTCCTCACCGAAAGGTTGCGCGAGCTTGAGACCGAAGGCATCGTGGAGCGGCTCGTGGACCCCGGACCGCCGGTGCGCGTGAGCTATCGACTCACTGCGCGGGGCCGTGCGCTCCAGCCGGTGCTGGCCGCCGTAGCGGATTGGGCCGAAAGCTGGCTCGCGACCGCCGCGGCCGCCGTGGGCTGATAGGGCCCACTCTCGCGAACGACCCCGAACCCCCCCTCCCAGCCGCCCGCACCCTGGCTGATAGGCTTTACCGAATGCCGATTGGCGACTTCCTCCGGCGCCGGCCGGACGCCCTGAACTGCCCAGCCTGCGGCTCGCTTCTACCCCCGGGCGCGATCTTCTGTCCCGCGTGCGGAGTCAAGGTTGACGACCCGATGGCCGAGCCGCTTCACATCGTCGACCGCACGACAGGGCTGTTCAATGATCGCTTCGTGCGCCCCGTGCTGGAGGACGAGCTCGCCCGCGCGCATCGCTACCAGCGCAACCTGGGCGTCCTGCTCATCGAAGCCAATGGAGCCGGCACACCCGAAGAGGCTTTGAAGACGATGGCCGCCGCCCTCGCCGGCACCGTGCGCGACGTCGACACACCCGGAGTCCTGGGCCGCACCCCGCCGCAGCTCCTCGCCATCCTGCCCGACACCGACGTCGCCGGCACGGCGCATGCAGCCAATCGCGTTCTTTCCGCGGTCAACGAGGCGCTCAAATCGACCGGTGGCACCGCGGCGGTCGGGTTGGTCTGTATTCGACCTGGCCAGCGGGTTCGGGCCGGCGCCGTCATCGAGAGCGCGAGCCGCTCGCTGCGTTCCGGCCGGCCGGAGATGATGGGCAAGCCCGCCTGACGCTCGAGATCCATCTCGCTCGCCATGGCGAGACCGAATGGAGCCGCTCGGGCCAGCACACGGGCAGCACCGACCTCCCCCTGCTGCCCGAGGGCGAGGACGAGGCCCGTGCCTTGGGCATGAGGCTGAGTGGACTCAGCTTCGACGCGGTGTTCTCCAGCCCGCTTCAGCGCGCCGTGCGCACCGCTGAGATCGCCGGCTTCCCGGATCCCCAGCTGACGCCTCTCCTGCGCGAGGTCGATTACGGCCAGTACGAAGGCATCACGACCACTCAGATTCACCAGCAGCATCCCGGCTGGGAGCTGTACCGAGACGGCTCACCAGGCGGGGAGACGCCCGCCCAGATCTACGCCCGTGCCCTCGAGTTCATCAGGTTGTGCGAGACCGTCGACGGTCGAGTGCTGGCGTTTGCCCACGGCCACATCCTCCGTGCCGTGGCGGTGGCCTGGCTGCACCTCGACATCACCGCCGCGGCGGGCCTGCAGCTCGATGTTGCCACCTTGAGCCGGCTACACGAGGACCCGGACCACGGCCGTCTGCTGGCGATGTGGAACGCGCCCTGACGCCGGCGCGTCAGCCTTTCTGGCGCAGGCTCCACGTGCGGCTGCGCACCCCTGGCAGCCCGGCGAACACAAGATAGGCCGAGGTCTCGACGTCGGCACGGTATGTGTGGCGCTCACCCGGATTGATGAGGAGCATCTCGCCCGCGCCGACCGCGCCCTGACCGGATCCATCGTCGAAATGAAGACGGCCCACGGTCACGATCAGCGCCAAGGGAATCGCGTTCCGATGCTCCGGCACCTTCTGGCCTGATTCCAGCCGAAGTCCGACCACGCGCATCGATCCGCAGTCGGCGATCTGTTCGAAGCCAAAGGCGCGATGCGATCCGCTTGAGCCCGACGATGACACTCTGATGGATATCATGCGGCCCGACGCAAGGCCTCAACATCGAGGCGTGGAAATCGTTCACGCGACCGGAATCGACGGCGCTCGCGATGCCCGCGGAGTCGTGGTCGTCATCGACGTCCTGCGCTCATTCACCGTCAGCGCTTACGCGCTCGCGGGCGGAGCGCGGGAGTGTCTTCTCGTCTCGACGATCGATGAGGCACTCGTGCTGGCGCAGCGGATCCCGGACGCGATCATCTGCGCCGAGGAGCACGGCCTGCCCGTGCCGGGGATCGCCATCAGCAACTCGCCAACCCAGATCCGAGCGGCGCACATCCAGGGGAGGACTCTCATCCAACGTTCGAGCGCCGGCACGCCGGTGATGGGAGCGGTGCAGTCAGGCGACGGCATGTTCGCGGGGAGTCTGGTGGTGGCGAGCGCGACCGCGCAAGCCTGCCTGTCAAGGCGGCCGAGCACGGTCACGCTGGTCGCGTCCGCGGACTTTCACGAGGACCACGCCTGCGCGCTCTATATCGAAGCGGTCCTGCGCGGCGGCAGCGTCGACCTCGATCAGCTCCTGCAGCCACTGCGGGAGAGCGAGCGCTATCGCAAATTCATGGCCGGCGAGTGGCCAGGTTTCGCTCCGAGCGACATCGAGCTGTCTCTTGCAGTCGATCGCTTTGATTTCGCGATGCCCGCCACCAGGCACGAGGGCTACATCGCCTTGACCGCGGTCAAAGCGCGTTAGGGCTCATTGCCTCACGCGCAAGAGTTCGGAGGGCACGACCGTCTTGCTCATTGGGGGCCGTGCGCAATCACTTCTTCGCCGGCATCGTGTTGGTTCTTCTGGTTGCCGCTTGCAGCTCGCCTCGGGCGACCTCATCGGCGGCTCAGGTCACTTCATGCATCAACGCCGGTGCGCCGCACCACGCATACGTTGTGGTTCAACACCTCTCCGGCGCATCCCTCCAGCGCTGCGTCGGCTTCAACAGCGCGATGATCGACGGGCAGACGCTCATGGATCAGTCCGGCTTGCAGTACGGAGCTCATGAGCTGGGCTCAGGCAAGTCCATGTGCCAGGTGGACAACGAGCCCGCGCAGTACAGCCAGTGCTTCCCGCCCAAACAGCCCTATTGGGCGCTGTTCGTCGAACAACATGGCGTTTGGAGCAGCTCGCCTGGCGGCTTCACGGACGCGAAGCTGCATGACGCCGACGCGCTGGGATGGCACTACGTCCTCGCCGCCGACCCAACCCCTGCACCTCCCCCGCTGGCCCGGACCCGGCCTGGCGTGGGCGCGTAGACGATCAGAAGTCGATGCCGCGGATGGCCCGGACGCCGCGGTCGAAAGCGTGCTTCACCTTCCTCATCTCGGTCACGGTGTCTGCGAGCTCGATCAACTCCGCCGGCGCATCGCGGCCCGTGGCGATGACGTTGACCGAGCGCGGCCGTTTTTTGATCACGTCGACGACCTCCGAGGTCGGGATCCAACCCCAGTTCATCGGATAAGTGATCTCGTCGAGGACGACCAGCCCGTAGTCACCCGACTGGATTTTCTCCTTGCTCACGGTCCATGCATGTCGGGCCACAGCTTCAGTGCGGTCCATGTTTTTGCTGTCCCACGTGAAGCCGTCCCCGATCGTCAACCACTCGATGCCGAGCCTGGTCGCCGAGGTCTCCTCGCCCACCTTCCACTTCCCCGACTTGACGAACTGGATGACGCACACCTTCCAGCCGCGCGCCGCCGCGCGCATCGCCGTGCCGAACGCCGCGGTCGACTTTCCCTTTCCGTCCCCGGTATTCACCATCACGATCGAAGGTGCCTTCTTGGTGGCGAGCGCAGGACCCTTGGTGGGAATTTCCTTCGGCTTCATCTGGAGCGCGAATACTAGGTGAACGCGCTCACGGCGCGCGTTTGGGCTACCGCTCTCTCCCTAGGCTTCGTGCCTCCGGCCGAAGCCGAGCATCCTCAGGATGAAAAGCAGGATCACCGCGCCGACAAACGCGACCACCATCGCGGTGATGATCGGGTGCCCGCTGATGGCAAAGTTGATCCTGAAGACCTGGGCCAGGATGCCGCCGATGAACGCGCCCAGCACGCCGGCGATGAGGTCGCCCAGCAAGCCCAGGCCGTGTCCGAGCGCGACCCGGCTGGCGAGCGCTCCGGCGAGGAGACCCACCAGGATCCAGATGAGGATCGTGTCGACGTCGAGACGGATCTCAATCACTTCGCCGGCTCCCTTCTAAACCAGACGGACGCTTGCCGTAGATCATGCGGCTTTGGACGCCAGCTCCTGCAGAACTGCGCCCAGGACCCGGTTGAATGCCGGGAACGGGTGGATCACGTCGGCGAGTGTGCGTAGGGGAGTACCGGCCCGCAAAGCGAGCACCAGCTCGCCCAGGATCTCTCCCGCTCGCGGCGTCACCATGGTCGCCCCGACCAGCACGCCCCGGTCCCGGTCGCCGACGAGCTTCAGCGTCCCGCCGTGGAAGTCGTGGATGTAGCCGCGCGCCGTCTCCGCCGGGTCGGTCGACGCGGTCACGACCTGGAGCCCGCGCTCGCGCGCCGCCGCTTCCGACAGGCCGACCGAGGCGACTTCCGGGTCCGTGAAGGTGACCCTTGGCACCGCCGTGTGATCTGCCCGGGCATCCTCTCCGCGCAGGCGCCGTGCCACGACCTGGCCGTGGTAGTAGGCGAGATGCGTGAAACCGCCCAGGCCGGTCACATCTCCCGCGCCGTACACGCCGGGCATCGCCTCCAGGCTGAACGGATCCACCTTCAGCCACCCCCGCTCCGTCTGCGGCAGGCCCGCATCCACCCAGGCCTCGAAGTTGGGCCTCCGCCCGGTCGCGATCAGCAATCGATCCGCCTGCACCGTGGCGCCGGACTTGAGCTTTAGCAGCACGCCGCCGCCCTGCTTCTCGACTCCGACGCAGGCGTCGCCGACCATCACGGTGATGCCGTCCGCCTCCAGGTGGGGCCGCAGCGCCGCGCCCGCCTCCGGCTCCTCCGCCCCGAGGAAGCGAGCGCCGGCCTCGATCACGGTCACCTTCGAGCCGAACCGCGCGAAGGCTTGCCCAAGCTCCACGCCGATGGCGCCGCCGCCGAGGACTGCCAGCGAGCCCGGGAGCTCACGCGGCAGCACCGCCTGGCGGTTGGTCCAGAAGTCCACCGCGTCGAGGCCTGGGATCGGAGGAATCAACGCGGTGCCGCCGTTGGCGACCACGACCGCGCGGCGAGCGGTGAGGCGCTCACCGCCAACCTCGACGGTTCGTGAATCGATGAGCTTGCCCTCTCCGCGCACGAGCTTGGCGCCAGTCGCCTCCATGGCCGCCGCGGGCCGGGTGTCGTCGAGGTCCCGCGCCATCCAGTAGACCCGCTTGGAGACCTTGGGGAAATCCAGCTCCCAGTCCACGCGTGAGGCTGCCAGCGTGCGCGCGCGTGCCGCCTCTTCGAGGGTTTCGCCGGACCGCAGCAGGGTCTTCGACGGGATGCACCCCCAATATGGACACTCGCCCCCCACCAGCTCGCGCTCGACGACCGCGAGCGTGAGGCCGCTGTCCTGCAATCCCCCTGCGATGGCCTCACCCCCCACGCCGCCGCCCAGGCACACGACGTCAAATTCCTGTGGCAACCTCATCACCTCCCACCGCGCTCGCGCGGCGCAACGATTCCAACAGCGAAGTGGCAGTGAACGCACCGATGTACCGGTCGTTTTCGAAGACGGCGGCGCGTTCTGTGGGGCTCGTGAGGGCCGCTGCGAAAGCCTCGGTGAGGCTGCTGGCCAGCTGGACCCGCGGCTCATCCGGCCGCGGCCCGCCCGGCGGATGGGCGAGGGTAAGCGGATCGATGGTGACCACCGACATCCGCCGCACGAGCCGCTCGCGACCAAGGAACTCGGCGACATAAGGGCTCGCGGGACGCGTGAGGATGGCGTCCGGCGTGTCGTACTGCGCGACCTTCGCCTGCATCTCGAAAAGGCAGATGCGGTCTCCGACCATGACCGCCTCATCGATGTCATGCGTCACGAAGACGACCGTCTTGCGCACCGAGCGCTGAATGTTGATGAACTCATGCTGCAGGCGCTCACGCGTGATGCGATCCACGGCCCCGAATGGTTCGTCCATGAGCAGGATCGGCGGATCGGCGCCGAGCGCGCGTGCGAAACCGACGCGCTGACGCTGTCCGCCTGACAGCTGGTGCGGGTAGCGGCGGCGGTACTCGTGCGGATCCAGGCCGACCAGAGTCAGCAGCTCGTCCACCCGCGCGTTGATGCGAGCCTTGTCCCAGTTCCACAGCCGAGGTACCGTGCCGACGTTTTCGCCCACGGTCATGTGCGGAAACAGGCCGGTGTTCTGGATGACGTAACCCATCTTCAGCCGCAGCTGCGCGCGATCGACGCCCTGCGTGTCCTGACCGTCGACGAGAATGCGGCCGGCATCTGGTTCGATCAGCCGGTTGATCATGCGCAGCGTGGTGGTCTTGCCACATCCCGACGGACCGATGAGCACGCATATCTGGCCGTCGGGAATGTCCAGTGAAAGGCCACTCACCGCGTTGGCGCCGCCGCGAAACCCTTTGCTGACATTCTCCAACCGGATCACGGCGTCGTTTACCGTAATCCGAATGCAGTCCAGCGCATTCCTCGACTACGTCGATCCCTGGGTCAACTGGACCTGGCTCGAGAGCCACGTCCCGCTGTTCGTCGATGCACTCCAACAGCACCTCACACTGACCGCGATCGCGGTCGCCGGCGGGCTTGCGCTCTCGCTCCCGCTCGGGATCGCGGCCCATCGATGGCGTGCTTTGCGCAATCCCTTGCTCGGCTTCTTCGGCGTCGTCTACACGATCCCCTCCCTGGCCCTCTTCGCGCTGCTGGTGCCGTACACAGGGCTCAGCATCGTCACGGCCGAGATCGGCCTCATCGGCTACACGGTCTTGATCCTCGTGCGCAACCTGCTCATCGGCCTGGAGTCGGTTCCCCCCGACGTGCTCGACGCCGCCGATGGCATGGGGTACCGGCCGCTGGCGAGACTGGCTTTCGTGGAGTTGCCCCTCGCGCTGCCGGCCATGTTCGCGGGCGTCCGCATCGCCACCGTCACGACCATCGGGCTCGTTACCATCACAGCCCTGATCGGCCTCGGAGGTCTGGGACAGCTGATCAACAAGGGGCTGATCGAGAACTTCCACACGCCGCTCGTGGTCGCGACCGCGCTTTCGATCGCGCTGGCGCTGGTAGCCGATCTCACGCTGGTTGGATTACAGCGAGTCGCCGTCCCGTGGTCACGAGACGCCCCGCGATGACACACCTTGCGAACGTCGTGCAGTGGTTTGCGAATCCCGCGCACTGGCAGGGGCCCGATGGAATCCCGCAACGGCTGGTTGAGCACGTGCAGATCTCAGCCGAGTCGGTCGCGATCGGCGCCTTGATCGCACTTCCGATCGGAATCGCGCTGGGCCACTACGGACGGTTCGGCAACCTCGCCATCAACATCTCCAACGTCGGGCGTGCCCTGCCGTCCTTCGGCCTTCTCGTCATCGCGTTCCAGGTTTTCGGCCTGGGCAATCTGCCCATCCTGGTCGCGCTCGTCGCCCTCGCCATTCCCCCGATGGTCACCAACAGCTACGTCGCCCTGCGCGAGGTCGACCCCGACGTCAAGGAGGCGGCCCGCGGGATGGGCTATCGCGAGCTGAACCAGCTCGTGCGCGTGGAGTTACCCCTGGCGGTACCCCTCGTGATGGCCGGCATCAGGACGTCGGCAGTGCAGGTGGTGGCCACTGCGACCCTGGCCGCGCTCATCGCTGGCGGCGGCTTCGGCCGCTACGTCATCGACGGGTTCGCCCAGCAGGACTACACGAAATTGTTTGCCGGCGCCGTGCTGGTAGCCGCGCTGGCAATGGCCACGGAGCTCTCGCTTTCGGGTGTGGAACGCCTCCTGGTCCCGCGTGGCATCCGACTCCTTCAGGCACCGGCGGCCGGCCGCGCCACCACCTTCAAGACCGCATAAATGGAAGAATCAAGCCAGACGCACTGTTGGACGGGGCAGACCCAGCGTGGCAAGGAGAATAGTTCGATGAATCTCAGGATCGATTCCGGCAGGTTCCTGGCGGCTCTCGCCGCCTTGGTCTTCGTCGCGACCGCATGCGGCAGCACTGGCAACGGGGGGCCGACCTCCAAGGGCACGCTCACGGTCGCCGGCTTCAATTTCCCGGAGAGCAGCATCCTGGCCGAGATCTACGGCCAGGCGCTCGCGCACGATGGCTACACGATCACCTACAAGCTGCTGCTCGGTAACCGTGAGGTGGTCGCTCCCGCCCTCGAGTCGGGCCAGATCGACCTCTACCCCGGCTACGCGGCGACAGACCTGGAGTATTACAACAAGGGCGCGGGCGAAGCCAATGGAGACGCCGCCGCCACCACCGCGAAGCTCAACAGCCACCTCCAGGCCCTGGGCCTGACCGCTCTGACGCCGTCGGCGGCGGTCGACCAGAACGCATTTGCCGTGACCACGGATACGCAGAAGAAGTACAACCTCACGAAGCTTTCCGACCTCGCGCCTATAGGGGGCCAGCTCACGCTCGGCGCAGGTCCGGAGTGCCCGACCCGGCCCTTCTGCCAGCCGGGTCTTCAGAAGACGTACGGCATCAACTTCAAGGCGTTCAAGCCGCTGGACACCGACGGGCCGCTGACGCGTGCCGCCTTCAAGAACGGCAGCATCGACGTCGGCCTGGTCTTCAGCAGCGACGGTGACCTCAACTCGCTCAGCCTGGTCGTGCTACAGGACGACAAGCACCTCGAGAACGCAGACAACGTGGTGCCGATCCTGCGCCAGGCGGCGGCCAGCACCGAGGTCGCGACCGTGCTCAACGCCATCGACGCCAAGCTGACCACGGCGGACCTGATAACTCTGAACTCACAGGTCTCGAGCCAGCACCAGGATGCCGACGCGGTCGCGAAGGCCTGGCTGCAGCAGCACAACTACTCCAGCTGAAGCTAGGCGGCCTTCAGGGTTTCCTCGGGCTGCTTTCGGGTCATCCCGACTGCGTTGGCGGCCGCCCCGGCCACCAGCAGGCCGGCCGCGATGAGCGTCGCGGCATGAAACGCATCGGCTGAGGCGTAGCGAGCCTGCGCGGCCACGTCGGCCGGCGCGCTCGCGGTGGGCCGGTTGAGCGGGCTCACCGCCGCCCGCAGCGCGGCCGAGTTGGGGTCGGTGCCGGGAGCTCTCGAAGCCAATGAGGTGTAGAAGACCGCAGTCACGGCCACGAATATCAAAGCGCCGGCCAGTTGCGGACCGATGCGCGAGATGGCGTTGTTGATCGACGACGCGAGGCCGGCATTGGCGACCGGGACCGACGCCATCAGCGCCGCCGTGAGCGGCGCGACCATGATCCCGAGCCCCAGGCCGAAGATGAGCGTGGCCGGCAAGAAGTCGATGAGGTAAGAGGCGGGAGGAAGCAGGCTAGAGGGTGCGTCTGGTCGCAGCTGCCAGGCCGTGCTCGTGGCGGGAACACGGGCGTAAAGCAGGCACGCAGCAGCCATCAGCAGCGGCCCGACGATGAGGAAGGGGCGGGCTCCATACCGGCCGGCCAGGGTTCCAAAGCGCGGCGACAGGAGCGTGAGCAGCAATCCGCCCGGGACGAACATCAGCCCTGCCGCGGCGGCTGTGTAGCTGAGCGTCCCCTGTACGAAAAGCGCCTGGTTGTAGCCGGACGCAAACAGGGCGCCGTAGATAAGCAGCGTCGAGATGTTGATGGTTGTGAAGGCACGCGACTTGAACAGCGACAGGGGGATGAGGGGGTTGCGCGCGCGGGCCATATAGAAGGGGATTCCGACCGTGGCCAGCGCTCCCAAACCAAGCATCGCGTAGGCCACGGGGTCACGCCATTCGCGCTGCTGGCCGTAAACCGTGCCGAAGGCCAGGCCGCCGACCGCGACCCCGACGATGATCGCGCCCAGCCAGTCGAAACCGGCGGGGCGCGCCTCCGACCGGCTCTCGGGCACGTGCCGCCACGTCGCGTACAGCGCGAGGGCCGTGATCGGGATGTTGATCAAGAACGCGGCGCGCCACGACAGCGTGTCCACCAGCAGGCCGCCCACCGCCGGACCGAGCAGCGTGGTACCCGACGCCGCACCGGACCAGATCCCGAAGGCGCGGCCCTGGAGCGGGCCGCTGAAGTTGGCGGTGATGAGCGCCAGCGAACCGGGGACCAGGAACGCTCCCGCGACCCCCTGCAGGACCCTCAGCACCACCAGCGTCTCGAGGTTCGGTGCGAGGCCGCAAAGAGCTGACGTGAGGCCGAATCCAGCCAGCCCCAGCATGAACATGCGCCGCCGCCCGTAGACATCGGTCAGGGCGCCGGCCAGGATGAGCAAGGTGCTCAGGGACAGCAGGTAGCCGGTGTAGATGTAGGTCTGGCCCTCGAGGACTCCCACCAGCGAGTGGGGCAGGTCGCGGCCGATGCGCGGCAGGGCCACGTTGACGACGGTGCCGTCGAGGAAGACCGTGGCCGACGCGAGCACGGTCGCGACCAGAATCCACTTTTGCGTGCGACTCATTCCGCTGTACCGTAGCCTCCGTGGATCGCGAAGCCGCGCTCTCGGATCTCGATGCAGCGCGTGCGGAATGGGAGGCGGCATTCGCCCAGGTGCCTGATGCCGCGCTGGCTTATCTGAAGCCTGGCGACGACTATGCACTGGGCGGTCTCCAGGTCCACGTCAACTGGGTCCTGGTCCACTACGGCCGCGTGCTCGACGCCATCAGGGCCGACCCGCATCAAGCATTGCAACCGCTCGACAAGCCAGGAGAGTCCGAGGACGCGAACAGGCGGGCGAAGGCGGGACTCACCGCAGCCGAGCGAAAGCCGTCTTTCGAGGAGATGTCCGGGCTGCATCGATTCGTGAAGGATGCCGCCGCAGGCTTCTCGGCGGCCGACTGGTCGTACAAGACTCCTGTCGTTTACAGAGAAGGCGAGGATCCGTATTCGACCAGCCCCGACGACGTCGTCGGCTGGCTGCGCGACCACTATCGCGAGCATGTGCAGCAATGCCCCGAGCTGATCGCCTCTTGGCGAGAGATGAGCTAAGCACCCCTCCTAGGGCAGCCTGTTGATCCAACCGGAGGTCGCATATTTCGTCTTGACGAGCTCGCGCGCGGCTTCGAGCTCCTCGCGTGACACCTCGCTGTCGTGAGCGTGGAACTCGGCCTCGAAGGAGCGGCCCATGTGGCGAGCGACGGCGGCGCAGTCTATCGACGTGAACTCCGACAGGGGCGACACGGCTTTGTCCGCGCTGCGCACGCCCCGCTCGGACAACCGCTCGCGCCCGATGCGGATCAGCCTTGGCAGCAGGTCCGGGGCCATCGAGTGGGCGATCGTCGTGTGGTGGAGGACGAAACCGCTCCGCCGTGCCTGCGCCGCGCCTCCGATCTTTCCGCGCGGCGAGATGATGTCGTTGATCTCGCGATAGCCCGCGGGCACGCCTAGCGCGATCAACGAACGCACCGCCCACGCGTCGAGGGCGGCGTACGACTGGCGGAACGATAGGCCCCTCACGATGGTGGCCGGCACGTACAGCGAATAGGTGATCGTGCGACCCGGCTCGCAGAGCATGGTGCCGCCGCCACTCATGCGCCGCGTAACCGTGAAGCCGAGCTCCTGGGCCGCGACCACGTCGACCTCGTTGGCCACCGACTGGTGCGAGCCGATGACGAGGGCGGGCTCGATCCATTCCCAAAATCGCACCGTCGGGCGACGGATGCCCGCGATGACACGCTGCAGGAGCACCTCGTCCACCGCCATGTGCATGTGGGCGGAATGCGATGTGTACGGAATGAGGTCCCAGTCGAGCTCGGCCAAGCGATCGGTGGTCATTCCTCTGCCAGGATTATCAAAATATGCGCCCTGCGCGCGCGCCGGCCCGGAAGATGGCGCGACGAACTCTATGGACGCTATACGCGGGCGCGCCGACCCCGGGGCGCCTCAGTAGCGCACGTCATCGAGCCGCCGCCATCCATATGACACTTCCTCGAGCGTGGCCGACCCGATCGTGATCGGCTGCGAGCGAACGTAGACGCCGCCGAGCCGCTCGTAGAAGTCGCGCCCCGGGCGGTTGTCGCGCAAGACCCAGATGATCATGTCGGTGAGGCCGAGCTCGCGCAGGCCGTCGACGCTCGCCCGCACCAGCTCGCGTCCGAAACCGCGGCGCTGGGCGGCGTCGAGCACATAGATCGCGTAGAGCTCGCCTTCGTAGCCCGACTCGCCGGCGCGCTCGCGGCCGCCCGACGCGAAGCCGATCACCTCCGCGCCATCCTCGGCGACGACAACCTTCGAGGTGCCCTCGGTGATGACGCGCTTCCATCGCTCGGTGTAGTTCGTCTCGCTGAGCGAGGCCAGGAAGCCGTCAGGCAGCAGGCCGCGATACGTCGACAGCCAGCTCGATACATGCACGCGGGCGATCGCCGGGGCGTCGCTGAGAGTCGCCGTCCGGATCATGACGGCAGGCCGGCCGCGCCTCACGCCCTAACGTATGCGATCAAGGCGCGGGCTTCGGCGATGACCTCGCCGCTCTCCTCCTGCTCGACCGTGGCTTCGCAGAACGCGAGGCGGCGGGTGCGGTGGCGAACCTTCGCGCGGCAGATGAGCCGGCCCGGCCGGCCCGGTCGGAAGTAATCGACCTTCAGGTCGGCGGTAGTGGTCGTCTCACCCTCGTCGGCCAGGGTGTATGCGACAGTGGCGAGTGTCTCGTCGGCCAGGGTCGCGATCGCTCCGCCGTGGACGATCGGTCCCCGGCTGGTCGGAAACCCGTGCGCCTCCGCGGTGAAGTTGCCTTCGATCACGAGCGTGCCGGATCCGGCCTCGACGAGCCTCGCCCCGATGTTCGCGATCATGCCGCTCGCGGTCCACTCCTTGTAGAGCTCAGGCAGCGTTCGCAGGCCGTAGGGCGCCTCGCTCACGAATTGAGCTCGCGGTGCAGCTCGACCACCGGGTCGATGGGCTCGTAGCCCATCTGCGCGTTGAGGTGCAGGATGGGCGCGTTCTCGCCATCGTTTTGCGTGCGGATCCGCTCCGCGCCGAGGGCGATCGCCTGCGCGATGGTCTCGTACTTCAGCGCCCGCGCGATTCCGCGCCCGCGCACGCTTCGAGCCGTGGTGGTGAAAGCCGTCCAGGGAACGCCCCGCGTCGGCGGGTACTCGATTGCCGACAGGCCGACGATCGCATCCCCCTCGCGGGCGATCCAGACGCGATCCGCGCGAGTGCCTGGATTGTCGAACCACAGACGGTGCCACTCGTCGTAGGACATCCTGTGCATGGGCACGGTGGTCGGGATGTCCCGCTCGCCCATGATCGACAGCTCGTACAGCTTGGTCAGCCGGTCCGGGTCGGTGTCCCGGTCCAGCGTTAGGATGCTCACTCTCTGTTTCCGCATGTGGTCGCGGCCTTCCTCGGCACTCGCCAGTAGGCGCGCTCGATTGGCGGTGAGGTCGAGCTCCCATTGCCGGCCGCGCCGCACCTCGCGGTAACCCCGGCGCTCCAGCATCCGGATGTCGTCCTTGATGTTCGCCCGCAGTCGCGCCACGCCGATCTCGCCGCCCTGTGCACGCACCCAGGCCTCCCCCGCCTCGACGAGCTGTTCGTAGTGCGTGTCGTTCCAGATCTTCGGATGCAGCAGGAAACGCATCGAGCCGAACCGCTTGGGAATTTTTCCCCAGGGCATGTGCCCCGCATAGAGGAATGCGACCGCCGAACCATCGCGTTCCGCCATCATCCTCGTGAACACCTCGCCCTCCGGAGGGGACGTCCACCGGAAGTGGAGCATCTCTGGATCGCGGGGCTCATCCGGGGTCCGCGCCGTCTCCAGGTCAGCGACTTTCTCACCGTCGGCAATGGTCGCGGGGCGTAGTTCGAGAGCGGCTTGGGCTTTGGCCATCAGCGCCAGACCAGCCTAGCATTGAGCATCCAGTTAATCTCTGCGCCGTGTTTGGGCGCGCGCTGCAGAGAGTCCCCGGGCGAGGACGTTCAACCCGATCGGCTTTGCGCATCGCGCTCTCGCCATCATCGTGGGGCGTGAGCGACATTCCTGAGTGGGGGCAACAGCTCGAAGCCGAACGTGTCCTGTCTGAGGTCTGGTCGCTGGGCATCTCCGCGATCGAGGCCGGACCGCCCGGCTTCCTCCCGGATCGCAGCGACATGGCCAAGCTCCTCCTACGCCGGCACTGGCTGCGCGTCGTCTCGGGTCAGGCGCACGCTGTCCTCCATCACCACGACATTCGTGGACCAGAGCTGGCCCATATCGACGGCCACGCCAGCTGGCTCGCCGCCGTCGGGGCAGAGACTCTGGTGCTATCCGCGATCGCGCCGCGCGGCGCGAGCACGGCACACGGCATCGTGCTCGACAGCGAAGGCTGGGCGCACCTGCTCCACTCGATCGGATCTGTCGAGCATGTCTGCGCGCGACATCGGCTGCGGCTTGCCGTGCTGCCCCGATTCGGCACCATGATTCAGGGGCCGTCCGATATCGAGAGGCTCCTCGTCGGCACCGAAGCCGGCGTTTGCTTCGACCCCTGCCACCTGATGATGGTGGGAGCCGACCCGCTCGAGGTGCTCGAGCTCGCGGCGGGCCGGATACGCCACGTGCGCCTGAACGACGTGGACGCCGACATGGCGCGTCAGGTGCGAGAACATCGCATCGACTATGCGCAGGCGGTGAGCCGGGGGTTGTACAAGACATTGGGCCACGGAGATGCTCGCCTGGAGAGCGTGATCGAAAGCCTGCAGCGGTCGAAGTACAGGGGTTGGTATGCGATCGATCAGGACGTCCGGCTCAAATCCACGGACGACAAGCCACTGCCCGACATCAAGCGCGCGCTCGACTACGTACGCAAACTCGTCGCCGCCTGATCATTTAATCAGGCGCGGGCCAGAGGGGACGTTCTGCTTTAGACACGGCGAGTCATCCCGGCCCAGAACGGTTCGCGGATCTTCCGCTTCAGGAGCTTCCCGGCGGCGTCGCGCGGAAGCTCGTCCACGAAATCGACAGTGCGCGGCTTCTTGTAACCGGCCAGGCGCTGATCGCAAAACGCGATCAGCTCGTCCGCAGAGGCGCGCACTCCCGACCGCAGCTGGACCACTGCCTTGACCGACTCGCCCCACTGGTCGTCGGGCACCCCGATGACGGCCGCATCCATCACGGCGGGGTGAGCGTGAAGGACCGCCTCGACCTCCGCGGGGTAGATGTTCACGCCCGCCGATATGATCATGTCGACCATGCGGTCGCAGATGAAGTAGTAGCCCTCGTCGTCTCGATAGGCGACGTCGCCCACCGAGAAGAAGCCGTCATGCAGACTTTCGCCGGTGGCTTCGGGACGGTTGTAGTACTCGGCCAGCCAAGGGTTGCGGACCATGAGCACGCCCGGTTCGCCATCGGCGACCTCGCGGCCATCCGGGCCGACGAGCCTGATCTCCTGCCCTGGCATCGCGGTACCGCATGAGCCGGGCTTGCGGAGCTGGTCCTCTGGCCGAAGAATCGTGTTGAAGCTCGTCTCGGTCGCCCCATACGCCTCCCAGAGCACCTGCCCGAACACGGCCTCGGCGCGCACCTTGAGCGCGTATGGGCAAGGGGCGGCGCTGAGAATCAGCGCGCGCAAGGAGGAGGTATCGCGTGGGTGCCGCTCTTGCGCGTCGACGAGCCGCTGGAGCAGAGTCGGCGCCATGAAGGTCGTCGTCACGCGGTGACGCTCGATGAGGTCCAGGGCCCGATCGGCTTCGAACGTGGGCTGGATGACGCTGGTCGCGCCGAGCGCTGAATTGATGGCGGCGAAGGCGGCTGGTGCACTGTGATACCAGGGGCCGCAAACTAGGTGTACATCGGATTGGCTGAGCTCAAAAGTCGAGATCAGCTGAAAGACGTATTCCGGACTCACGCCACTCGGACGCCAGGCGCCCTTGGGATGGCCCGTAGTGCCCGACGTATAGATCATTGAGGCGCCCAACGCTCCGATTGACGAGTTCTCCGGCGGCGCGTCCGATGCGGATGCCATCAGCTCCTGATAGGACAGCCAGCCGTCGGGTTTCTTTGTGCTTATCGCGATGTAGTGCCGGTCGCCCTTCACCTCCGGCCGAGCCGCATCGACGGCGTCGACATGATGGGCATCGGCGCAGACGACCCTGGCGCCGGAATCGTTGAGCAGGTACGCCACCTCCGGTCCCCGCAGCCTGTAGTTGACCGGGACCACGATCAGGCCCGTGCGGCGCAGCCCACTGGGGATTTCGAAAACCGCAATCGAGTTGAAGGACATGATGGCCACCCGGTCTCGGGGTTGGCAATCTAGATCGGTGAACATGTGGGCGACCTTGTTGGCGCGCCCGTTCAACGCCGAAAAGTCGACGACCTCGTCACCGAGGATCAAGGCGGGCTTGTGCGGAGTGCCTTCGGCGTGGACCCTGAGAAAATCGATGGCGGCCACGAAACAATCGTAGACCCGCTACTTGCTCGGAGATCCTTTCGCTGTAGGACTCGGCGTCGGAGTCACAACTGGCGCGTTGCAAGGCGTGTTCGACCCCAACCCGAAGGTCGATGCGGTCGGAGTAACGCTGCCTGTGATGACCACGCGGTACCGAGTGCACTCACCCAGCAGCGCCCAGGTCCCCGACGCCGCCCAGTGATGGAACACCACCCCCGCCGGCAGCGGCGGGTACTGCTGCAGCACCGCGGCTGTCGGATCAGTGATCGCCGCAATTGGCGATGACTTCGATGAGTCGAACTGCCATAGGTAAACCTTGGTCAATGGCCGTGCCTCCGGACTATCGGCAGCCGCAGGCAGTTTGGTGGCGTCGAGGAGCGCATCGACGATGGCTTGCGGCCCGTGGTTCGGCTTGACGAGGGCCAGGCTCTCGCCAGTAAGGGGCGGCGACCAGTCGACGCCGATGATGTTGGCCGCGGCAGGGTATCGATTCACGGGCGCAGCGCCGTCGGCGGCGGTCGCGCTGTAGATCTCGACCTCGCCGCCGACCGCCAGCGCCAGCTGCTTGGCATCAGGGCTCCACGCCAGCGCATCCGCGTGGGGCAGCTTGGAGTTCACATGGCGGGGCGCGGCGGACGGAACAGGGCTCCCGTGTGTGGGCGTTGCAGCCGGTGCCGACGGCGCGCCCGACGCAGGCGAAGCCGAGGCGATCGGGGCCGCCACGTTGATGGGCTCGATCACCGGTCCCTGGTCGGGCAGCGAGATCGCCGCCAGGGTGCCGTCAGCGCTGATGGCGATGGGTCCGTCCTCTGGTCCCAGCGCCAACGGGAACGGGTTGAGGACGCCGGCGGATGGGTTCAACCAGTACCACAAGCCCGTGCCGACAGCTCGCACTGCGATCAAACCGTCATTCCCCGGAGCGGCCCCCTCTGTGAAGAGCGCCGCCTGGGCGGGCGGCTTCGCCAGCACCTTCGCGGGTGAGGGGGCGCGGGTCAGATCGAACGCGTCGGCCTCGTAGTTGGCGCAGCAGCCGACCGTCAAAGCCAGGTAGTGGGAATTGGCGACGAGGCCGAATGGTCCCTCGCTCTGGAGGTCGGCCGACGCTGCCACCGGCTCGATGGCGCCGCTGAATGGATCGGCCCGGAAGAGCCAGTCGTACGGAACGACACCCGCAGTCGTCCTGCGCTCGGCGGGTCTATCGTCGTGGATCGTGAAATACAGGACCGGGTACTGGAGTCCGGGCGCCGGGGCCCAAACCGGCCCGGAGGCCCGGAAAGCGCCGCCGGCCGGAAGCGGGGCCACGAGCACCGATTTGCCGGTCGTTGGATCGAGCACGCCGACCCCCTGGTCGCCGAGGTAGGCGATGAGCCCGCCCGCAAGCGCGCCCTGGACCGGGGAGGGTGAGTGCATCCCGATGGGCGTGCCTGCGCTGCATGCGGTCGCGAGAATCAGAGCCAGCGCCGTTCCAAGGCGCCAAGTGATGGGAAGTCGCACGTGAATCGCCGATGTTAACGGGCGCAACCGCTCTGGTGTTACCCGGTTCGGGCCCCATGCGTTGCGTATTCATCGTGAAAGCAACGTTGATCGCGGCCGTCGCGGCCCTCGTCCTGACCGGATGCGGGAGTGTCTGCGCGTGCGTTGGGAACCCCTATGTCCCGCCAGGTCCGTCGACCTCCCCAGGGCTCGGATTCGACGCCGTGGTCACCGAGACCGATACGGCGATCACGATCCATACCGGCCAGAAGCTGGAGGTCGTGCTTCACGCCCGCTCTGGGATGACCAACTGGAGCAACGTCAGGTCCAGCGACACGTCGGTGCTGTCTCCGATCGTGAATCCAGCGGCCAGCGCGGTCCGCGGCGTCACCCTGGCCGCGTTTCAGGCCCTGACGCCCGGCCGGGCGGACATCACGGCTACGGCCGGGGCCGCGTGCTCTCCGGGTCAAGCGTGCCCGATGTACGTGATGCTGTACTCGGTGACTGTGACGGTTACCTAAGAGCCCGCCGCACGGATCGCGTTGGCCACCGCTTCCAGCTCCGCCCGCCCGGGAGGATGCTCGTACGTTTTCGAGAAGGTGAGGCTGAAACCGTCGCCGGGGTAGCGCGGGATCACATGCACGTGGAAGTGAGGCACGTCCTGAAAGGCGACCTCGCCGTCCATGACGAGCAGATTCACGCCGCTCGCTCCCAGTGTCTGCCGCGCCAGCGCGGCCATCCGGCGCGCGACCTTGAAGGCGCGCATCGCCACGGTCTCGTTGACGTCCTGCATCAGCACCGCATGCTCACGCGGCACCACGAGCATGTGGCCGTGCGTGATGGGCTGGATGTCCATGAATGCGATGACGGTGTCGTCCTCATGGGTGAGACTCGCGGGCGATTCGCCGCGAACGATGGCGCAGAAAATGCAGTCACTCATGGCTGCCAAAGCTTAAGGGACTCTGAAGCACGTCGGGCCGCTACTCGCCCTGGACCGCCGGCTCGGTGGCGTCGGCGGCGGGCACGTCATCCCTCTCGCCGTTGGAGCCGTTCGCGTCGAGGCCGGCCTCGACCGGGAGTGCGGTTTCACCATCGAGCGGCACCTCGCCGTTGCTCCCCATTTCCGCCGGAATGCGCTGGCCGCGCCGCCGCCTTCGTGCCCGGCGGTCGCCGCGATGCGGTCGCGACAGCCGCTGCACCTGGGAGCGGATGCCGACGCGTTGGCACGCGGTCACGACGGCGCCCACACCCGCCACCAGCCCCTCTTCCCGGGCGTGCTCGAAGAGAGGTCCGAACAGGTCGGGCGCACCCGGGATGACGGTTTTCGAGTCTCCGACGATGACGAGCAGCTTCTTGGCGCGTGAGATCGCGACGTTGACGCGGTTGGGGTCGTTCAAGAAGCCGATGGCGGCCCGATCGTTCGAGCGCACCAAGGAAAGGATGACCGCGTCCGACTCGCGGCCCTCGAAAGCGTCGACCGACTCGATGTCGTCCGGCGGCACGATGCCCTTGAGAGCGCCCTGCAGGCGGTTGACCTGCGAGTTGTACATCGCGATCACGGCGAGGTGGGCCTTGCGGACGCGCCTGCGGATGATCGAGGTGATGTCCTTGCAGAGCGCGACCTCGAATTCGTTGGCGACCGAGCGTTGGGCGTCGCGGTACTCGTCTTGCGCGCCGGTGTCCACCCACACGAGCTCGCGGTCGAAAGGCCACGGCAGCGGCATGCGCGGATGGGGCGCCTCGTGGATGAGCTTGCCGTCGTAGAAGAGGTCGGAGACGACGCGGCCGATCGGCTCGCGCATCCGGTATTGGCGGGGCAGCATGATCTTGGAGGTGGCCGGCACCTTGTCCCACATCCACCCGTAGAAGCTGTCGTCGCGCACGACCTCGTCGAGCGGCTGCTCGATCTTGAATGTGGATGCGGCCTCCTCCATCACTGGCGGCAGCTGCTTGAGGTCGCCGATCATCACCCAGCGCTTGGCCAGCGGAAAGAGCGCCAGCGCCTCGTTGGCCCTGACCTTGTTGGCCTCGTCGAGGATCAACCAGTCGAACACCTTGAATCGCAATCTGGAATCGATCGCCAACCGGTTGCAGGTGCCGGCGACGAGGTTGTACGGCTCGAGGTCGTCACCCTCGACCAACGTGGGTCGAAGGCGGCGCGGCACCTTGCCAGGCTCGGCGATTCGTGCCTGCCGCACGTGCGAGAAACCCAGCAGTCGTTCCTGGCCGGTGTCGACTGCGTCGTTGGAGTGCGAGGACAGGAGGATCGACGCACCCGGCGTGCGGCCGAGGATGCGGCGGATCGATTCCACGATGGCCGTGGTCTTGCCGGTCCCGGGCGGTCCCTGGATCATGTACAGCTGGCCGGGGCGCATCCCCATCACGCGGGCGACGGCCTCGGCCTGCTCTTCGTTCGGGTCGGGCAGGTGGTGCGCGGGCTTGCCTTCGAGCGGAACGCGTGGCGGGCTTCCCAACCAGCCGGTGTCGGCCAGCTCGGCCGCGAGCGCGCCCGTGCGGGGGCTGCCGATCTGCAGCTGGCGGATCACCGAGCGCTGGGCCTCGAACATCTCCACGCTGGCGGTCGGCAGCACGATGCCCTCGTCAGGCAGTGGGTCGTAGCGACGGAAGCTCACCCAGAGGTTGGAGCCCTGGACGCGATCCAGCGACATGCCTCGGTACTCAGGGAAACCCGCCGAGCGGACCGTCAGCGAGTCGATGCCGCGGTAGATGCGGCCGTCGGCGTCGTCGACCAGGTGGAGGATCGCGCGGACGTACTCGCCTCCGCGCATGTCCTCACCGCATTCGGGGCAATGGATTCCAGTCGAGGTCGGCACCTCGGTCTCGCACTTCGGGCATTCGATCCACTGCTCGGTCGCCTCGTAGCGCCGTACCGCCGCTTCGGCGAGCTTCTCGCGGTAGTCGCGCAGGTGCTCGATGAAGCGAAGGGTCGAGTCGAGGATCGGCAGCGTCTTGGCCTTCTCGCGCAGGACGATCGCCGTGAACCCTTCCAGGTCGCCGTCCCACTCCTTGACTAGCTGCAACTCCTGGTAGCCGATCCGGAGGCGGTTCTTCTCCATCTCGAAGTCGCCGTCGAGCTCCTGCCAGTCGGTGATCTCGAGCGCGAGGCCCGTGGGCGTCCGGCCCAACCTCCCCGTGAGGAGGGTCTGCCGCACCTGGCCGACGAACTCCAGGGGCTTTTCGGGCTTGACGATGGTGTACGTGCCGTCGATGCTCCGCTGCTCCTCGAGGACCTGCCGGAGGAGTTCGGCGCCGCCGGCAGCTTCCAGGGCGGTGACTTTGGCCGCCGCGGGAGTGCCGGGGCGGACGCGGATTCCAAGCCGGCCGGCCTGGACCTCCTCGCCCGGAATATCCGGGTTCCAGAGCATGAGGACGTCGCCGGGGTTGGGCGTGCTCACGTCAAGCAGACCTGAGGGTCGAGACGCGGGTTGGGCGTGAAATAGGGTTCAACTGAGTTCAAAAAAGGGGTCCCCAGGCGGGACCTAGCACCCCAATGGGCAAGCCCTACGTTAGCACATACCCCGCGTATTGCACTATTGACGCGCCGTGTGGAAAAACCGCCTCAAGTCCTACGACATCCTCAGCGAGGACGATCTCCCCCGCGAGCGGGGGAGGCAATAGTGAGGTTAGAAAAGCTAATCGCCGGGATCGCATCGCCGGCGCCTGCGCCCGCGAGTGGATCCGCGACCGCGGCCGTGGTCGCCGCCGCGGCAGCCCTTCTTCAGAAGGTGACCAGGCTTTCGGGCAAGCAGTGGCCCGAGGCGGCCGAGATGCATGGGCGCGCGGAGCGGCTGCGCCTGCAGAGCGAGGAGCTCATCGAGCAGGACTCGCTGGCGTACCTCGACTTTGTCGAAGCGGTCCGATCGGGACACGGCGTCGCCGGCGCCCAGGCCAGGACGATCCAGATCCCACTCGAGATCGCGAGGGCTGCGGCCGAGGTCGCTGAGCTGGCCGAGCAGTCGGCGTCTTTGGGGAACCCGAAGCTGCGTGCCGACGCGGTGGTGGCGGCGATGCTTGCCTCCGCAGCGGCTGAGGCGGCAGCGTACCTGGTCGGTGTCAACGTGGGCAAGACCGCGGACGTCCGTGTCGCCGAGGCACGGAGACTGGCGACCGAGGCTAGAGCGAGACTTCGGCCGCCAGGCGCTCGAGGCTCCGCAGGTGGTCCCGGTCGTGGTCGAGCGCGACCCGCAGATAGCCGTCGACGGTGAGCTCGCCAAATTTGGTGTGCAAGCCCACCCGACTTCGCTCCTCCTCGCTCAAATCGCGCACAGGTTCTTGCCGATGATGAGCATCTCGGGGACGAAGAAGTCGCCCTTCTCGAAGCGCCTGCCGACCTCCTCCAGTGAAGGTATGAGGGCTTGAACAGGATGTCCATCGGGTCCATGCCCAGCTTCAGCCCCTCTTCGGTGAGGGCCTTCACCTCAGGCGCGTGCCCATTCAGCGTGTGGTCGAACAGGCCGGCTCGGATCTCTTCTTCTCGGCTCATCGGGCCTTCTTCCTGTTGCGCATCGCCCAACTGATGCTCAGAGTCCAACAAGAATATCTCTATCGTATTATGTTGCGCAGTGAGCAACGACCCCCGCGAAGCGGCCGTGATCCGCTCGGTGGATCGAGCCGTCGCGATCCTGGACCTGCTCGCCCACGGGGCTCGACCGCAAAACGGCGGATCGCGCGAACTCCCGGTTTTCGGAGGGTTGTCCGGCGCCGAGGTCGCACGCGAGCTGGGCGTCCACCGCTCCACTGCGTTACGCCTGCTCGGCACGCTCGAGCGCCACGCGCTCGTCGAGCGAGACCCAAGGACCGCCAAGTACCGGCTCGGACGCCGGCTGCCGCAGCTGGCCAGGGTCGTCACCGGCGAGCTCGACCTCCGTTCTGTCGCCCGCCCGGTGTGCGAGAGCCTGGCCGCGTCGACCGGCGAGACCGTGACGCTTGATGTGCTCGACGGCGACGAGATCGTCCCCATCGAGCAGTCCAGCGCCTCGACCGCTTTCGTCAGCGTCAACTGGCTCGGGCGGCGGACGCCGGTGCACTGCACGGCAAGTGGGAAGGTCCTTCTCGCCTTCGCCGCCGAGCCGATCCGGCAGCGGTTGCTGGGCCGCCCCCTCGAACCGCGGACGCCGAGATCGATCGTGGACGTGGCCGAGCTCGAAAAGCAGCTGGCCGCGGCGCGCGAGAGCGGCTATGCACGGTCGTTCGAGGAGCTCGAGGTGGGACTGGACGCGATCGCCGCGCCTGTCTACTCGGCGGACGGCAAGGTCCTCGCCGCGATCGACGTCTCGGGGCCTGCCCACAGGCTGCAGGCGGGCGGCGGCCCCGACCTCGTGGCCCTCACGCGCGACGCCGCTGCGGACCTTTCGCGGCGCCTCGGCTTCCGCGGCCGCGCCGCCCGTTAGGGCCCCGCCGCTGAACACAAAAGCATCACCAGCGCTAAGGCCGATCCAATTCGGGACCGCGCATCGACAATTGACCGAACAGGATGAGGTCACCTTCTGGGATCCGCGGTGCAGCCCCTGCCATTGCAGTCCTTTTGATAGTGGCCGCGTGCACGACGTCGGGCAGCGCGCCGAAGGTGAATGCCGCGGCGGCGAAGTCGGTGGCGGACGCTGGCGGTATGAACGGGCTGATCGCCGCCGCCAAAGCAGAAGGACAGCTCAATACCATCGGGCTGCCGCCTGACTGGGCCAACTTCGGCGCCATCATGAGCGGCTTCACCACGAAGTACGGGATACAAATAAACTCGGAGAACCCGATCGCATTCGGCCAGGAAGAGGTTGATGCCGTCGGCAAGCTGGGGACGAGTAGCCAGGCTCCAGACGTGCTGGACCTGGGGATGAAGGTTGCGCTTGCGAACACGAGTCTGTTTGCCCACTACGAGGTGGCGACCTGGGGAGACATCGCCCTCAACCAGAAGGATGCCGGAGGTCTTTGGTACCAGGACTACGGCGGCCACATGTCGATCGGCTATGACTCGTCCAAGGTGCCGGACATCACGGACGTGAGCGACCTTCTGGGCACGAAGTTTCACGGCACGATCGCCCTCACGGGCGATCCCAGCAAGGGCGATCCGACCAAGGCGGACGCAGCTTTGAACGGTGTTCTGATGGCGTCGCTCGCCAATGGTGGCTCGCTCGACGATGTCAGCAAGGGAGTTGACTTCTTCCACCAGCTGAAGCTGAAGGGAAACCTGGCGCCGGTGTCGGCAACCAGTGCCACAGTCAAGGGCGGCACCACTCCCGTTGTGCTCGAGTGGGACTACCTATCGCAATCCCACCTCGGCGATGTACCAACCTGGAAAATCCTCGTACCACCTGCCGCAACCCTCGGCCTTTACTACGCGCAAGCGATCAATAAGCACGCCCCGCACCCGGCGGCCGCCCGGCTGTGGGAGGAGTACCTGTATTCGGACGAGGGTCAGAACCTCCTCTTGAAGGGCGGCAAACGTCCGGTGCGCGAGGCGGCGATGAAGGCGAAGGGGACCCTCGACATCGCAGCAGCGAAGGATCTTCCCGACGTGACTGGCACCCCGGTGTTCCCGACCCCTGACCAGCTCGCTGCCGCGGCGACCTACCTCGCCTCTCACTGGGCCAAGGTCTGATCGCGCGGGACGACACGGTCCCGACCGACGCTTGACGGCTCCTTCGCTTCTGAGCCACCAGCGCCGGCTGGTAGCGGGTCAAGTCTTGCGAGCTGGAACGCGAGCACCCTACCGAGCGATCGAGGCAGCGGAAGGCGAAACGCACCAGGTCCGCCATGATCTCGAGGGCTCATCGGCCGAGCAGCGTTTGGAAATCGGTGAGGTCCCCGCGCAGCGGGCCCAGGCCGGTGGGGAGACTTGCCTCCCCACCCCGTGGGGAGGTGGCCTCCGCCCGCGCAGCGGGCGCTGGCCGGTGGGGAGGGTCGAGCCTCAATTCAACGGTCTAATCTGGCAACGGCGAGCCGCGGGTCTCGGGTAGGAGGAGGAGGAGCGCCGACCCTGCGAAGGCCACGACGCCGGTCAATCCCAGCGCGATCCCAAGGCCGACGGATTGCGAAAGCAGGCCCACCACCTGCAGCCCGGCCACGCTCCCAACCGCGGCCGCGACCGATCCCATGGCCTCCGCCGTCGCCCTCGCCCGGGTTGGAAAAAGCTCTGCGGTCCACGTCCCGAAAACGGGTGTGGCCGCGCTCGCGAATGAGCTCCAGAGCACGTTGCCGAGCACGAACACCGGCGTCCCGCCGATGAAGCTCAGTCCGGCGGACATGGCGGTGGCAGCCGTGAGCGCGGTGCCTGGGCCCCGGCGGCCAAAGCGGTCGGTCAGGAAACCCCCGGCCACGTAACACGTTCCGCCGGCCACTCCAGAAACAGCGATCAGCTCGCTGATCCCGACTGGGCTCATGCGCAGGACCTGGCTTGCATACAGCGTGAAGAGGAGGCCGGCCGGTTCGAGGAGCACGGCCAACAGCGCCGTGGTGCCGGCGATGACGAACAGGCGGCGGCGCCACGCGGGTTGGATGAGGAGTCGCAGCGCCGAGCCGGAAAACCGTGCCCGCTGCCACGCGCGTCCCTCAGGCAATCGCATCCAGATCAGCGGGGCGGCCGCCAATCCGATTCCGCCCGCCAGAAAAAGCCAGCGCCAGTGGGGCGCGACCACCGGGTAGGCGATGACGGTGAGACCGGTGCCGGCGCCGCTGAGGACGGCGAGCACACTCACCGCTTGGCCGCGGCGCCCGGGTGGCGCCTCCTCGACGATCAGGGCGGTGGCAACGCCGCCGACCAGGACTTCGAAGCACACGGCGATCAGTCGCAGTATCGCCAGCGCCTCCAGAGACGGGGCGAACGCGCTTGCGAAGTTGGCGATCGAAAAGCCGCCCACCCCCACCGCGATCAACCGTCTCCGGCCGAAGCGGTCGGCGAGCGTGGCGAGCGGTAGAGCGCCCAGGGCGCCGAGGGCGAGCACCGAGCCGAGGTTCGAGAGCGCGGGGACGCGGGCATGAAACTCACTCGCGATCGCCGGCAGCGCGAGGACCAGGACGGAACCATCGAAGGCGGTGAGCACCACCGCCAGGCCGGCCCAGATCAGGGTTCGCCGCTGTTGCGGGTCTAGCTCCATTAGAGGAAACGGAGCTTCTTCAGGAGGTACGGGCCCGGGCCGAGAAAGCCGCACGTGGCGGCGATGTGCGCGATCGAGACCCCCAGCAGCGATGGCGGGCCCGGGAGGAGCCAGAATGCCAGTCCCAGGGGAATGCCCACAAGCGCTGTCGCCAGCGTCTCGGCCCAGGGCCAGGCGAGCCGGTGATAGAGGACGTAAGAGGCGGTGCCGGCGAAAAAACCCACCGGCGCCCCCAACAGGATGCCGAGCCCGCCCTGGACCAAGCCTCGGAAGAAGGCCTCTTCGATCGGGCCGTTCAGAACGTAAAAGCCGGCCTGGAACGCCGCGTCGTCGACCCCGGCCGGAACGCTCAGCGCGCCCCGGCGCCGTGCCAGCCAAAGCTGCACGCAGGTCGCCGCCACGAACAGCACCGGGGCGGCCACGGCAGCGAACACGAGCTGCGCACCGAGCCGGCCGGCCGAGAAGCCGAGCCATGACGGCCGCCAGGCGATCTCGACCACAGCCACGACCGCGGCGAATGGAAGCAGGCGGCTGAGGAGGTCCGGAGCCATCCATGCCCAGCTCTCGGGAATACGAGTGAGCACCGCTCGCGTTCCAGCATCAGGCCTCATGGAGTTCGAGCTCTACTACGACTACCTCTGCCCGTTCGTATACCGAGCGTCATTGCTGCTCGCGAACGTGGCCGCCGAGCGACCCATCGACGTTCAGTGGCGTTATTTCTCGCTTGCCCAGGTGAACACGAAAGAAGAGGGCTGGACGGTCTGGGCTGCGTCTGCCGCCGAGCAGGTGCGTGGCAGGCTTGCGTTCAAGGCCGCGGAGGCCGCCCGCCGGCAGGATCGTTTCGACCCCTTCCATGCGAACCTGCTGGGCGCTCGGCATCAAGACCGGCTCGACATCGACGACGCCAAGGTGGTCGAGCAGGTCGCAGAGGAATCGGGTCTTGACCTCGAACGTTTTCGCCACGATCTCGACGACCCGGCCATCCTGGACGCGCTCGCGCGCGACCACAAGAATGCGGTTGCCACTCACGGCGTGTTCGGAACTCCCACCTTCGTCTTTCCCAATGGAGCCTCAGCGTACATTCGGCTCGCGGAGGCGCCTACCGGCGCCGGCGCGCTGCAGCTGTTCGACAGCCTGCTGGCAATCGCGGCGGACGAGCCGCGCGTGCTCGAGATCAAGCGGCCGACACGACCGTCACCGGACTAGCGGTTGCGCCCGTAGATCGCGACTCCGTCGACCACCGCCACCAGGTGGTACTCCGTGCTCACGAGGTCCTGGAGCACCGGATAGTTGCGCATCGGATACATCGCGAAGTCGCTCCAGCCCGCGGCGGCGGTGTCGACGATCAGCGCGGGAGGGTTGCGCGCGAGGTCGGTGTGCAGCTCCGGCCACACGTCCGGGGCCGTGTCCCAGTTGTTGGGGGGTAGGCCCGAGCCGCGAGCGAACCCACGCAGAAAACCCGGGAAGCGACTCGCCATCAGCCGGTCGGACTCCACGTATAGATTGGGCGAGTCGCCCCACACGAAGATGCGGTCTTCGGGACGCGAGTTCGCCTTGATGTATGCCGCCACTTGCGCGTGTTGCGGTACAGGCGGAGCGACGTCGTAGGTGAGCGGGTCAGCGACGAGGTCATAAGCGCCCCACGCGACCGAAGGCACACCGACACCGACAACGATGGCGCCGGCGATCCACCGTCGGCTGAGGAAATTTGGGCGCTGCGCACGCGCGGAGGCCTCGAGCCAACGATCGATGGCGATGCCGGCCAGCAGGGCCAGTGGCCCGATCACCTGAATGAAGTAGTGATAGAAGAGATGGCCTCCCGCGACTGCCCCTACCACTGAGACCGGAAGCCACGCCACGAGGACGCGCTCGTTGGGACGAAGTCGCTTCCAGCCGGATCCGAATGCCAACGCGGCCACCCATACCACCGCGGTGCCGCCGAGGAAATAGGGCAAGCTGTAGCGGGCACGAAACCAGAGCTGATCGGGCCGCCAATTCAGGCTCGCCTGGCCATACAGGCTCCCGACAGCCCAGTGCCAGAAACCTGCGAGCGAGCTCGTGAGCTCGAGGATGGCGGCGCCGACCAGCAGGCCGGCGGAAAGACCGCCGGCGAACATCAGCGCTGCCCGCAGTCGCGTGTGCTCAGGCTCGAGCAGGAAGAGCGCCACGGGCAAGAGCAGCAGGTTGGCCGCCGCCACCTGTTTGAACGCGATCGCCGCGACGAGCAGCGCTCCCGCCCACAGCCACTGGCGGCGCAGCATCATGAGGACCGAGGCTGTGAGCGGAAGCATCATGAACGCCTCGGCGTTGGCGGCCAGCAGCCCCGGGTTGCCCTGGGCCGTGAGAACGCCATACAGGACAGCTGCCAGCAGGCCTGCCCGAGGCTTCGACACCTGGCGCCCGGCCAGGTACAGCAGCAAGCAAGTCGTTGCGATGACCAGCAGCGCCACGACATGGATCGCTGTCATCTGATAGGTGCCGAAGATTCGGAAGATGGCGGCATAGACCCAGAAGATCCCTGGCGGCTTGTTGTCTACGCCGCCGTCGGCGTACAGCGCGCCGCCTTGGTTCACCAGCGCCGCAATCGATGCGTAGATAGCTTCATCGCTGTCGTCCAGCCGGTGAAAGAACGGGGGTGCGTGAGCGAGCGCTATCAAGCCACCGGCTGCAGCGATCCACCCCGAACTCAGAGAGAATCTGGGTGCGGTTGAGGGGGACGAGGGCACGGCATCCGACTATATGCGAGCGCAGCCCGGGGGTTTCTCGGCGCCACGCAAATGTGCGGTGCGATAACGTCGAACCGTGGTTGCCGCCAGGCGCATCACCGCGCCACTGGTCTTGGCGCTTGTCCTGATCGCCCTTGCGATCGACGTGTGGAACAGCTCGGTGCCGATTGGCGTCGACTTCCACACCTATGAGGCTGCCGCGCAAGTCGGCCTCCATCAGGGATGGACGCGGATCTACGACCAAGCCCTGGTCGCTGCCGAACAGCGACGCCTGGTCCCGGACCAACTGACGCAGCCGTTCATCAGCCCGCCCACGGTAGCGTGGGTCGCCGCTGCGCTGGCTCTTCTGCCTTACTGGTGGGCCTACTACATCTGGGCAGCGGTGACGCTCGCCGCCTTTGCCATTTCGCTCATGTGGTCGGCGACCAGCCGTGGGTGGGCGCGCTGGATCGCGGTCGCCGCGGCGATCGCTCCTTGGTGGGTCCTCTATGCAGTCCACCTCGGCCAGGTCGCGCCGCTGGTGGCGGCGGCCGTTGTTCTCGCGTGGCGACTCGTTCGCGACCACCGCAGCGTGGCAGCTGGTTTGGTCCTGTCGCTCATCCTGCTGAAGCCCAATACCGCCTTTCTGGTTCCGTTCGCTCTCCTGGCGGCCGCTCGATACCGCACTTTTGCCGTCTGGGCGGTGGTCGTCGCGGCGCTCTCGGGGGTTGCGTTTCTGACCCTCGGGACGCACGGTACGTCGGCTTATCTGGGTCAGCTCACCGGTCAGCTGCCGACCGGCGCTGCCTGGCTCACCGTGGAGGGCTCGTTCGGCGTGACCGGCCTGGCGGCCACCGCGGTCCGGCTCGTCATCGTCTCCGCTGCTCTCGTGGCGGCCTTCCGGCTCCGCAGGTATCCGGGCCTTGTGATGGTGGCCGGCATCCTCGGATCGCTCCTGGCGACCCCATACCTGCACGCATCAGACCTCTGCCTACTGGCCGCCGCTGCGTGGATCGTCTGGGAGGAGTGTCCGTCGCCGTGGTGGCGGCTTCCGCTGGCAGTGGGCTGGCTGGCCGCGAGCCCGTTTGCCGGACTGACCAATGTGGCTCCGACTTTGAGCCGCTGGGCACTGGTCGAGCTCGTGTTATTGGCGGCGCTGGTGTTCGAAGCCTGGCGACCCGGACGTGTACGCGGAGCCGCCTTAACGGCCGGGGCTGAACTCGGGACACGAGCACCCGCATAATCGAAGCGCCCGACCAACCAGAGGTACACGCTTTGCCACTCGACATCCACGACATCAAGGGGCCGCTCCGAGTTCTCGCGGGGCCGGGCACCGGGAAGACTCGCGCGCTGGTCGACCTGTACGAGCAGGCCGTGCTCGAACGTGTCGCCGGGCGCGACCAGATCCTGGCGCTTACGTTTTCGACCGGTGCCGCCAACGAGATCGCGAGGCGCATCGACGAGCGGCTGAAGGACGACTACGGGGAGGCCTGGATCTCCACCTTCCACAGCTTCTGCTGGCGTGTCCTGCGCGACCACGCGCCCGATCCGCGCCGGATGCTGGTCAACGGCTTCCAGGAATCGATCGTGATGCGCGACGTGCTGGCGCACATCGACCCGGATGTGCTGGGCGCCCTGATCGGTGTGCGGGGGTCCGACGCGTTTGCTCGCGACCTGCTCGGATTCGTGGCGTTGATGAAGCAGAACCTCGTGCATCCTGACGCCCTGGTGCTTGGGACCGAGGCCCAAGGCAGCGATCGCCTGCGCGCATTGGCAGCGGCATACAAGTCCTACCAGGAGCGGCTGAGCGCGGCGGGCCTGGTCGACTTCCGCGACCTCATCACCGGCGCGATCGAGCTGCTGCAATCAAAGGACGAGCTGCGCGAACAGCTGCGAACGAAGTTCCGGCTCATCCTCGTGGACGAGTTCCAGGACGTCGATCCGGCGCAGTTCCAGCTCCTTCAGCTGCTGGCGCCGCCCGCGTCGCATCCACGACTGGTGGTCGTCGGCGATCCCGACCAGTCCATCTACGGCTTTCGCGGCACGGTACCGCGCCTGCTCGGCGTCGACTTTCCCGCTGTCTACGGCGCGGCCACCGTCTCCCTCGACGAGTGCTGGCGATGCTCGCAGGAGGCGCTCGACGCCGGCGAGCGCTTGCTAGGCGCCACCCAACCCGGCCGCGCCCGGCGCGATCTCCGCTCTGTGGCCGTGGTTGCGCGCCCGTCGGTGGTCGTCGCGCACGAGAGCGACGCACTCGACGAGGCGTTCTTCTGCGCCCGCGAGATCAAGCGAATCCACACCGCGTTCCCCGACCTGCGATACGACGACTTCGCGATTCTGCTTCGCAGCACCACCGCGTTGGGGGCTCCGTTCGAGGAAGCGCTGCGCGCCCTCGACCTTCCTTATGAAGTGCGCGGATCCGGTGCGGCCGCTCGCAACGAGGTCGTCCGCTTCCTGGTCGGCTACCTCGAATCTCTGCGCACGCCGGACGACCCCGCGGCGTTCGAGAGCGCCCTGGCGTCGAGCCTTGGCGGCGTCGGGTCGCGGACGGTGAGCCGTTTGCGCGCCCACGCGTTCGAGCAGGCGCGGCCCCTCACCCGCGTGATGCGGCGGCTGATGTACGTGCTCGCCGCCAAGGATCCCCAGCGATATCCGCTCCCATGGGGCGGCGAGGCGCCCGCCGAACCACCAACTCCACCTGACTACTACGAGTACCTCACCGAGTCGGAGCTGGATGCTCTCCACGCGGCGATGTCCGCCCGATATCGCCTGCTCGACCGTGCGAAGCGGCTGCCGCTGGCGAGCCTCGCGTACTCGGTGCTCATCGATGACGGCGCCATGGGCAAGCTGCTCGCCCTCGAGCTCCGTGCCGAGCAGCGCACCGAGGCGATGTCCGACCTGCGCTCGACCATCGACGGCCTGGAGGCGGTGGAGGAGGTGCACGAAAGGCTGCACGGGTCGAAGCCGCTGTTGTCCGACCTCAGCGGGTCGCTGGACGCGCTGCTCTCAGGCGCCGCTGATGACACCGAGCCGGCCTCTGCTCGGCGCGACGCTGTGCAGGTGATGACGGTGCACCAAGCCAAAGGCCTCGAGTTCCAGGTCGTCTTCGCGTCCGGATTCGCGCACGGCCTGTTCCCATCTGAGGCCCGGCCGCATCCACTGCTGGACGTGGAGGACAGGTCGTGGCTCGAAGCTTTCAAGGTCGGGTTCATGCCTTCGTGGCCGTCCGACCCCGATGGTCATCTGGCCGAGGAGGCGCGCCTCGCCTTCGTCGCCATGACTCGCGCCAAGCGCGTGTACCTCACCTATGCGGACACCTACCTGCGTCAGGCCGGCCCATCCGTGTTCCTGGGCATGGCGGCGCCGGATGCCGAGACGAAAGAGCTGACGCGCGCGTCGGCCCGGCTCGAGCCTGCAGACGTTCTGCTCGCGCGCGAAGCCGAGGTGCTCATCGCCGCCCACCGCGAAACGGTCACCGAAGCGATGGCCGCGCGTGCGGCAAGGCTCGGCCTCGACGTCACGTTCATCGCGGATCGCGACGCGGGCGAGCCGTTCGAGCCGTATGGCGGTGAGCGCAATCCGGACCTTGTCGAAATCGATCACTTCAGCCCGACCACGCTCAACGACTACCTGAAGTGCCCGCGTCTCTATTGGTACAACCATCACCCTGGCCTGGCCGAGGAGCCCAGGTCCGTGGCGATGGAGCGGGGCGGCTTCCTGCACGAGGTGCTCGAGGACTTTCACGCCAACGAAGCCGAGTGGCGCCCGCTCGAGGCTGAAGGACAGAGGGGGTGGCTGGAGACGGTGCTGCATAAGCACCTCGACGGCTACCTGTCCCGGATGGAGGGAACTCTCGACCGCAGGCGCGAGGAAAAGCAGGTCCGTTCGCTGCTCGAAAACTACATCCGTTTCGTCACGGGCATGCAGCACATCCGCCGGCTGGGAACGCTCGCGCTCGAGCAGCGCTTCCACCTGCAGCTCGACGGGGCGGAGATCGTCGGCAAGATCGACCGGGTCAACGACGTCGGCGATGGCGAGGTCGAGGTCATCGATTACAAGACCGGCGCGGGCAAGGCGATGCGGTGGGCTTACGAGATGTACTTCGGCCCCGACATGTACGACGTGCAGCTCGCCCTCTACTACCTCGCATGCAAGTACGGCTTCGATGACGAAGGCAAACCGCTCGGATTTCAGCCGCGATTCCTGTCGCTCTGGTACCCGAAGGATTGGGTCTGGGGCTCGATGCGCCAGGACGTCTTCACCGTGGGCCGGCCGGCGGGCCTCAAGGAGTACCGCGAAAAGGTGCTCGAGCCGGCCGACCTCGAGCGCAGCCGCGAAGTCGTCCTGCAGGCCATCTCGCGCATCAAGGGCGGCCACTTCGAGCCGGCGCCGCGTGACCTCGCGGGCACCTGCATATCGCGCTTCTCATCCTGCCCGCACGCTGCGATCTGCCCGTATGGTGGGGCGCCGCCGGAATGATCGCCGGGCCAACTCGAACGCTGAGCCCCGAGCAAATTGCTGCCGCGCATGCCGGGCCCGAGGGTGCCTTTCTCATCGCCGCGGGACCGGGCACGGGCAAGACCGCCACCGCGACCGAACGTTTCTGCTGGCTGGTCGAGCACCGGGTGCCGGCCGGCCAGATCCTGGCAGTCACGTTCAACGATCGCGCCGCCGACGAGCTGAGGACGCGCATCACCGATGAGCTGATGGCGCGCCGGCCCGATCTCGGACCAGAGGTCCTCGACAGTGCCTGGATCGGGACCTTCCACGGCATCTGCTCTCGCCTGCTGGACGAGTTCGCGTACCTGGTCGGGTCGCCCCGTGAGCTCAAGGTCCTCGACGAGACCGGGCAGCGGCTGTTCGAGCAGCGATTGGTGGCGCGCCTGCGCAGCGGCGAGGCCGCCCCGCTCGATCCCGACTCCTTCACGGCCTTGAGCGTTGACGACCTCGACGAGCTCCTCCGCTCGGGGCTGCGATTCCTGCTCAAGCTCAAGGGCCGAGGCATCACGCCTTCGCGCTTCCACAAACGCGCTGTCGAGCTGCACGCGAAACACTGGGACTCTACGGAGGATGCCACCGCGCGCCAGGCCGCGCATGCGGAGCTGGAGGCCATCGAGGTCCTTCATCTCGTCTACCAGACGTACGAGGAAGCCCTGGCGGCCGGCAGGCTGCGCGATTTCGACGACCTCATCCTTGAGGTCATCGACGCCCTCGAGCGAGTGCCAGAGTTCCGCCGGCGCTGCCGCGAACGGTTCCGCTACCTGCTCGTCGACGAGTTCCAGGACACCAACCGGATCCAGCTCGACCTCATCCGGCTCCTCGCTGCAGACGACTTCGGGAACGTGGCCGCGGTCGGCGACGCGAAGCAGTCGATCTATGGCTGGCGCGATGCCGAGATCGAGAACATCCGGAGCCGGTTCAAGGGCAAGCGACTCCCGCTCACGCACAACCGCCGTTCGTTCCAGGAGATCCTCGATTGCGCCACGGCATTCATCCGGCGCGACCCCGACTTCGCAGACGAGCCCGACCTCGTCGCGACTCGCGGGGCCGGCAGCTGGCCGGTGACCGTGGTCATGGCGCCAGACTCGCGGACCGAGGCGCGTTCGGTGGCCGAGACCATCAGGAAGCTATACCGAGGCGGCCGCCGATTCTCGGACATCGCGATCCTGGCGCACTCCATCCGCATGCTCCCTCGAGATTTCGAGGACGAGCTCAGACGCCAGGGCATCCCTTATCTGACGAGCGGCGGCTCGGGTTTCTTCGACCGGCAGGAGATCAAGGACGTGCTGGCGATGCTCCGCCTCACCGAGAACCCGATGGACGACGGAGCGCTGGTGCGCGTGCTGCAGGGGCCGATCGTGCGCCTGCCCGATCGAGGCCTGTACCGCATGGCCGCCAGGCGATTCGGCCGCCATGGCATGCGCCTGCGCGACTGCTTCGAGGCGTCGCGGGTCGAAGGGTTCCCCGAGATGGAACCGAAGGTCGCGGAACGCGGGGTGGCGCTGGTCGACCTCACGGATCGCATCGGGCGCCTCCGCGACGCGCTTACGGTGGCGGACATCCTGAACCGGCTGCTCGAGGAGACCGGATACCTCCGGTGGGCCGAGCTGCGCGCGCAGCGAGACGGTAGCCCTCGCGCGCTGCTCAACCTGCGCAAGGTCTTTCAGCTGGCGTCCCGTTTCGAACGGGAGCTTGCGCTCGCGGGCATCGGCGACTTCGTTCGCCACCTGGACCAGGTCATCGACGCCGAGCTGCCGGTGGGAGAGGCGGCGGACGAGTCGGCCACCGCCGACGCCGTGTCGCTGCTCACCATTCACGCCGCCAAAGGCCTCGAGTTCCCGGTCGTGTTCCTGGTCAACCTGCGGCCCGCGCGAGCCCGCGACACCGAGCGGCTCTTCTTCGACCCCGACGGTCTTGGTTTTGTGATGAAGAACTGGCGTGGCGAAAAGCACCCGCGCTACCAGGCGACCTCACCTGGCGAACCTGCGGTCAAGCTCGCGATCGGCGAGCGTAGGCGAATCGTGTACGTAGGCCTAACCCGCACCAAGGACGCCCTTTACGTCACCGCCACACGGGAAGAGCAGTCAGCGCGCGAGGTGGAGATGGGTGACCAGGATCACTTCGCCGAGATCCTCAGCTGGGCGCTCGCGCACCCGGAGTTGGCGAACGTCGTCGAGGCCGAGCAGCTCGAGCTCCCGGTGCCGCGGCCTGCCAACGGCGCCGCCGCCGACGGGTCGGACGTGGTGAAGGCGGTGCTCGATCGCATCGAAGCCATTCAGCCGCGGAGTCTGGCCGTGCCTGCCGCGGTCGCGCCCGACATCAAGCTCAGCTTTTCACAGCTGCACGACTTCGAGATCTGCCCCGTGCGGTATCGGTTCAGCCAGGTCTGGCGCGTGCCCGCGCCGCCCGACGAGCTGCTGCCGCGATTTGCGCGCGCTGCTGGTTCGACGGAGCTCGGCGCGGCCGTGCACGCCGCCCTCGCGGCCTGGCATTCGGCCGGCGGCGACCTGCTCGCTCTTTATGAGGGACCCGAGGCGGGAAGGGAGATGCTCCGCGGCTACCTCGCACATCCGCTGGCCGCGGCGCAAACGCTCGGGGTGGAGGTCGAGTTCAACCTGCGCGTCGGCGGCACCAGGGTGCGCGGCATCGTGGACCGGATCTGCGAGCTTCATGGCCGCACGGTTCTTGTGGATTACAAGACGAACGCCACGATTGATGCCGCGCTCATCGAGGCATACACGACCCAGCTCCGCCTCTATGCGCTCGCGGCTGGGCGCGGATTGCTCCCGGGAGGGGCGGATCCGCGGCTGATCCTCTTCGATCTGCGACGCGCGCGCGAGATCGAAGTCACCGCCGACGATGCTGCCGTCGAGACTCGCGTCTCGGGCGTGTCGCGGCGCATCGCGAACGGTGACTTTGCGCTCGGCCCCGAGAACGCCCAAAGGCCCTGCGCGATGTGCGCCTACAGGCCGATCTGCCCCGACCCCCGGCAGTGACGCTCGAGGTACGTTATTTCGAGCGCCGGCAGATCAGAGAGGCGATCGCGTTCGCGGAAGCGGGGGGCATCGCCGTCCACCGCAACTTCGATCACTACCACGGCTCCACCATTCGGGGCGTGATGCGCGAGCGGCCGTTCCTGCACGTGATCGGGCTGCGCCCGAACCTGGAGTCCTGGGGTCGGGAGCACGGTCTGCGCCCGGAGTGGATCCAGCCCGAGAAACGAAGACGCGTAGCTCATTACGACGCGTTCGGCAAGTTCGCTGAGGAGCTCATCTCGCGTCTCGAAGCGGCCCCTTGACACGTTTGACGCACCGCGTTATGATGCACTGCGTCAATCAAATCAAGAAGGAGGCTCTAATGAGCACAGATATCAAATCCACAGTCGAAGAGGTGGCGTTCGGCGCCGCAAGGGCGGCGAGGGAAGTCGCATCGGACCCCATGGGTACGGCTCGCAAGCAGGTCAAGGGACTGCAACGCAAAGGCACCCCGACCGCGCGCAAGCTCAACCGCCAGGTGGCGAACCAGTTCAACGCCGCGACCGCGCCCGCCAAGGACGCAGTCAAGGACATCGTCAAGAAGCTGGACCAGGCGAGCAAGTCAGCCTCGAGCGTGGCCGGCGACCTGCTCCCGGAGCGCATCGTGCTCAAGGGTCTGCAGCTGGTTAAGGTCCAGGCGAAGCGCCAGGACCCGATGGGCGAAGTCGCCACTCAGACGCTCAGGATCTTCAACGGATCGTTCAAGACCATCGCTCGGGTCGCGAGCCGGCTGGAGCGCGCAAGCGAGCTGCCGGTACGGCATGCCGCAGCGCCGCGGAAGGCCCGGACGACCCGTCGCTCGACGCGCCGCACGACCTCGCGCCGCAGCGCGGCAGCGTAAGCACAACCATCAACGGAAAGGGCGCCGCACTCGGCGCCCTTTCATTTTGTCCAGCGCCTTCGGTTAGCCTTGCTCGGCTGTGAGCGTCGTGTGCACCGGCTCGATCGCGTTCGACTACATCCTGAGCTTCAAGGGGCGCTTTGCGGATCACATCCTCCCGGACAAGACGCACATGATCAACCTGAGCTTCCTGGTCGACAACCTGAAGAAGCGGCGAGGCGGTGTCGCGGGCAATTACGCATACAACCTCGCGCTCCTCGGCTATCCCAGCGCAGTCCTGGCGACGGCCGGATCCGACGCGGTCGAATATCGCGCCTGGCTCGAGAAGCTGGGAGTGGACTGCCGGGGCCTTCGGCTTTTGGAGGATGAGATCTCAGCCACCGGCTTCACGACCACCGACCTCGACGACAACCAGATCACCGGCTATTACGGCGGCGCCATGAACCTTGCCGGCAGCCTCGGTCTCGACGACACCGTGCCCAATCCCGAGGCGGTGATCGTCGGCCCGAATGCGCCCGACGCCATGCAGCGACTGGTCCGCGAATGCCGGGAGCGGGGCGTGCCCTGGGTGTTCGACCCCGCGCACCAGCTTCCGCACATGTCCGGCGAAGACCTGGTCGATGGTGCTCGCGGTGCGTGGGTGCTGATCGGCAACGACTACGAGCTGGAGCTGATCATGCAGCGCACCGGCCGCGACATGGATGGGCTGAAGGAGCTGTCCGAGATGGTGGTGACCACACTTGGGCGACAGGGCTCGCGCATCGATAAGGGCGTCGAGTCGCACACCGTTGCGGCGGCCCCGGCTCGCGTCGAGAATGATCCGACCGGCGCCGGCGACGCTTATCGGGCCGGCCTGGTGGCGGGCCTTTTGCGCGGTCTCGACATCCCCACCGCCGGTGCGGTGGCGTCACTTGCGGCGACCTATGTAGTCGAGCAGGTGGGAACGATCGAGCACAGGTACTCCGGCGAGGAGTTCTCCGAGCGCTACCGCGAGGCCTTCGGTGCAGCGCTCCCGGACAGGTTCTGGGCGCCGGTCAGCTGAACTTGCGGCTCTCCTCGCGGCGGTAAGCCCATACGGCGATCGCGAAGAAGACCACCCCGTAGCCCGCCAGATAGAGCCAGTCGGTGGTCACGCTCTCGCTGGTCGGGTATCCGATGGCATTCCACCCCAACTGACCGAAGCGATATAGCGGTAGGTACGGCGAGATGTTCTGGATGATCTGCGGAAGCAGCTGCTTGGGGAAGAACAACCCGGACGCGAATGCCATCGGCAGGTAGATCAGGTTGATCACAGCCACGGCGGAGCTGGGTCCCGACAGGTAACCGATAGCGAATCCGAGTGCGATGAACGGTATCGACCCGAGCAGCACCCGATACGCAAGGGTTAACCACACCGACGCGTCGAGCCTGACGTCACCCGCGATGTAGGCGAAGGGAAAAAGCACGACCAGGGTCAGCCCTGCGAAGACGACTGCGGTGATGCACCTGGAGAGCAGATATATCAGCGGCGGGAGTGGCGTCGCCCTCATGAGGAGGTCCATCTTCATGCCCCGCTCCGTCGCCACCGAAATTCCAAAGCTGAAGATCATCACGTTGGCGACTGCGTAAACCGCCATCGAGGCCAGAAAGTAGGCACCGAACCTGACGCCTCCCTGCATCACCTGAGAAGCCTGTCCGATGCCGATGAACGAATAGAACACCAGGGGCAGGAGGAGGCTGGTCGCGCTGAATGCCGGCACTCGCCAGAGTTTCAGGAACTCTGCCTTGGTCTGCTGCACCAGCATCGGCCCGATGGGGGCTCGAGCAGGCGCCGTCAATGCGGCGCTCAATGGCTGGTCATCGCGATGAACGCGTCCTCCAGGTCGGCGCCCGCCACCTCCAGGTCAGATATGTCCACTCCCCGCTGAAAAAGGTCGCGCAGCACCGCCTCGGGCCTGTTCGTCAGCAACTGGACCCTGTGGTCGGTGATGGATACCGCGGTTACGGGAAGGCCCTCGAGGTCCCTTTCTGTAAGGTCCGGCGCAACGAAACGCATGCGCCTGCCGGCCACCTTGGATTTGATCTCAGCCGGAGGAGCATCGGCGATGACCACGCCGCGATCGATGACGATCACCCGCTTGGCCAGCTGATCGGCCTCCTCGAGGTAGTGGGTCGTGAGCACGACAGTGCGTCCCATGCGGGCGAACTCCGCGATTCGCTCGATGAACGAGCGGCGACCTTCGACGTCCATGCCCACAGTGGGCTCGTCAAGGAACAGGACGTCTGGGTCTCCGCACACGGCCAGGGCGAAGTACAGGCGCTGCCGCTGCCCGCCAGACAGCTCCTTCACGAGGGCATTCGCTTTCTCCTCGAGACCGGCCATGGCGATCGCGCGGTCACGAGGCAGTGGCTTTGGGTAGTACGAGCGGAACAGGTCGACGATCTCCCGAACCTTGAGCATGGCCGGGACGCCTGACTCCTGGAGCATGACCCCTACCCGGCTGCGGACCAGCAGATTGGTGGGCTCGAGCCCGAAAAGCAAAGCCTTGCCTGAGGTCGGCTTACGCAGGCCGACCAGAAGGCTGATCGATGTGGTTTTGCCGGCGCCGTTGGGGCCGAGAATTGCCACCACGTCGCCTAGCTCGATGCGGATCGTCACTCCCCTGAGAGCTTCGATTTCACCGTACTTCTTGGTGGCATCGATCAGTTCCGCGGCGGGCGGCATTTAGCAAGGCTAGCTATTTACTCTTAAGCGGTGGCGAGCATTTTCAGTCGGATCATGGCCGGCGAGCTTCCGGCCCGATTTGTGTGGAAGGACGACCTCTGCGTGGTGTTCCTCTCCAACCGCCCGCTACGCCCTGGACACGCGCTGGTAGTCCCCCGCCAGGAAGTCGATCACTGGATCGACCTCGATACCAGTCTGCTGGCTCATCTCACAACGGTCGCGCAATCGATCGGCAATGCGCAAATGGCCGGTTTCAAGCCGGCACGTATCGGCCTGATGCTGGCGGGGCTGGAGGTGCCGCACGTGCACTTCCACGTCGTTCCGATTCGCGGCGTTCACGATCTGGATTTTGGAAACCAGGATCCAAACCCTGACCCAAAGGTCATGGATGACGCTGTGCAAACCATCCGGCGCGAGCTGCGGAAGCTGGGCTATGACCAGGTAAGCGAGTAGGAGGAAGCGACCATGTGCTATTCAGACGACGCCCGCCCGCCCCTGCCTCCGATCGGAGGCGCGGCTGCCGATCACGGTGACATGACCCTGACGGCTGCCGACGGCAACAAGTTCATGGCGTATTTCGCGCGCGCCTCCAAGCCAACGGGAGCGGGCATGGTGGTGCTGCCCGACGTGCGTGGGCTGCACCACTTCTACAAGGAGCTCGCACTGCGGTTTGCCGAAGCGGGCATCGACGCGGTCGCAATCGACTATTTCGGCCGGACCGCAGGCATCGGCGATCGGTCCGAGAGCTTTGACTACAAACCACACCTCGAGAAGGCGACGCAAGAGGGCATTGCTGCGGATACGGCCGAAGCGATTGCGTACCTGAAAACCAAAGATGGCGGCGCGGTAAAGTCGGTGTTCACGGTCGGCTTCTGTTTCGGCGGCTCGAACTCGTGGAACCAGTCCGCGATGCAGGCTGGGCTCAACGGCGCAATCGGCTTCTACGGCCGCCCTGAACGCTCTCTGCCATACATGTCCAAGATGAAGGCCCCGCTGCTTCTACTGGTCGCCGGTGCTGACGCAGCCACGCCAAGAGAGACGTCCATCGATTTCGATCGCCGGCTGACGGAGGCCGGCGTGCCTCACGAGATGCATATCTACGAGGGCGCCCCGCACAGCTTCTTCGACCGCTCCTTCGAGCAGTGGAAGGACGCGTGCGACGACGCGTGGCGCCGAATCCTGGCTTTCGTCAAGAAACAGAGCTGAAGCTCGCCTGTTAAGAACCTATTGGAGGGCGGCCGGACCGGCCGTATTCTGGCCGGGCCGCAATAACCCCCCGGGTGGGTGGTTTGGGGGGTGGGCGCGCTCGGGCGCTCGGGCGCTCTGTGCCCAGCCGCATGTTCGACCCTGGGGCCTAAGCCCGGCTCGGGCCGTATAGTCAACCCATGGCCAGGGTGGCCCCCAAAGTGGCCGCGAAGTCCAAGCCGGCGGCGCAGCTGCCTGCATCGCTGATAGCGGAGCTGGAGCACCGTCGCGCCGGCATGGCCCGCCACATGGCCCGCGCCGTCGTGGCTGTGGTCCACTGGGACGACTCCACGGGCGTCCCGCCTCGGCGCGACGCCATCGCCAAGGCGTGTGAGGCCGGCCTCGACCTGTTCCTCGCGACCGCCCGCGAGGCCCGGCCGGCCACTCAAGAGGAGCTGCGACGAGTCGCCCAGCTGGGCATTCTCCAGGCGCGCAGCAGCCAGTCCGTCGAGCCCATTCTCGCGGCCTACCGCATCGCCGCTCGCGTGGCCTGGGATGCGATCCTGCGCGCGTGGCGCGGGCACCCCGCCGCCACGCCAGAGGCAATCATGCTCACCGCCAACTACGTCTTCGTGGCGCTCGACCAGGTCGCGGCCGAGGTCACCAAGACTTATCTGCACGCGCGCGAGCAGCACATGCAGCGCGGGACGAGAGCTCGCGCCCGCCTCTTCCACGCCTTGATCAGTGACAACTTCGATTCCGAGCTGGAGCTCCAGAAGCAGGCGCTGGCGCTCAACATGCCGATCGCGGCCACCGGTTACGTGGCCGTCGTGTCGAAGCTGGTGGTCGGCAAGAGCGACGGCGCCCGCGGCGGCGAGGCTCTGGGCGAGGTGGCCGCATCCCTCGACGTCCCGCGCGGCGCCATCCATCACGTCACCGATCCGTCGACGCTCGTCACGCTCTGGCCCGCTGAGTCGGCGGCGCATGTGGATGGTGCCCGGAACTTCGTGACGCAGCTGCACAAAGAGGCCGTCAATCGGTCCGGCCCAGCCCGAGCACGGGTTCGCGCGGGCATCGGCGGCTACCACCCCGGGCTGCGTGGCATCTCGCGCTCGTACCTGGAGGCCCAGCAGGCGATCGAGGCGGGGCGGAAGCTCCGGCCCGACGACGTCTCGCACAAACACGACGAGGTGATCCCGCACCTCGTCCTCGCTCAGAATCCGCGCCTTGCGGAACGCTTCGTGGCCCACACCCTGGGGCCGCTGCTCGATCCCAAGACCCGCAACCGAGAGCAGCTCCTCGACACCCTCGAGGCCTACCTGACTACTGGGTCGGTGAAGGATGCCGCCGGCGCGCTCAACCTGCACCGCCACACCGTCCTTTATCGCCTGGACAAGCTGCGCGAGATCCTGGGCGGTGAGCTCGACACCCCCGCGAGCCGCCTTCGCCTGCAGCTGGCGCTGGATCTTCGCAAGTTGATCTAACCTGAAGTTTGGACACGATGTCCTAACTTCGGCCTATGTTTTCGAACGCGGTGAATATGTGAGGTAGGCCGCCGGGTCCGTATCCTCAGGTACGTGAATGTCAAATCAAACGGTCGACGTGTGGCTGTGACCGGCATGGGCTTCATCACGCCGATCGGTAATGACGTCGAAACCGTCTGGTCGAACATGATCGAAGGGGTGTCGGGCATCGGCCCCATCACTCACTTCGATACGACCGGCTTCGACACCAAGATCGCGGGGGAGGTCAAGGGCTTCAACCCCGAGGAGTACATGGACCGGAAGACGGCCCGCCACATCGGACGCTACTGCCAGTTCGCCCTGGCCGCCTCAAAGCAGGCGCTGGCGCAGTCGGGCTTGGTTCCGTCAGAGATGGATCCCGACGACGTGGGCGTGATCGTCAGCTCAGGCATCGGCGGCATGGAAGAGATCGAGAAGAGCCATACCCAGCTGATGGAGCGCGGGCCCAAGCGGATCAGCCCCTTCACGGTCCCGATGATGATCGCCGACATGGCGGCCGGCATCGTCGCGATCCACACGCACGCCGGCGGCCCGAACTACGCCATCGTCAGCGCCTGCGCATCTGGCTCCCACGGCATCGGCGAGGCCTCGGAAATCATCAAGCGGGGCGATGCGATCGCCATGCTGGCAGGTGGCTCCGAGGCCACGATCACGCCGCTCACGATGGGCGCCTTCTGCCAGATCAAGGCGACCAGCGAGCGCAACGACGAGCCAGAGAAGGCCTGCCGGCCGTTCGACCTCGGGCGCGACGGCTTCGTAATGAGCGAAGGCTCCGTGATGCTCGTGCTCGAGGAGATGGAGCACGCGAAGAAGCGTGGTGCGAGGATCCTTGCCGAGATCGCCGGTTACGGCGCCACCGCCGACATGTATCACTTCACGGCGCCGCAGCCCGAGGGCAAGGGCGCGATGCGTGCGATGCGCAGGGCCCTGGACAAGAGTGGGGTCGAGCTCACGGATGTCGGCTACATCAATGCGCACGGCACGTCGACGAAGCTCGGCGACGTCGCGGAGACCAAGGCCATCAAGGCGGTGTTCGGCGACCACGCGTACAAGCTGGCGGTCAGCTCCACCAAGTCGGTGCACGGGCACCTGCTCGGCGCAGCCGGCGCCATCGAGGCGGCCGCATGCATCCTCGCGCTGGACCGCGGCATGCTGCCGCCGACCATCAACCTGGACAACCCAGACCCCGAGTGTGACCTGGACTACGTCCCCAACAAGGCCCGCAAGGCCGACATCAAGGTCGCCGTGTCGAACTCGTTCGGTTTCGGCGGCCACAACGCGACCCTCGTCATCAAAGGCCCCGAGGGCCACTAGGAGAGAAGGCACATGGCAACCCAGCTCGACTTCAAGGAGTTCCAGGAGCTCGCCGCCGAGATCCTCGGCATCGAGCCCGCCGACGTGCAGATGGACAAGAGCTTTCAGCGCGACCTGGCCGCCGACTCACTCGACCTGGTCGAGCTCATAGCGGCGATCGAGGACAAGTACGACGTCGAGCTGTCGGAGGAAGAGCTCGAAAAGATGAAGGTCATCAGCGACCTGTGGAAGTTCCTGGAGCAGAAAACCGCGGAGCGACTGGAGGCGTAAGGCGGATGGCGATCACCAACGAGTATCGGACGCGTTCTGGCGCCGTGGCTTTGCGCTCGTTCAAGGCCAAGGGCCGGCCGAGCGCCATCGCCGGCATGGGCGTCTACGCGCCGGAGAACATCATCACGAACTTCGACCTCGAGAAGATGATGGACACCTCCGACAAGTGGATCACGGAGCGAACGGGCATCCACAAGCGGCACATCGCGGCGCCGGGTACGACGACGTTTGAGGTCGCGACCAAGGCTGCGCGCGCCGCGCTTGACGCCGCCGGCATCACGGCGGCAGACCTCGACATGATCCTGGTCGGCACCTCGTCGCCCGACGGTCCATTTCCATCCGTAGCCTGCCGAGTTCAGAACGAGCTCGGCGCTTCCGGTGCTGTGGCCTGGGACACGCTGGCGGCGTGCACGAGCTTCGTGTATGGGCTCTCGATCGCGGATGCGTACATCGCCACCGAGCGCGCCGACACGGTGCTGGTCATCGGCGCCGAAGTGCTGTCGCGGATGCTCAACTACACCAACCGCGGGACGGCGGTCATCTTCGGTGACGGCGCGGGGGCGGCCGTGCTTCGCCCGGCCCCGACCGGGGGCGGCTTCAAGAGCTGGTGCCTCGGGTCCGACGGTCGCGGCTACGCACAGGTGACTTGCGGCAACATCGAGAAGGGCGCGTACGCGGCCAAGGACGCGACCCCGTTCATCGACATGGTCGGCCCCGACGTCTTCAAGTTCGCGGTCGACATCTTCATCCGCCAGGCGAATGAGGTCTGCAACACCGCGGGCGTCGCTCTCGAAGACATCGATCTGTGGGTGCCTCACCAGGCCAACTTCCGCATCATCGACGCCGCGGCCCGGCGGATCGGACTCCCGCTCGACCGCGTGGCGATCAACATCGACGAGTACGGCAACACTTCCAGCGCTTCGATCCCGCTGGCTTTGGAGGAAGCGATCCGGAAGGGACGCGTCAAAAGTGGAGACCATGTCCTTCTGGCCGGCTTCGGCTCGGGGCTGACCTGGGGGGCGTGTTTGATGACCTGGGTATGACATGGGCGTAAAGCTCACCGGCCCGATCGCGTTGCTGTTCCCCGGCCAGGGCGTGCAGAAGCCCGGCATGGGCCGCAACCTCCACGACCGCTACCCGGCCGCCCGCCGCGTGTTCGAACGGGCGGAAGAAGTCCTGCAGATGCCCGTGCGCAGGCTTTGCTTCGAGGGTCCGCTAGAGGAGCTGAACCGCACCGACGTCATTCAGCCGTGCGTGATGACGGTGTGCTGGGCGGCCTACGAGGTGTGGCGCGAGAGCTACGGCTTCGAGAACGTGAGCGTGACCGCCGGCCACAGCCTTGGCGAGATCGCTTCGCTTGCCGCCGCCGGCGCGATCCCCTGGGAGACGGCTCTGCTTCTCGTCAAGGAGCGCGGCCGCATCATGGCCCAGGCCGCCGACGAGCAGCCGGGTGGCATGATCGCGATCGTCGGCCTCGACGAGGCGCAGGTGGAATCCATCCGCGAGCAGGCATCGACGCATGGCCGGCTGTGGATCGCCAACCGCAACGCTGACGTCCAGTTCGTGCTTTCGGGCGAGACGGTTGCGGTGGAAGAGGCCGAGCGCCTTTCGCTCGCGGCCGGCGCGCGTCGGGCCCTCATCCTGACCATCCCGCTGCCGGCCCACACGCCGCTGATGGCCGGCGCCGCGGCTGCATTCCGCAAGGTGGTCGACCGGCTCCAGTTCACAGCCCCATCGATCCCTGTCCTGGCGAATGCGTCGGGGGAGGCGTTGCGCACGGTGGCCGCGCTGCGCGACGAGCTTCGCCAGCAGATGCTGCGCCAGGTCGATTGGGCCCGGACCATGGTCGCGATGCGGGCGATGAAGGTGAAGACCGTCGTCGAGCTCGGTCCCGGTCGGGTGCTGGCGAGCCTCGCCGCCAAGCACATCCCAGGCGTGGACACCTGGAACGCGGAAGAGCTCTTCATAGAATTCGCGGATCCCGCGACCGCCTGAATGGGCGAGCTCGACGGTAAAACCGCTCTGGTCACGGGCGGTGGCAAGGGCATCGGCCGTGCCATCAGCCAGGCGCTGGCGGGGATGGGCGCGAAGGTGGTCGTCAACTACCGCTCGGACAAGGCCGCTGCCGAAGAGACCGCGTCCACGCTGCCCGGCGCGACCGTCCACCAGGCCGACGTCGGCGATCCGGCTCAGGTCGACGCGATGGTCAAAGCGATAGGACGCGTGGATGTGCTTGTCAACAACGCAGGCGCGGTGCGCGACAAGCTGCTGATCCAGATGTCCCCGCCGGACTGGGAAGAGCTCATTCGCACCGACCTGCTTTCGGCCTTCGCCACCACGAAAGCGGCCATCATGAGCGGCATGATGCGCGCGCGGTGGGGCCGCATCGTCAACATCTCGTCCATAGTCGGCTTGACCGGCAACGCGGGCCAGTCCAACTACGCTGCGGCGAAGGCTGGCCTGATCGGGTTCACGAAGTCGATCGCCCGCGAGTACGGGTCGCGGAACATCACGTGCAACGCGGTCGCACCCGGCTACGTACGGACTGAGCTCACGACCGGCTCTCTCACCGATGAGATGGTCGGTGAGCTGGTCAAGATGACGCCCATCAAGCGCGAGGGAACCGCCGAGGACGTCGCCGCCGCGGTCGCGTTTCTCTGCTCGGAGCGGGCCGGATTCGTCACGGGCCAGGTGCTCGCAGTTGACGGAGGTCTCAGCCTCTGATGGAGCTCGCGAAGACGCACGCCGAGGTCCGGATGGCGGGCGGGAAGCTGCCACCCATCCCGCTGCCGACGAACTGTCCGGGGTGCGGGGTGGGACTGGATCCAGAGGTCCTGCGCAAGCACACCTTTGTGTGCGAGTGCGGCCATCACTTCCGGCTCGGCGCCGACGCCTGGATCGCTCTCATCGCCGACCGCGGTTCCTGGAAGGAACGTTGGGGCGACGTGCGCTCCCACGACCTTTTGAACTGGAAGGTCCCGAAGCCATACCAGGCCACGATCGACCAGCTGGCGGAGGAGGGTCTGAACGAGGCTGTGCGTACGGGCACGTGCACGCTTGGCGGCCGCGCGATCTGGCTGGCCGTGTTCGACTTCCGGTTCGTCGGTGGCACGCTCTCGATCGTCGCCGGGGAGCGCCTGGCGCGAGGGATGGAACAGGCTGCCGCCTCGGGATTGCCCTACCTCCTCGTCTCGGCCTCCGGTGGCGCTCGCATGCAGGAAGGCGTGCTGGCGCTCATGCAGATGGCGAAAGTCAATGCCGCTGTCGGCCGCCTCGACGCGGCGGGCGTGCCGTTTTTCTCCGTGCTCACCGATCCCACGTTCGGCGGCACGGCAGCCTCGCTCGCCCTCCTGGCGGATATCAACATCGCGGAACCTGGCGCGGCCATTGGCTTCACCGGGCCTCGCGTCATCAAGCAGGCCACCTACGCGGACCTGCCGCCCGGATTTCAGAGCGCCGAGTTCCAGCTGGCCCGCGGCCAGGTCGACATGGTGGTGTCGCG
>DMCH01000153.1:47803-48252 GCA_003446775.1 Chloroflexota bacterium
GTCTGGCAGGTCGTCGAGCTCGCGCGCCATGCCAGCCGGCCGTACTCGCTCGACTACATCCGCCGGCTCGCATCGGACTTCACCGAGCTGCACGGCGACCGCCTCTCCGCAGACGACCCGGCGCTGGTCGCGGGTGTGGGCACCTGGCACGGCCGCACGACCATGTTCCTCGGCCATCAAAAGGGACGGAGCCTGAAGGAGAGGGTGGCGAGGAACTGGGGGATGATGCACCCCGAGGGCTATCGCAAGGCGCTGCGCCTCGCGCACCACGCCGCCAAGTTCGGATTCCCGATCATCTCCTTGATCGACACGCCCGGCGCGTATCCGGGTGCCGCCGCGGAGGAACGTGGCATCGCGGCCGCCATCGCGAAAGCGATCATGGAGTGGTTCCGCGTGGGGGTGCCGATCGTGGCTGCCGTGATCGGCGAAGGCGGCAGTGGTGGCGCGCT
>DMCH01000153.1:48506-55030 GCA_003446775.1 Chloroflexota bacterium
GCGGCATCGATCGTCTGGCGCGACAACTCTCGCAAGGTCGAGGCCGCGGAGCAGCTGCAGCTGACCTCGCGTGACCTGCTGGCGATGGGCGTGGTCGAGGAGGTCGTGCCGGAGCCCGAGGGAGGGGCGCACCTCGACTATGACGCCGCAGCGCAGGCGCTCGACAGGGCTCTCCACCGGCACATGCAACCGCTGCTGGCGCAGCCGGCCGCGGAGCTGCTGCAGCATCGATACGAGCGGTTCCGCTACATCGACTCGCTCGTCCACGCAGAACCGCACTTCGGCCCGAAAATAGACTGAGCGCGTGAGGCTGGTCGTTCAGCGGGTCGCGGCCGGGTCGGTCACCTGGGACGAATCGGGTACGCAACAGGCTGCAACCATCGGGCCGGGCTTCGTGTTGTTGGTGGGTGCAGGGTCAGATGACGATGAATCCACAGTGCGCCGGCTGGCTGACAAGGTCGTCGACATGCGTGTGTTCGCGGACGAGGCGGGCAGGATGAACCTGAGCCTCGAGGACGTGAAGGGATCGGCGCTGATCGTGTCCCAGTTCACGCTGTTCGCCGACCTGAGCCGCGGCCGGAGGCCGAGCCTGCTGAAAGCGGGGGATCCAAAGCGGGCCCAGGAGCTCTATCTCGAGTTCGTGCAGCGATTCCGTGAACGCGGAATAGAGGCGAAAACCGGGAGCTTTGGAGCAGTCATGCGAGTCAGCATCGAAAACGACGGTCCAGTCACGCTCGTGCTCTCGACCGACGATTGGCCGACCCGTGTCTGAGGGCCGCAGCGGGCTCCTGCCTTACCTCGCATTTGCCGCACTCGGCCTGATCTGGGGAGCGTCCTTTCTCTTCATCAAGCTGGGCGTGCAGGACATGAGCCCGACGGTGCTGGTGCTCATCCGGGCCGGTTCCGGCGCGCTCACGCTGGCGGTGATCATGCGGGCGATGGGCCGGCCGCTCCTCGGCGAGAAGTGGAGGAGCAGGCTCGCTGCATTCACGTTCATGGCGGTCGCCAACGCTCTTCTGCCCTGGGTCGCCATCGCGTGGGGTGAGCAGCACATCTCGACCGGCCTTGCCAGCGTTCTCAACGCCACCACCACGCTTTGGGCTGCGATCTTCATCTACTGGGTCATTCCGGCCGAGCGTCCAAGCCTTCTCAATTACGTCGGGGTCCTGGTTGGCATCTCGGGCGTGGCCATCCTCGTGTTCCCGGACCTTGCCACCCACGGACTGTCAGGCAACGTGGTGGGCGTGCTCGCGGTGTTGGTGGCGTCGATCTCCTATGCAGTCAGCGCGCTGTTCCAGCGGACCAAGATGAGGGGCATGAACGTCTATGAGCAGAGCTTTGGGCAGCTTTTCGTGACCTCAATCCTCGCCCTTCCAATCGCTGCCCCGGCCCTCCCTCAAGTCCACCTCGCCGTGCTTTCAATGGCAGCCGTGATTGCGCTGGGCGTCGCCGGTTCGGGGGTCGCCTATTTGCTCTACTACTACACGATGAACACGCTCGGCCCCGTGCGCGCGACCGGCGTCACTTTTGTGGTGCCGATCACCGCCGTGTTCTGGGGCGTGGTGCTGTTGCGCGAAGTTCTGACGACGCCGATCATCGTCGGCATGCTGGTCATCCTCGTCGGCATCGTGCTCACCAACCTGCGTACTAGCAAGCGCGGTCAAGCGTCAGCGAAAGAACCCGCCGCCGCGTGAGCGATTTCCTCGACGAGCACGCGGCCCAGGTGCGTGCCGCGGCGACGCGAATCCGGCCTCACATCCGCCGTACGGCGGCTCTAAGCACCGACCTGGATCCGGACCTTCGTTTCAAGGCGGAATGTTTTCAGGTCACCGGTTCCTTCAAGCCCCGAGGTGCGTTCAACGCGGTGCTCTCGCTGCTCGAACGCGGTCCTCGACCGAAAGGCTTCATCGCCGTGAGCTCTGGCAACCACGCGCAGGCGGTGGCCCTCGCTGCCCGTACGGTCGGCCTGCCCGCGCTCATCCTCATTCCCGAGGATGCCAACCCGGCCAAGGTCGCGGCGACGCGGGCACTGGGCGCGGAGGTCATGCAGGACGGCATCACATTCGCGAATCGGGAGCAGCGCCTTCACGAGGTCATGGCCGAGAGGCAGCTGACGCTCGTGCACCCGTTCGACGATTGGGATGTCATCCACGGCCAGGGCACCGCGGCGCTCGAGCTGCTCGAGGACGAGCCAGCGCTCGAGGTGATCGCGACCCCCGTCGGCGGGGGCGGCCTCCTGTCGGGCACCGCGCTCGCAGCCAAGAGCCGTGGCGCTTCGGTCAGGGTGGTCGGCGTCGAGCCGGAAGCGGCTGACGACGCCTACAGAAGCTGGAAGGCGGGCAGCATCCAGAAGCTCGATCACTCCCCGGCGACACTTGCGGACGGCGTTCGGACGACCGCCATCGGCGTGCGCAACTTCGAGGTGATGTTTGGACAAGGGCTCGTCGACGAGATCGTCACCGTCAGCGAAGAGGAGATCGCCTCGGCGGTGGCGCTGGCGTGGACCCGGCTGCACCTCGCTCTGGAGCCGACGGGCGCCCTGCCCCTGGCCGCCTACGCCTCGGGAAAGCTGGGCCGGGGCCGCACCGGCCTGGTCTTCACCGGCGGCAACGCCAACCTCGAAACGGTGGCTACACTGCTCACCCAACCATGATCCCGGTCAAAGACGTGATGACGCGAAACGTGATCACCTTCCGCGAGGACACGCCGCTGGAAGAGATCGCGACGACGCTTGCGTCCAAGCGCATCACCGGCGCGCCCGTGATCGGAAGTGACGGGCACGTGACCGGCATCGTCTCCGAGATCGATGTCTTTTCGAAGAAGGGAAAGGTCGCGCGCGACATCATGAGCTCGCACGTCATCACCGTGAGCGAGGACACCGGCATCGATGAGGCGGCGCGGCTTCTGATCGGCGAGCGCATCCGCCGGGTGCCGGTGATCAAGCACGGAAAGATGGTCGGCCTGCTGAGCCGGTCCGACGTGCTGGACTTCTTCGCGAGCACGCGCTGGACCTGCAACGTCTGCGGGCGCTGGGAGCGCGGGCTGGAGATGCCGGAGCGCTGTCACTCCTGCTCGAGCACCGACATCCACCTGGAGCGCGCCGATCCTGGCCACTGACCGGCTGTCGCTGAAGGCCCAGAGCTTCACGGAGTCCGTCATTCGCGAGATGACGCGCTTGAATCTCGCCCTCAACGGTCCGGAGCGCGCCATCAACTTCGCGCAGGGCTTTCCTGACTTTCAGACCGATCCGCGGATCCTCGAGGCGGCGGCCGCAGCTCTCCGCGACGGCTACAACCAGTACGCGACCACCTGGGGTGCGCCACAGCTGCGGTCGGCAGTGGCAAGAAAGCAGGCGTCCGCGTGGGGCCGCGACGTCGATCCCGACACCGAGGTCACGGTGTCGTGCGGGGCGACCGAAGCCATGATCGCGGCCATGCTCACGGCCGTCGACCCGGGCGACGAAGTCGTCATCTTTGAGCCCTTCTACGAGAACTACGGCCCGGACTGCATCCTCAGCGGCGCCACGCCGCGCTATGTGACGCTGCGCCCGCCCGACTGGTCGTTCGATCCCAACGAGCTCCGCTCTGCCTTCACGAGCAAGACGCGAGCCATCGTCGTCAACACCCCTCACAACCCGACCGGCAAGGTCTACTCGCAGTCAGAGCTCGAGCTGATCGCGCAGCTGTGCATCGAGCACGCCGCCATTGCGATCACCGACGAGATCTACGAGCACCTCGTGTATCGCGGTCGCCACGTGAGCATGGCCACGCTCGACGGCATGGCGGACCGGACGATCACGATCAGCGGCGCGAGCAAGACCTTCTCGGTCACCGGCTGGCGCGTGGGCTGGATCATCGCGCCACCGGACCTCACGGGCGGCATCCGCAAGGTCCACGACTTCCTCACCGTCGGCGCGGCCCACCCTCTGCAGATAGCGGTCGCCTCCGCCCTCGAGCTCCCCGCGTCCTTTTATGTGGAGCTGGTCGGCGACTACCGCGAGCGCCGCGATGCCATCGTCACCGGCTTGCAGGAATGTGGTTTCGAGGCGACGGTGCCGGACGGCGCGTACTACGTGATGGCGGGGATCGGCGGGTTCGGCTTCGACGACGACACCGCGATGGCGCGCCACCTGATCGAGCAGGTTGCGGTGGCGACGGTGCCGGCTTCGAGCTTCTATCACGATCCAGCGCGAGGTCGCGGCTACCTGCGCTTCAGCTTTCCCAAGCGGCTGGAGACGATCGAGCGGGGCCTCGAGGCGCTGCGCACATTCAAGCCGAGGCGTTAACAGGCAGGGTTCTCGCCGCTGGCGACCAGGTCTACCTTGGCCGCATGCGCAGGCTGGTTCGAGCGCCGCTGCTGTGGATGGTCCTGGTCGAGGTGGCCGTCGTCGGCGCGCTGATCCTGGTCGCGTGGCATGCGATCGCAGGCGCGTCGGCGTCTGGGCCGCTTTCTCCATTCACCTTCCCGCCGGCGGCACCTTCTCCGGCCGACACCGCCCTGCCGGCCGCCGGGGTGCCTGTCGCCAACGCCGGCTCGCGTGGCCCGGCCCCCGGGCTCAACCTGGCGGTCGATTTCTGGCGCCTGCGGCTCGGAACCCTCAACCACGACCAGGCGGAGTTCGAGGCGCTGGAATGGAGGATCACCCACACGGTCATGGACTCGGCCCGCGACTACCTGGAGACGGTCGTGCTCCCGGCCGTCAGGCGTGCCGAAGGGGGCGCCTAGACGCTGGCTACTTCTGCTCCGGGGCCATGGTGACGTTGCCGTTCAGTGTCGCTCCGTCCTCGACTGTCAGGCGCCCCACCTTGACGTCGCCGTTGAGGCGCCCGGAGCCGCCGAGGGTGAGGCGGCGGCGCGCCGTCACGTTGCCATTGACCTGGCCTCGAACACTGACGTTCGAGCCTTCGATGGTGGCCTGGACGTTGGCCGAGCTGTCCACTGATATGTCGCCGCTGGCCTTGAGCTCGCCTTCGACGTTGCCCTGGACCTTGAGGTCCCCCTGGATGTCCAGGCGCCCGTGCAGGCTGTCGCGAGGGCCGAGATTGACGACGTTGTTGCCACCATTCGGGGTGGTCGCGGGTGCGGATTTTTCAGCCTGGGCCATTTGGGCGTCCTCCACTGCGTTGATGAGCCTTTCCCTAGTTCTGCTCAACTCCGACGGTCAACTTGACTTGCGCCTGGGCGCGTATCTCGGAAGAGTTGGGAATTAGACGAGCTAGCATCGTAGCAAAGTGGTCGGCGGACATCAGGAAAGGGAGGCAACCGGGATCCCGGCGTACGTGGAAGCCCTGGGCGTAGAGCAATGGCGCTGATGGATCCAGACGCGTCCGACGAGATGATCGACCACCTGGTCGATTTCTTCGACCAGATCGCCCCCGTCTACGACACCTGGGCGGGGGGCCAGCACGGCCGCATCGCCACGAGGCTGGTGGAGCTGGTCAAACCCAAGAAGGGACAGCACGCCCTCGACGTCGGAACCGGCACCGGCCTGGTCGCGCACCTGGTGGCGGCGAAGGTAAGCCCCGGCTCCGTGATCGGCATCGACCTGTCAGATCGCATGCTCTCGATCGCCCGTTCTAGGCAGAGCAAGAACACCCAGTTCCTGGGCATGGCCGCAGAACGTCTTGTGTTCAGGCCGGAGACGTTTGACCTGGTGACCATGGGTGACGCGCTCGCGTACCTTTCCGATCCTGGCGATGGCCTGAGCGAAGCGCATCGTGTGCTCAAGACCGGCGGCCGGCTGGCCGTCTCGTGCCAGAGGCGCAGTCTTTCCACCCGCGCCCAGGACCTTTTTTTCCAGGGCCTTGCCCCGATGGCGCGGAGGCACTACCTGAGCCTTCCGCGCTACAGCTCGGAACGCAGCCGCTTTGGCGAACCTGATGTCCTACCCCAATTGCTGGATTCGGCGGGCTTCAAGGTCGACATGCTGACCGAGATGGTCATGGGCGGTCGCACCCAGAACGCGCGCGAGTGGACGGAGCTGATGGCCGGCGCCGGGCCCCTTCCATACACGCTGATCAAGGCCCTGGGTCCGCGTTACCGGATGGAGCTCGAGGCCGAGGTCGAGGCGGCGATGGACAGCCTCGGCGATCCAGACGACGCTTTTCGCTACCACCACTCGTACTTGATGGCGGTGGCCACCAAGCGCTGAGGCGTTGCGCTCAGCCGGTCGCTCGCGGCATGGCTTGTGTGCGACCGATGGTCAGTCCCGCCACCAGCGCCGCAAGGAGGCAAAGCGCGGCCGCCACCGCGAATATCTCGCGATACTCCTGAAGAAAAGCGGCCCCCACCAACCGTTCGAGCTCATCGACCTGGGCGCGGACGTCCCCGGTGAGGTGCGGAGTGCCGAGGATCTGGCGAAAGCGGAACAGTCCGTAAGCCGTCAGGGCGGCGAGGCCGATCAGCATCCCGACCGTCCTCGCAAGGACCACCAGACTCGAGGCGAGGCCGTGGTGCTCGGCGCGGGTCAGCTCCAGCACCCTGGCCGCCAGCGGCGCGATGACGACCCCAAAACCGAGCCCGCA
>DMCH01000153.1:55365-59757 GCA_003446775.1 Chloroflexota bacterium
GCCTGCCAGCCCGCCATCTGCGTGAAGGCGGCTGCTGCCAGCACCATCCCCGCGACGGCTGTGGCCCGCGCGCCGATACGCCGCGCGAGCAGGCCTCCGGTCAAGGCGCCGATCGGAACTCCGATCAGGAAGCGCGAAAGCAGCAGGCCCGACCCCAGCTGGTCGAGCTTGAACACGAGCCGGCCGAGGAGCGGGACGTCGACGAGCGCGACCATCAGGGCCACGCCGATCAGCAGGTTGGCCAACGTGGCGCCGATGAAAGCGCGGCTGTGCAGAAGGTGGTTGGGGATGAGCGGCTCGAGGCGCGTTGCCTGGCGCCTGGCGTAGAGGCCGAGCACGACCAGGCTCAGCGCGCCGACCGGGATCAGCAATCCGCTCGTGGCGCGGGTGTTGGGGTCATCCGGATACAGGGCGAGCACGAGAAGCGCGAGGCCCGATCCAAGCAGCGCCGCACCGACCCAGTCGAGCGACCTCGCCGCCGACGCGTCGAGCCTGCTCTGCCTGCGGCTGCCGACCAGAAGTCCCGCCGCGCAGAGCGCGGCCAGCGGAAGGTTCAGCCAGAACACGAAGCGCCAGCCGCCGATGGTGGTTGCGGCCGCTGCGAGCGTGGCGCCGTACAGGGGACCGAACACGCTGCCGGCCTCCTGCATCGCGGCCACAGAGCCCAGGGCAAGCGACCGGCGCTCGTCGCGATAGAGGTCGGCGGCGAGGGCCAATGAGAGCGGGACCAATCCTCCCCCGCCCAGGCCCTGGAAGAACCGGCCGGCGACGAGCCACGCCAGCGCTGGACCCGGGAAGCTCCATAAGCCGGCGGTCGCGGTGATTGCGGAGCCGGCCGCGAAGATCAGCATGCAGACCGCGTAAACGGGCGCCCGACCGCGAACGTCCGAATAGGCGCCGAGCAGAGGCATCGCCACGACATAGCCGCCGAGAAAACCGGTGACGATCGGGGTGGCCTGCTCGAAGCGGTCGATGGTCAGGCCGATGTCGGCGACCATCGAGGGCAGGATGGTGACGACGACGTACGCGTCGAGGGCCGTGACGAAGAGCCCGGCCCCGGCAATCAGTAGGAGCAGTGGGCGCTTGGTGGGCGGCACGGGATCCGAAATCGCGGGGGCCGTCGTCAAGAAACCGGCGGTGTGGGGATCGTGACGCTGCCGTTGAAACTGCTCAGGTCGACCTCGACCGAGCTCGGGGTGCCGTTGTCACCGAAGAGACCCGACAGCACCGCCTTGCGGATCAGATGATCCGAGCCCCCGATCCAGAAGACGGCGTCAACGTCGCCCGACGAGTTGAGCTGCGGCAGCATGCTGTGGATCTGGCTCGCGTCGTAGGTCGCCTCCACCTTGTTCGAGTCCACACCGTCGACCTTGTCAGCGCCCAGATTCTTGGGGTTGCGGCCGGCGGGGATGACGGCCGGCAGGCCGGTCTTGGCGTCGAAGAGCTTGGCGAGATCCGGGATGTCGGCGGCGTCGGCCCCGGTCAGCTCGTTGTAGCCGGAGAACGGCAGGTGGAGGTAGACATGACCGCCGGCGATGATCACCTCCAGCGCGATCTGGACATCCTGCTGACGGACCGTGTAAGTCGCGTCGCTGTCACCCGGCAGGCGCACCGCCGCTTTGGCGGCGACCAACGCAAAACCTCGAAAGGTGACGGTGCCCTTGGTGAACTTCAGGTTGGCGTGGACCGTTTTCAGCTTGGCCATCGCGCCGCCGCCGCCGCGAAGGGCCGCGGCCGGATCCTCGGGCGGCGAGTTCCCGCACGCGGCCAGCAAGATCAGGACCAGCCCAGCGGCGCAGAACAACGCGAGCCTGGTCCTCACCTCACAAGTATCAGCCCCGCATCTGACCCATTTGTGACGCGTCAGCGCCCGTTTGTGACGGGTCGGCGTCAATCGGTGCGGTCGTCGGCCGCGCGCACGATGAGGCGGATAGGCCGGTCGTAGAAGAAATAGTCCCAGGCCCAGTTGACGAGCACGACGATTCGGCTGCGGAAGCTGATCACGTTGATGAGGTGCACGAAGAGCCACATCAGCCAGCCCAGGAATCCGGTCAGGCGAACTGGGCCGAGCTGCGCCACCGCGGAGTTGCGACCGATCGTGGCCATGATTCCCGGGTCCTTGTACCGGAAGTTGGTCGCGCCGTAGCCGCGTAGGAGGTCCTTGATCGTGACGCCAACGTGCCGGCCCTCCTGCATCGCCACCGGGATGAGCATGGGCAGGGGACTGCCATCACCCACAGGGCCCGCGAGGTCACCGATCGCGAACACCTCGGGATGCCCCGTCACCTGCAGCGTCGGCAGGACGTCGACGCGCGCCTGCCTGCCCAGCGAGAAGCCGAGGGCGCTTCCCAACTCCGAAGCGCGGACTCCTGCGGTCCAGATCACCGTCGAAGCGGGGACCTCGTGCCCGTCGACGAGACGGATCGAGCCCGCGGCCACGTCTGCGACCTTGGCCTTCAACAGGACCTCGACTCCCTTCTTCTCGAGTGACCGCCGGGCAGCTTCGCGCAGCGGCTCGGCAAACGTGCCGAGCAGAAAACCCGCCGCCTCGAGAAGGACCACACGCACGAGGCCGAGGTCGAGGTCGCGATAGTCCTTGCTCAGGACCAGGCGGGTGAGCTCGGCAAGGGCCCCCGCCATCTCCACACCGGTTGGTCCGCCGCCAACCACCGCGAAAGTGAGCAGCGTTCGCCGCTGCTCGCGATCGTCGGTCCACCTGGCTTCTTCAAAGCGCATCAGGACGCGGTTTCTCACGGCCAGGCCTTCATCGAGATCCTTCAAGCCGAAAGCGTGTTTCGCCAGGGACGCGTTGCCGAAATAGTCGCTCCGGCTGCCTGAGGCCAGGACGAGATAGTCGTAGGCCAGCGGGCCGTGGTCGGTCAGCAGCCGGTGCTGCTCGAAGTCGGCGCCCGTGACGTTGGCGAGCAGGAAGTCCGCGTTGCGCAAGGGCCGGATCAGCTGCCGCACCGGGCGGGCGATCTCACCCGGGTCGAGCACCGCCGAAGCGACCTGGTAGAGCAGCGGCGTGAAGAGGTGGTAGTTGTTGCGGTCGACGAGCAGCACGTCGACCGGCGCCCTCTTCAAGGCTCGTGCGCAGGTGAGGCCCGCGAAGCCGGCTCCCGCGATCACGACCCGCGGCCGAGTCATTTCTTTGGAGGCTTGCGTAACCGTCCTGGGCCGCCGCGCCGCCGATTGGCCATCTTCTCCAGGGCGACCCCTCCACCAGTGGCTTCGAGAAGCGACTTGGGCAGCTTCTGCTTCTTCTTGATCACCGGCTCGAAGAGATCGCCCAGCTTGGCGACCCGCTTGAGGACCTGCTCCGAGTCGAACACGAGCAGGTTCGGGTCCTTCGTCTTTAGACACTTCTCGACCTCTGCCCACGACACCGGCGTGGAAACGGTCGGCCGCGCGCGGGCGCGCAGCGAATAGACGTTGACGGTCGTCTTGTACTCGTCGTTCTGGCTCCAGTCGATCAGCACGCGCCCGGTCCGCAGCTCTTTCAGCTGCTTGTGTACGACGAGGTCGGGATGCTTGTCCTCGAACAGTTGCGCCAGGCCCTTTGACACCACCTTCGTCTCGACGTACGTGACCTTCGTGTTGAGCGGCACGTAAAGCTGGAGCCCCTTCGACCCCGACGTCTTGGCGCAGCACTCGAGGCCGTGCTCGGCGAACACGTCGCGCAGCATCAATCCGACCCGGCAGCACTCGACGATGGTCGCCGGCGGTCCCGGGTCGAGGTCGAAGACCAGCGTCCTCGGCTGGGGCAGGTTCGACGCAAGCGAAAGCGAGGTGTGGAATTCGAGCGTTGCAATTTGGGCGAGCCAGACCAGCGTCGGCAGGTCTTGACATAGGCAGTAGTACATGTCGCGGTTGTTGCCGCCGCTCCACACAGTCGCTGTCTGCACCCACGGCGGACGGTGCTTCGGGCAGTTCTTCTCATAGAAGAAGTCCGCGTCGACTCCGTTCGGGTAGCGCTTGAGCGTCAGCGGGTGGTCGCGGGTGTGGGGAAGTAGCGCGGGCGCGATCCGCGTGTAGTAATCGATCACCTGTCCCTTGGTGAAACCGACCTCGGGATAGAGGATCTTCTCGAGGTTGGTCAGCTTGAGCGTGCGCCCTTCGATCTGGACCTCGACCTCGGTGCTCTTAGCCACCCTCGCGCACCACCTCGTTCGCCGGCTTGTCTGTCCGCAGTCCTTTGAAAGCGGGGGCGCGCAGCTGGCCCGATTTGGTCCATTCCACGAATTCGAACTCTCCCACGAGCTTGGGCTCGACGAAATGGGCGGCCTTCGGCGGTGTGCCTCGATCGAACGGGCTGGTCTTGCGCTCCAGCGGCTTCATCAGCTTGCTGAGCTTCTCGAGCATCTCATCCGTGAAGCCGGTGCCGACCTTGCC
>DMCH01000153.1:60075-72383 GCA_003446775.1 Chloroflexota bacterium
CGGTTCTTGAGCTTGACCCAGGCGCCGCTGCGCTTGCCGGGCTCGTAGGGCGAGTCGAGCTTCTTGCCCATGATGCCTTCGAGGCCGGCCTTGCGGCTGGCCTCGCGCATGGTCGGGCCGCCCCCCTTCTCGTAGGGCGGGGTCTGCCATGAAGCGCCTTTCAGCTTCAAGGCCTCCAGCCTCTTCCGCCGGCCGGTGTACGGCTCTTTGAGCAGCGAATGCCCGTCCTGCCATATGAGATCGAACACCATGTAAGTGACGGGAACGTCTTTCATCTTCCGGCGGATCTCCGACTCGGACGTGAGGCCCATGCGCTGCTGGATCTCCTCGAAGCTGGGGCGGCCCTTTTCGTCGAGCGCAACGATCTCGCCGTCGAGGACTACCTCACTGGATCCCAGCGCCCTGCCCACGCCATGAATCTCCGGGTAGCGCGCGGTGACGTTCTCGCCGCTGCGGCTCACGAGTTTCACGACGCCGCCTTCGACATATGCCTCGGCGCGAATGCCGTCCCACTTGAACTCGAAGCCCCAGGCATCGTCCGGCGTAGGCGGCTTCTTGACGAGCTTGGCGAGCATCGGCTCGATGCGCTCCGGCATCGGCTTGCGCTCTGGATCCTGGGGAGGATCCATCCGGTGGATCATCCAGTTCTCGCCGTTGGTCCGAAACAGGACGTAGCGACCTTTCAGCTTCTTTCCGTGCAGGACGACCATGACCTCGCGGTCGGAGAACTTCTCAGTGTCATACGTCCCGCTGTCCCAGATCAGGACCTTGCCGGCGCCGTAGTTGCCGGCAGGAATGTCGCCGTGGAAGTCGATGTAGTCGAGCGGGTGATCCTCGACGTGGACCGCGAGGTGATTCTTCTTGGGGTCGGCCGGGACGCCCTTGGGCACCGCCCAGGAAACAAGGACGCCGTCCTTCTCGAGCCGGAAATCCCAATGCAGTCGGCGCGCGTGATGCTCCTGTACGACGAACCGAGGCGCCTTGGTCTCCTTGCGCGGGACCTTGGCGCCTGGTTCAGGTGTCTTTTTGAAATCGCGTTTGGCCTCGTACTCGGCAAGCTTCTTGGCCACAGGTCAAGGTTAGGCCACGGCGGCTTTCGCCTTCTTCAGTCGCACCTCCAGGCCGATCCCTTCGGTCGTGATTTCGCAATTCTGGAATCGGCTCTCAGCGGCGAGGCGCTTGAAGCGAGCCGGCGAGTATGAGAAGGGATTAACAGCCTGGGTTCCCAATCGTCTGGGCTCCTCCTAACCTCCGGCGCAAAACGCTTGGAGGCTCGCATGATTTTTCTCGCCCCCCAACCTGACATCACGCCGATCACGGACCTGATCGCGACGTGGATTCACATCGGCCAGGCCCTGGTCGCGTCGATCGGCGCGCTCGCGTTCATCTTCGCCTTTCTCTGGAAGATCACCGCGGCCGAGTCCAAATCGGCGCTGGCGGCCAAGCAGTGGATCCAGCGGATCGTCGTCGGGACCATCGGGGTCGAGGTCGCCGGCTCGCTCGTCGACATCCTGACCAAGTCGGTGCCGGCCGGTCACTGATGGGCTTCGGGTCGCTGGGCCAGCTGCAGAACCTGGTCATCAAGGTCACCGAGATCGCCAATTTTCTGTTCCCGTTTGCGCATCCCACCCTCATCGTCAAATCGCTGCTCGACGACAGCCTGGGGCTGCTGCTCAAGGTCTGGTTCGGGTTCATCCTGAGCACCACAGATTTCGAGACGGGCGGCGACTTCATCTCCAACCCGACAATCCAGGCCTTCGAGCCCAAGGTTCAGCTGGTCGCCAACGGCACCCTCACGATCGTCGCGATCTGGGCTTCGTACCGGATCATGTGGGGCCACGGCTTGCGCAGCCTGTACACGGCGCGCATCCTGCTGCCGCGGCTCCTCATGTCGGTCGTCCTCATCAACTTCGCGCTCCCCCTGCTCCAGGCCGTGGTCGAGGCGAGCAACGCAGCATGCAAGGCGATCGAGACCTTCGGCACGCTTCCGGACTGGTCGAGCTGGCTGCACAATCTGACGCTCGATCCGTCAGCCGGCCCTTTGCAGATAGTCGCGACCTCCACTCTCATCCTCGGCTACGACGTGCTCGGGATCGCCTACTTGATCCGCTACACCATCCTCATCGTCCTCGCGATCACCGCGCCCCTGGCCGGCCTGCTGTTCACGCTGCCGGAGACGCATCACGTCGCCAAGCAGTGGAGCTCGATGTTCCTGACCAACCTTCTGATGCAGCCGATGCAGCTGTTCGTGCTCGCGATCGGCTTCGCTCTCGAGAGGGATGGATACACGCCGGTTCACCACCTCTTTGCGCTCGCGGCGCTTCTGGTGGTGTTCAAGGTCCCGGGCGCAATGGGCGGCGCCGAAAAAGTGGCGCACAAGCTGGAGTCGGCGGTCAAGACGGGCTTCAAAGCCGTCGAGCACGCCGTCGCCCACGCATGATTGGGCTGCTGCGGATTTCGGCGGTCGGCGTTGCCGCTGTGCTGGTGTGGACCCTCGCTGCCGGAAGAGTCGCCGGCGAGCAGCGGCTGCCGCTGACGTCTATTGTTCCGGGCGCGGTCGAGACGCTCCCATTCGGCTGCACGTCCCTCGCTCTGGAGCCGTTCGATCCGCAGTGCCCCGGATTCCACTTCCACACCGGCGTGGATCTGGCGGCGCCGGCGGGCACTGCGGTGCACGCGGCCTCGTGGGGAATCGCGCACGTTGGGTTTGATCCAGGGGGCGCAGGCATCTACGTCGCCATCGCGGTCGGCGAGCACGTGCGCGTGCTCTACTGCCACCTCTCGCGCGTGCAAGTGGTCGCGGGCGATTCGGTCGCGCTGGGCCAGGTGATCGGCGATGTCGGCGCGACGGGTCTCGCGACCGGCGCTCACCTGCATTTCGAGGTTCAGGTCGACGGTCGAGCGATCGATCCAGTCAACTGGCTGGCTTCTTAACAGGCACGGTTGGCGGCGCAGCGCCGCGCGCCTACGCTCGATGTGAAATTCAATGGAGGTTTCGAAATGATCAACAAGGTGATACTCGTCGGCAACCTGACGGCGGACCCGGAGGTGCGTGCCACGCCGAAAGGCGTGTATGTCGCCAACATGCGGCTGGCGACCAACACGTATGTGGGCAAGGACGAGGCGGGCAACAGCAAGGAGCAAACCGAGTTCCACCACCTGGTCGTTTTCGGCCGGCCCGCCGAGATCGCCGGGGAGTACCTGCGCAAGGGCCGGCTCCTCTATGTGGAGGGCCGCATCCAGACCAATTCCTGGGACGACGCCGCCACGGGCACCAAGAAGTACCGCACCGAGGTGGTGGTCGACTCGTACCAGATGCTGGGTCCCAAGCCGCAGGAGGCAGCGGCCTGACCGCCAGCCGACGGAGAGCACGAACAAGGCCCGAGGATCGTCGGCGCCTTGCGTGGCGAGGGGCCTGGGCGTAATGATGTAATCGATGACTGAGGACATCGGCGCCTGGTTTGCGAACCGGCTGCCGAACACGTGGTTCGCCGGCCCGGCCGAGGTCAACTCGGACGGCGAGGAGATCCTGGTCCTCGGCGTCCTGCCCGACGTCGAGCTTGCGGCCGGCACCGCCCCAGAGGCGCGCGAGGCGGCCCGGGTGGCCAGGATCGACCGCTTTCGCGAGGAGACTCGCGACGAGCGGGTGAAGATCGCCCGGGACGGCGAGCGCCGCTTCCGGCGCAAGGTCGCCTGGGGTGCCACCTGCGGCGACGAGACCCGGATCTTCACCACCCTGAGCCTCCCGGTGATGACGCGACTGCGAATGCCGGAGCGGGCGGTCCTCGACACCCTGGTGGCGGCGGGAGTCGCCCGGAGCCGAAGCGATGCCCTCGCGTGGTGCGTCCGGCTCGTGGGGATGCACCAGTCGGACTGGATCAAAGGGCTGCGGGAGGCCCTGGTCAAGGTCGAAGAGGTGCGCGGCAAGGGCCCCCTCAACTAAGGTCCGGCGCCAAACCCGCGCAATTTCCGCACAGAACCCCCGTCGGGACGGTTGATACTGTGCGCGACTTGGGAGCCAAGAACGGCCATCAGCACGTGGTGATCATCGGCGCCGGCCCGGCCGGGCTCACGGCCGCCTACGAGCTGCTGAAGCACGACATCGCGACCACCGTGCTCGAGAAGGACCCCAAGTACGTGGGCGGGCTCGCCCGCACGGTCGAGCACAAGGGTTATCGATTCGACATCGGCGGCCACCGGTTCTTTTCCAAGAACCAGGAGGTCGAGGACCTGTGGACCGAGATCCTGGGCTCGGAGATGCTCACCCGCAAGCGTCTGTCGCGGATTTACTACCGCGGCCGCTACTTCGCCTATCCCATCAAGGCGGCCAACGCGCTCTGGAACCTGGGGCCGATCGAGGCGGTCCGCTGCATGGCCAGCTATGCATATGCGCGCGTGAGGCCCATCCGCAATCCGCGGAGCCTCGAGGACTGGGTGCGGAACCAGTTCGGGTGGCGTCTGTTCAGCATCTTCTTCAAGACCTACACGGAGAAGGTGTGGGGAATCAGCACCAAGGAGCTATCCGCGGACTGGGCGGCGCAGCGCATCAAGAGCCTCGACCTGTGGCTCGTCTTGAAGAGTGCCCTGATGCCGCGCCGTCGCCCGACCAATCGGAGCGATGTGGTGACCACCCTGATCGACAGGTTCAGATATCCCCGGTTCGGTCCCGGGCAGATGTGGGAGCGGGTGGCAGAGATCCGTCGCAAGAAGGGCCGGCCGGTGCTGCACGGACGTACGGTCGATCGCATCGAGCACGACGGCGGACGAGTGCGGTCGGTCGTCACCAGAACAGCATCGGGAGAGATCGAGGAGCACCAGGGCAGCGACTTCATCTCGAGCATGCCCATTCGCGAGCTGGTCTCACGCCTGGATCCCGCGCCGCCCGAAAGCGTTCGCCGCGCGGCCGAAAGTCTTTCGTATCGCGACTTCATCAGCGTCGCGGTGATGATCGATCGGGCCGACGTGTTCCCCGACAACTGGATCTACATCCACGATCCGACCGTCAAGGTCGGGCGCATCCAGAACTTCAAGAACTGGAGTCCAGACATGGTCCCAGACCAGAGCAAGACCTGCCTCGGCCTCGAGTATTTCTGCTTCGAGGGCGACGGGCTGTGGACGGCCACCGACGATGCGCTCGTCGAGCGCGCTCGCAACGAGCTGGCCCAGCTGGGAATCTGCAAACCGGAGGAAGTCTTCGACGGCGTCGTGGTCAGGCAGGCCAAGGCTTACCCCGTCTACGACGACGTGTATCAGGCCAAGGTCGATGTCATCCGCGACTACATCCGCGAGCATCTGACGAACCTCCACCTGGCAGGGCGCAACGGCATGCACAAGTACAACAACCAGGACCACTCGATGATGACCGCGCTCCTGGTGGCGAGGAATATTGCGACCGCCGGCAGCGTGGACCCGTGGAAGGTCAATGCCGACGCGGTCTACCACGAAGAAGTGCGCGTGGGCGAGAAGGACCTGTCAGCACGCCAGGTGCCCGAACGCCTGGCCGGGTCTGCTCTCTAGACCGTTTTCTCGCGAGCGAAGTTGGCCGCGATCAGGCTGACCACGGCCAGGACTCCGAACAAGATCGCGTGGGTGGTGTGATGGGCGGCATGCGTGTCAGAGACCGCGATCTGCAGCACGCCTTCGTAGTACAGCCCCGCGATGACGGCGAACGCAACGGCCAGAATCACCAGAAAGACGGCGAGTCTGTCCCTCACGCTCGAAACGTTAGCAAAACCAGGCTGACCGCTCCTGCGGCGATGCAGTACCAGCCATACGGGTCCAGCCGCCCAGAACGGAAGTAGCGCAGGAGAAATCGCGCGCTTGCATAGGCCGCGATGCCGGATAGGAGCGCAGCCGCGACGTACTCGCCGATCGGCACGCCGGTCGCGAAGAGTTGAGGCACTTCGACGAGGCCCGCCGCCAGGATCACCGGGGTCGCAAGAAGAAAAGAAAACCGCGCAGCCTCCTGGTGTCGCAGTCCTGCCAGCAGGCCCCCGCCGATGGTCACTCCCGACCGCGAGATGCCGGGCAGAAAAGCGAGCGCCTGGCAGGCGCCAATCACGGCTGCGGCGCGAAAGCTGATGCGCTCGGCAGCTGCGAAGCCCTCCTCTTGCTCCGCACGAGTCCTCGAGTCAAGCGAGGCGCGGCGTTCCGCGCGCCTCCTGAGCAGCTCAAACCCGAGTAGGAGGAAGCCGTTGACGACCAGGAAACCGGCCGCGACGTACGGGCTGGCGAAAAGTGATTTGATGCGGTTTTCTAAAAAGACACCAAGGATGCCGGCCGGGATCGTTCCGGTCAGGAGGAGCATGGCCAGGCGCTCCGGCTCGGTGGTGATTCGACCGCGCACGGCGGCGGTGAAGAAGCCGCGGATGATGGCGATCCATTGCTGCCTGTAGAGCACCAACAACGCACCCGCCGTACCCAGATGAAGCAGCACCAGGAAGGGCACGAACGTGGGATCCGATTGCTTGAACCGCCAGTGCAGCAGGGTTGGGATGATCACCGAGTGCCCGAGCGATGAAACGGGGAACAGCTCCGTGGCGCCCTGCAGCAGGCCCATGAACAGCGCCTGCTCTCGCGTCACTTAGGCGTCAGTTTCTCCAGCGCGCCGGCAAGCCGCCGGCGCGATTGCTCGAAATCGCGATGGACGGCAAGGTCTTCCGCCTCGCCGAGGATCGCGACGATCCCCTCCCATCGCTCGGGATCCCGCTCCTCGAGAGCGGCCCGCACCTGGCCGATGGTCTGAGTCGCGAACAAGAGGCCCCCGCCTGGGTTGTCGAGGATCTCGCGAGCCAGCTCCAGCTGGCGTCGAGCCCACGGGATCACCTGCTCTCCGGGATGCGTCTCCAGCTTCTTCGGGCGAAGCACTTCCATCTGCGAACTATTGTCGGGCAAGACCGCTGAGCGCCTCGCCGGCGAGGCGGTACACGGTCCAATCGGAGTTCGGCCGCGCTCCGAGGCGCTCGTAGAACTTGATCGCCTCCTTGTTCCAGTCGAGCACCGCCCATTCCAGGCGTCCGCACCCGCGCTCGACCGCAAGGCGGGCCAGATGCGCCAGCAGCATGCGGCCGATCCCCTTGCCCCGGTGCTCGGGGAGCACGAAGAGGTCCTCGAGGTAGATCCCCGGCCGGCCGAGGAAGGTCGAGAAGTTGTGGAAGAACAACGCGAACCCCACCGGCCGGCCATCATCCTCCGCGAGCACGACCTCCGCGTAAGGCCGGTCGCCGAAAAGCCCGATGTCGAGGAGCGCCTCCGTCATCACCACCTCGTGCTCCAGCTTCTCGAAGCGCGCGAGCCCACGGATCAGCTCGGCGATGACAGGCACGTCGTCCCTGGTGGCGGCGCGAAGGGTTGTGGTCACTTCGGGCGATCCCGGAGGCGGTAAACGAACCGCATCGCGCCATGCGTCTCGGAGAAGCTCGCGATCTTGTTGTCGACCAGGCCGGCCGCGAGCCCGGCGGCGAAGAGGTCCGTCTCGCGCAGAGTGCCCCGGCCGCCCTTGGGGCGCACGATCCAGATGGCGCCGTTCGGCTCGATCCAACGCTTCACCTCGTCGAGCTTGCGCAGGTCCGCCGAACTGTCGGCGCCTATGAAGACGAGGTCACATTTTGATCGTGGCTTCCCGACCACGATGTCGGCAGTCCGCTCCCGAAGCAGCTTGATGAATGCCGGATCCTCGAGGTTGACGATCGCAACCTTCGAGCCGGGTTTCACACCCAGCTTGTCGAGCAGCGGACGGGTCGACGGAGTGTCAGGGCTCAGACGCTTTGTGACCATCGCTAGCGCCCCTTATCGCTCCAAAGACGATCACGCCCACCAGCCACGCCGCATAGGCGCCGGCGATGGCGAGCACGATCACCGGGACCGCGCTGGCAACCCGGCTCGTCAACAACAGACCCAGGCCGATGAAGCCCACCAGCACGATCGCGCCGGCGACGATACCGACGGCAGCTCCAGCTATGTTCGCGGGCTTCAGCAGACCTCGACCACCTGCAGGTCGGTCACTGCATCCTCGACGGTGCCGGAGTACAGGTGGTTGAACATGAATCTCGTCTTGGGGTGGCGGCGCTTGAGCTCGGACGCGGATTCCCAGCTCATGTGGCTGAACACATCTCCGGGTCCGGTCGCCTCGACGATGGCGACATCGGCGCCGTCCACCAGCGCATCCAGCGGCGCGGTCGCCTCCGTGTCCCCCGAGTAAGCCAGGAGGCGGCCATTGACGTGGATGCGATATCCGTTGGAGCCGCTGGTGCCGTGGTCGAGCTTGATGGTCTGGTACTTGTAACCGGCAGCGGTCCCCGATGGCTGGGCCGTGTGGTAGTGCACTTTGAACTTGGGTCGCATGACCGCCTGCCAATCAGGGCCCCAGCTCACATCCCACAGCGCCTCCAGCCTCTCCTCGACTCCTTCCGGTCCGACGAAGGTCAGCGGGCGCGGGTCGACGAAGACGCGATGCAGCACGAAAGGCGGCAGGCCCAGCGTGTGATCGCCGTGAAAGTGTGTGAGGAAGACGGCGTCGATGGCGCCCGGGTCCACACCCACGCGCCTCATGTGAGGCAGGAGCGGCGCGCCGCCGTCGAGCAGCAGGCGGCCGTTCACAACCACCGCCCCGTTGTAACGGTCGGTGGAGAAGGCCGCCCCCGTGCCGAGGAAGGCCAGCTTTAGGCGATGCTCACCGTCGGATTCAGGTAGACGTCCTGAATTGCGTGTAGTAACTCGACTCCCTCCTTCATCGGGCGCTGGAACGATTTGCGACCAGCGATGAGCCCGGTGCCGCCTGCCCGCTTGTTGATCACAGCGGTGCGGACGGCCTCTTTGAGGTCGCTCGCGCCGTGGGACTCGCCGCCGGAGTTGATTAGGCTTGCGCGCCCCATGTAGCAGTTGATCACCTGGTAACGACACAGATCGATCGGGTGATCGGTCGCCAGCTGGTCGTACATCCCCGGCGCGGTCTTCCCGAAGCCGATGACCTCGAAGCCCCGGTTGGTGTCGGCCAGCTTCTGCTTGATGATGTCGGCCTCGATCGTCACGCCGAGGTGGTTGGCCTGGCCTGTGAGGTCTGCGGCGGTCTCGTAGTTGACGCCGTCCTTCTTGAAGGCCGAGTTGCGCAAGTAGCACCAAAGGACGGTGGCCATGCCCAGCTCGTGCGCGGCGTGGAAGGCGACTGCGATCTCCTGCAGCTGGCGGTCGGACTCTGGGGAACCGAAATAGACGGTTGCGCCCACAGCGACGGCGCCCATCTCCCATGCCTCTTTCACGGTTCCGAACAGGATTTGGTCGTACTTTGTGGGGTATGTCAGGAGCTCGTTGTGGTTGAGCTTGCAGATGAACGGGATGCGGTGCGCATAGCGGCGCGCCACCGACCCGAGCACACCGAATGTAGAAGCCACCGCGTTGCAGTTGCCCTCGATCGCCAGCTCGACGATCTTCTCCCCGTCGAAGTAGATCGGGTTGGGGGCGAACGAAGAGCCGGCGGTGTGCTCGATCCCCTGGTCGACCGGCAGGATGGACAGGTATCCCGTGCCACCGAGACGTCCGTGCTCGAACATCGACTGCAGGCTCCGAAGCACCCGCGTCGGCCGATCGCTGTCCTTCCAGATCCGGTCGATGAAGTCGGGGCCGGGCAGGTGCAGCTGCGACGCAGACACGGTCTGGCACTTATGCCCGAGGAGGTCCGCCGCGTCGGCGCCCAGGATTTCTTCCAGCTTCCCCAACGACCCCTTGGTGACTGTAGCCATCAATCCCTCTTACACATTTGGTTAGTATTGCGGTGACATCTCGCAGGTTCGCCGATTCGCGTGCGTCACTCTATAGTGCACCGACATGACCGAGCGAGCTAGCGACCTTCTCAGCGAGCTCGCGGACCGGCTCTCGGCTGACCCCCGCGACAGCGGCCAGGTGGTGGCCGAATCGGTGCGGACGCTCGAGCCCGAGCTGCTCCGGGCGCAGCAGGATGGCGCGTCGATCGACGAGCTCGTGCGCACCTCGGTCGGCTTCCTGGAGATCCTTTTCCGCTCTCTTCGCGCGGACTCCCGCGTGCCCTGGCAGCAGTACTACACGCTTGCCCGCGAGGCTTCGCGGAGATACGCCGAGAAAGGCATTCCGCTCGAGTCGGTGATGGAGGGCCTGGCCGTCTTTCGGCGCTCGGTGCTCGCCCGGGTCACAGAGGAGATGATGGGCAACGCGCACGCCGAGGAGGTGTTGCTGCTCGCGCAGAGCAGGCTCGGCGACGTAGTCGAGCACCTCAACTCGAGCTTCATCCGGGGCTATCTCGACTTCACCGAGGCGCGGCATCAAGCCCGGCAGACTGAGCTGCACGCGCTCTATCACATCGCCAGCGCGCTCGGGCGCTCCCTCGACGTGGCCGAGATCGCCGAGGTCGGCCTTCGGGAGACGCTGAAGGTGCTGCGCCTGCAGGCCGGCGCCGTGTGGACGCGTGAAGGCGCCCGGCTGATGCTGGCCAAGACCCTCGGCCTGCAGCCTGGCGAGGAGGAGGAGTTCGAATCGGGCCGACTAGGCGCGCGGGTGCGCGTGGTCGAGATTGCCTCCGGGCCCGCGGAGTCGCGCGTCGACCGCATCACCGGCGAATGGAGCGCCATCCGCGCCGAGCTGCGGACGAAGGGCGTCCTGCTCGGCGCCATGACCGTCGCGACTCGCCTGCCGCGAACCTTCGAGCCCAGCGACCTGGAGTTCGTCGCCGCCGTCGCCGACCAGATCGCGGTCGCTCTGGACCGCGCCCGACAGCACACGAGGGAGGCGCGGACCGACTACCTCACCGGGCTTGCCAACCGGCCTGAGTTCGAGCGCGCGATCGACCGCGCGGTCGCCGCCGCGCAGCGCCACAAGCGCCGCATCGCCTTCATGATGATCGACCTCGACAACCTGAAAGAGATCAACGACTCGCACGGCCACCACGTCGGCGACGAGGCCATCCGCGTCCTGGCCCACGAGCTCCAGCGTGCCGTCCGCGCCACCGACACTTGCGGCCGGCTCGGCGGCGACGAGTTCGGCGTCGCCATGCCCGACGCTGATGAGCGTCACGCCAATGAGGTGGGCGCTCGCGTGCGCGCGTCGCTCGAGGAGCTCAACCGGATCTCCAAGGCGCCGCTGCCGATCGAGTTCAGCATTGGGGTCGCGGCCTGGCGGCCGGGAATGGACTGGCAGGCGATGTACGAGTTGGCTGACAAGGCCCTCTACGTGGACAAGCGGCGCCGCCACGTTCACCGCAAGAAAGGCGGCCCCGGCCGGGCCCAGGGCGCGTCTGGCTAAGCCGGCCGACGGCTTCGTCCTCGGCCAGGAGTTCTTCGATCGCGACACGGTCACGATCGCGCGCGAGCTGCTGGGCAAGGTGCTTGTGCGCGAGATCGACGGCACACGCTTGTGGGGCCGGCTGGTCGAGGTCGAGGCCTACCTCGGGCCGGACGACCTCGCCGCCCATTCACGTGGCGGGCGGCGGACGCCTCGCACCGAGGTGATGTTCGGCGCGCCGGGGCACGCGTACGTTTACTTCACCTACGGCATGCACTGGTGCCTCAACTTCGTCACGCGGGAGGAAGGCGTGCCGCAAGCGGTCCTGGTGCGCGCCCTGGAGCCCGGCCCCGGGGTTGGAAGATGTGGCGGTCCAGGTTTGGTGACGCGCGCATTGAGCATCGACCGCGCCCTCAACGGCGTCAGGCTGCAGCCGCCCGATCTCTATGTGATCGATGACGGCGCCCCCAGGCAGCGAGTTTTTGTCACGCCGAGGATCGGCGTCCAGGGCACCGGCCGCTGGGAGAAGCGACACTTGCGCTTCTGCGTCGACTCGCCGTACTTGTCGCGAAGGCTGAAGAAGGCCTAGGGCCAGCGGCCCGGCGCCGGGTCTGAGCGCTCGAGCTTTTCCCAGTCCGCACGCACGGGAGCGAAGATGTCCACCACCGTGGCACCCTCTGCGCCGGCCGTGGCTTGGTGCGGAACGTGGCTCGGGATCACGTAACTGTCGCCCGCATGAAGGACGCGCGTGTCGGTCCCGACTCGGAATTCGATCGACCCATTGACGACAAAACCGAGCTGTTCATTCTCATGGTGGTGATCGGGAGACTTCGAATGAGGCTCGAGGTCCACGAGCGCCATCGTTATGCGTTCACCGTTCACTGCCCGCGCGGTGAGCCCTTCGGCCAGCAAGATCGGTCGGAGGTTGCGGAACGCCTCGAAGGTTTTCACTCGACCACGCGGTCGATGATCGTCGCTGTGCCCAGCCCGCCTCCACAGCACATGGTCTCGAGACCGTAGCGGAGGTCGCGCCGCTCGAGCTCGTACAGGAGGCGGTTCAT
>DMCH01000153.1:72718-86867 GCA_003446775.1 Chloroflexota bacterium
GCCCCCGTCTCCTTCTGCCACGCCAGGACGACCGACGCGAAGGCCTCGTTGACCTCGAAGAGGTCGATGCTCTTCAGGTCGAGGCCGGCCCGCTTCAACACCGCCGCGGTGCCTGGGATCGGTCCTTCCAACATGAGCACGGGGTCTGTGCCCACGACCGCCTGCGCGCGGATGCGAGCGCGCGGTCGCAGGCCCAGCTCCTTGGCCTTCTCCAGCGACATCAACAGGACGGCAGCGGCGCCGTCGGAGATCTGGCTCGAGTTGCCCGCCGTGATCGAGTGCTCTGGGTTGAACGCCGGCTGCAGCGCGGCAGTGGCCTCATACGAGGCGTTCGCGCGGATGCCCTCGTCCTTGGAGAAGAGTTGGGTGTGACCATTGCCCTCGACGGGCACGTCGACGGGCATGATCTGCGAGGTGAAGTAGCCCTTCTCGGTGGCCTCCTGGGCGAGCCGGTGACTGCGGACCCCGAATTCGTCCATCTGCCGCCGACTGATTCCATACTTCCGGGCCATCAGCTCGGCCGAGATTCCCTGCGGGACGAGGTCGTAGAGCTCCATCAGCTCTGGCGGAAACGGAGCTCCCGGCGAGACAGCGCTGGATCCCATCGGGACCCTGCTCATCGATTCCACGCCGCCCGCGATCGTGATGTCGCACACGCCTGACTGGATGAGGTTGGCCGCGAAGTGGAGCGCCTGCTGGCTCGAGCCGCACTGGCGGTCGACGGTGGTCGCGGGAGTCGTGACCGGGAAGCCCGCGGTCAGCCACGCGTTGCGCCCGACGTTCAGCGATTGCTCGCCGACCTGGCTCACGCACCCGAAGACCACGTCTTCGACCTGTTCGGGTTTGATGCCCGAGCGGAGGACGATCTCTTTCAGCACTAGCGAGCCGAGGACGACCGGATGGATGTCCTTGAGCTTGCCGTTGCGACGACCGATTGGGGTTCGCACGGCCTCGACGATCACGACTTCGCGCATGTTCAACGTCTCCTTCGGGCCTTGGTGCACTTGATTCTACGACCGCTCCCTAATGCCTCACGCGTTGCGATGTCAAGCCCCTAAACATTTGCCTGGCATGCGGATTTTCTTTTCTGTTGACGTGCCGTTAGTGCCCTGATAACTTTCGCGTCGCCCCAAGCGGCTGAGTACGGTAAACCTGAGGATACCGAACGTCGAGTAGGTGGAAGGTGCGGCGCAAGCCGTGGCTGGAAACCGAAAAACGCATAGGGTACTTCAGGGTAAACAGGAAGGTCTCTTGGGGCATCTCTTTTCCACAGGTCGTGCACAGCCCCTCGCTCAATACGAAAATCCCCACCTGCGCGCTTCCGCGCAAGCTTTGTCCACAGCGTCTGAGTCGACTTTGACGCGCTGGCGCAACAGCCGCCGCAAGCCGTTCGCCAGGCGCGCCACGGGTTGGGCGTCCTCGTAGTGAAGCCAGTGGTAGGCGATCGGCTCCGACCAGGGCTTGCCCTTCGCCAGGTAAAGGCGGCGGTGGCTGTCGAGGACGATCAGCTCGACCTGGCGGAGGAGGCTGGGGTCGCCGGCGGTGAGCTCCGTGAAGTCCTGACGCGCCATCCAGGCGAGGAGGCTCTGGAGTCGGGGTCCGGCTTCTACTTCACAACCGCAGGGGTGGCCGTGTCGAGCTCGATGACGCTCGTTTTCAGCGCACATATGAAAGGAAGGTTGCGGTAGAGCTCGCGGTAGTCGAGCCCGTAGCCGACGACGTAGTCGTTGGGGATCTGGAAACCGGCGTAGCGCACCGGCACCTCGACCAGGCGCCGGCCGGGACGATCCAACAGGGTGACGATCTCGATCGAGGCCGGTCGGCGTTCGCGCAGCTCGCCCAGGAGGTAGTCCAGGGTCAAGCCGGTGTTGACGATGTCCTCGACCAGCAGCACATGCCGGTCCTCGATCGGATAGTCGATATCGCGCGCGATGCGCACCCGTTCGCGTGGCTGGGCGCCCGCGAAGCGCTTGAGGTCGAGGTAATCGATGACGAAGGGGACCTTGATCTGGCGCGCGAGGTCAGCGAGAAAGAACGTGACCCCCTTGAGGATGCCGACCACGACGAGGGAGCGCCCGCGGTAGTCGCGGGAGATCTTCCGGCCGAGCGCCCTCACGCGAGACTCGAGCTCAACCGGCGAGATGAGGATGTTGCCGATGTCCTCCTTGCGCAGGTTCTGGACCTCGAGCGCTCCATAGCCGGCCTTGGCGAGCAGCTGCTGGTAGTCCTTGCGGTACAGCAGGCGGACGTTGACGTCCGGATAGATCTCGCGCAGCATCCGCAGCTTGCGGTTCTTCGGCGTCACGAGCGACTGCTTCATGGTCGTCAGCTCGACGTACAGGTCGTGCTCGGGCAGGTAGAAGTCGGGCGTGAACATCTCCGACACGCGCGTGCCGTCCCACGCGATCGGGAACGACACCGGCTCGTAGACCCAGCGGATGCGGTAGTAATCGAGGAAGCGCGCGAACTCCTGCTCGGAAGGGTGCGCGAACTCTATGCGCGAATGCGCCGGGCCCGATCGCCGAACGAGGCGCGATCGCTGCCTGACGGGGCGGCGCCATTTTTCTGGGACGGGAAGATGGACAGACGACGCCAAGGAAACGCCGAGATTGTACGCTCAGTGGCACCAGGGCCATGAGCACACCGGCGCAGAGGATGGTCGCCGAGCAGCTGCTGCCGAACGGCGTCAGCGATCCGCGGGTCATCGAAGTGATGTCAGAGATTCCGCGCGAGGAGTTCCTCTCCAGCCGAGTGCGCCGCCATGCATACGAGAACCGCGCACTCGCCATCGACTGCGGCCAGACCATCTCCCAGCCGCTTGTCGTCGCACTGATGACCCAGGCCCTTGCACCCAAGGCCGAGGACCATGCTCTCGAGGTCGGCACAGGGTCGGGCTACCAGGCCGCGGTTCTGAGCCGCCTCGTGCGGCACGTGATCACTCTCGAGCTTGAGCCCTCGCTGGCGGAGCATGCCTCGGCGACGCTGTCGCGGCTCGGTTACTCCAACGTCGAGGTGGCGGTCGCCGACGGCACGTTCGGCTGGCCCGCCTACGCGCCTTACGACATCATCCTCGTCGCGGCCGCCTCACCCGATGTGCCGCCCGCGCTGGTCGACCAGCTGGCTCCCGACGGGCGGCTCGTGATCCCGCTCGGAAGATCTTCCGACGAGCACCAGGACCTCCGCGTCTATCAACGTCGCGGTGAAGTCATGGCGTGGCGGTCGCTGTTCCCGGTGCGCTTCGTCCCCTTACGGTGAGTGAGAGGGCGTTGGAGTGGCGCGGCCTGGCGAGGGTGAGGCTCCGCCCGCCGGCGTGGGCGCGGTGCCCGTGATCCTCTGCAGCTGCTGAAGCAGGTCGCCCACCGTCTTCATCTCCGTCGCGAAGCCGGCGAGGTCGCCGTTCTTCAAGTCGGCGTATGCGGCCGCGTAATGTGTGTTCGCCTGCGTGACCAGGTCCGCGATCTGGGCGACCTGGGTCGGCGTGAGGGTGGTGGTCGGCGTCGTCGTCGGCGCGGTCGAGGTTCCCACCAGCTGGTCGATGGCCTGCTGGAGCGTGTCCGTGTACACGACCTGGGTCTGGTCGGCGAGGATCACTTTCTTGAGCTCGGGAATGCTCGACCCGGACGTGGCCTTCAGGTAGATCGGCTCGAAGTAGAGGAACGAGTCGCCGATCGGCACCACGAGCAGGTTGCCCTGCTGCACGTTCGACCCGTTGCTGTGGAAGAGGGTGAAGTCGCGGGATATGACCGGGTCTTGATTGATGAGGTTGGCCACCTGCTGCGGGCCGAATATCACTTTGTCCTTGGGCAGGACGTACGACACGTACTGTCCGTACTGCGGGCCATCGTTGCGGACCGCCATCCACGAGACGAGGTTGTTCTTGCCGTGCGGAGTGAAGGGCATGATGAGCAGGTACTCGGGGTTCTGCTCACCCGGTAGGCGGAAGAGCACGTAGTAGGGAGACACAGGCGTCGGCAGAGCGCCGGGCGATGCCTGCGCCGTCGGGATGTCCCACACGTCCTCGCGGGCGAAGAACACCTTGGGGTCGGTGATGTGGTACGTGGCGTAGATGCCGACCTGGGTGTTGAACAGGTCCACTGGCACGCGGATGTGAGCCCTGAGCCCCGCGGGCATCGCGTCAAACGACGTGAAGAGGGTCGGGAACGTGGCCTGGTACGCGGCGATGATCGGGTCCCTGGGATCGACCACGTAGAAGACGGCGGTGCCCTCATAAGCATCGATCACGACCTTGACCGAGTTGCGGATGTAGTTGATCCTGCCGTACTGGAACGGAACGGTTTGCGAGTACGGGTACGTGGCCCCGGTCGTGTACGCGTCGACGATCCAGTAGATGCGGCCATCGACGACGACCACATATGGCGAAGAGTCGAAGCTGAGAAAAGGCGCCAGCTCGCCTACACGATCGATGATCTGCCGCCGGTAGAGCATCAACGTCTTGTCGGTGACCTGACCCGAGACGAGCAGGTTGAAATCACCCAGCTTGAGCGACCAGAGGGCGCGGTTCACCGCCGTCATCGGCACCCCATGCGTGCCGGTGTACGACGTGTAGACGTCGGGAGAGGACGGATAGTCGAACTCACGATTGGTGTTGGGCGCCAGCGCGTAACCGGTCGTGACCTCCCCAAAGTAGATGGCCGGCTGGGTGATCGTCAGCTGGCCGTGGGGCGGAATGTCGCCGACCACGTAAACGGGCAGGCCCTGGCTGTCGACCGCGTTCACCGGGCTGGCGGCGACCCCATATCCGTGTGTGTACTGCAAGTGCTGGTTGACCCAGTTCTTGGCGGCATCGGGCAGCTTGTCGAAATCGAACTCCCGCGCGCTGATTTCCAAAGACGTGGGCTGGTTGTTGATGGTGTATCGATCGATGCCGATGTCGTAGAACGTGTAGTAGGTGCGGATGGTCTGCTGCTGCTCGTAAGTGTCCTTGAGCGGAGGAAAATCCCACAACCGAAGGTTGTTGACCGTGACCTGGTCGTTCTGCACGTTGGCGAGCGTCAGCGGCTGATCGCCTGTGAAGTTGCTGACGGTCACGTTCGACAGCCCGTACGCCGCGCGGGTGCCCGCGATCTCACGGTTGATGTACGGAAGCTCGTACGTCTGCGCGTTCGGGGTCGTGAAGGCCGTCTGGACGACCGCGGGATAGATCTGGCCGATCAGCAGCAGCGCCACCCAGACCAGGACCGCCGTCACCGGGAGCCAGAGCCGCCGCAGCCAGACATTGACGACGAGGGCCCCGGCCAGGACGACCGAGGCGCCCGACAGGAAAGTCACGATGGGCAACCTCGCGTTGACGTCCGTGTAGGCGGCGCCCCAGACGACGTCGCTGTTGTGCGCATACAGGAGGTCGTAACGGCCGAGCCACATCCAGGCGGCGAGCACGAGCGCGAATACCGCCAGCAGCGCCGACAGGTGCGCGATCGCCGGGGGGGTCAGGTTGAGGTCGAAGGCGTCACCGCGCCACGCATAGACGAAGCCGACCAGCAGCGCGGTCAGGAATCCCAGTCCGAGCGCCCAGTTGACGACCGAGTGCAGAAACGGCAGCGTGAGCAGATAGAAGGAAACGTCCTGCCCAAGCACCGGGTCGGTGATGCCGGTCGGCCTGGCGTGCTGGAACATGGCCAGGTTCTGCCACTGGGTGCCGGCCCCGCCCGACAGGACCAACGCCACCAGGGCCGCTCCACCCAGGGCGGCGCCCGCGGTGGCGCCGCGAATGCTCGAACGCCGGATCCCGACAGCTCGCAAGCTCGGTCCGGCACGCACGCGCAGCGCGATGATCACGTTGGCGACCAGGTAGATGAAGGCGAGCGCGAACCCGCCGATGAGGAGGGCGACTTGCAAGGAGAAGCGGGTCGTGAAAACGTCTTTGAAGCCGAGCGAGTCGTACCACTGCAGCTCCGTGAAGAACCACACGATCGGGCTGGCGATGAAGAAGATCACAAGCGCCAGGCCGAAAAGGCCAAGGCCGACCCAGAAGCGCCGGGGCGGGCGCGGGATCCGGATCTCTCGCGCCTCGAACGGACCGCCGCGCTCGAAAGGATCAAACGGCCGGTACCGGCGGGTCATCTGTGGTCGAAGCTTAAGCCGTCTCCAGGGCGAGGTCGTCGGCGCTGAAATCCATATCCGCCTGGAGCGGCGGGTGGTCGAGGTGCCAGCGCACCGTGGCGCGTAGCGTCTCGACCGGGTCGGACGTGGTCCAGCCGAGCAGCGCGCGGGCGCGGCGCGCGCTGGCGGCGACGTGCTGCGACATGGTGCCCGTCTGCTTGAGGTCCTCGGGCAGCATCTCATCCGCGACCCTCACCAGCTCGGCGCCGGAGCCGGCCGCCTCGAGGATCATGCAAGACCACATCGCCATCGAGTAGGTGCGGTCTTCGCAGAGGTTGAGAGCCATGCCTACGCTCGAAGCGGATTCCAATGCCAGCCGGGCGCCGCGCGCGATGTCGCCGACGTAGCCACGGCACGCAAGCCATGTGCCGGCGCCGAAGGGGATGCGCAGGCGACCCGCGCGCACGCGCCGGAGGATGAACTCTTCGCGCAGCTGATAGTCCCTCGGTCCGTAGACCATCGGCAGGCGCAGCGAGGTGGCACCGCGTGGGAGGTAAACGGCTTCGACATCGAGCTTGTCGTAGTCGTAGCGGTCGGGACTCTTGTCGCGATACGGGTACCGCTCCGAGCGCACCGGCGAGTCCTCGTCGAGCGGCACCGGGTCCGTCTCCTGCCCTTCGATTGCGGCGCCGAACGCTCGATACACGTCCATGCTCGAGATCACGACCAGCCGGATGCCGGCCGGCAGTGCGGCCAGCGCCGTCTCGGCGTCGGCGCGGGTCAGCGCCCTGCAGTCGACCGCCGCGTTCGGCTCGTATGCGGCCAGCTCGGAGCGATGGGCGGCCAGCTCCGGGCGGTCGCAGTGCAGATGGCGAACGGGCGGCATGTCATCCGGTTCGAGGTTGCCGCGATGAACTACCAGGACGTCGTGGCCGGCTCGGACCAGCTCCTCAACGATGGCTCGCCCGATGAATCGGGTGCCGCCTAAAACAACAATCCTCACGCCACGGGTTTGGCCACGGCCGGGTTCTTCTCCACGATGAGGTCGATGAGCCCCCATTCCTTGGCCTGCTCCGGCGTCATGAAGAAGTCACGCTCCATCGCGCGCTCGACATCCTCCAGCTCCCGGTGGCAGTGCTTGGCATAGATGCGCGCCACCTGTTCGCGCTGGCGAAGGAGCTCCTGGGCATGGATCTGGATGTCGGTCGCCTGGCCCTGAATGCCCTGAATGAAGGGTTGGTGGACGAGGATCTGCGCGTGTGGCAGCGACATCCGCATGCCAGGGTCGCCGCCGGCGAGCAGGATCGATCCCCCGCTCGCGGCCATCCCGGTGCAGAGCGTGGCCACTTTGGGCCCCACGTATTGCATGGCGTCGTAGATCGAAAGCGCCGCGGTTAGCGAGCCGCCGGGGCTGTTGATATACAGCTGGATGTCGCGGTCCGGCGTTTCGTTTTCGAGAAAGAGCAGCTGCGCCGTGACCGTGGTCGCCATGTCGTCGTCGATGACGCCACGCACGAAAACCACGCCGTCCTTCAGCAGCCGCGAATAGATGTCGTAGGCGCGTTCGCCGCGCCCGTCGTTGGTGATGACGGTCGGGATCAGATGCGTTCGATTACCTCCTGTGTTGAAAACCTATGCGTGGACGGGCCTTGGGTGGCGGGTTGGCCATCGCGAGATACGCGCTGAAGTCGGCGACGCTGCGCAGCGCCTCGAGCGGCATGCCCGCGGTCGCAAGCCGGAGCCTGGTCGGCGGGTCCTCGGGCCAGGCGGGCCGCTCGGAGTCGGCGCCCAACAGCCGGGCGAGCTCGGCGTAGAGGTCGGCGGGCCGCACGCCGAGCGCGTGGGCCACCGCCAGCAGCCGTTCCGTGGAGACCTCCTTGCGGCCCCTTTCCACCTCAGACAGGTGCGCCGGCGATAGACCGGCTTCGCCCGCCACCTCGGTCAGGGTCCTGTGGACCGCCTCCCGGCGCTGGCGCAGCACCGAGCCGAGGGCGGCTCTAACGACGTCGGCGGATTCGCTGTAGGCGAACGGCATTCTTCTGTGGCGAAGCATACGCTCCAAAGCAAACGTTTTGAGCCAGGCAATTGTTTGGCCGCGGCACATCAGCGTGCAGCAATAGGGGAGGGTCGGTCATCGTTAGATTCGATCAGTGGTGGCACGGCTGCTGACCGTGGATTACCGGGGCTACCTGCGGGCCTTCTTGCGTCTGGCGCTGGTGGCGGTCACCTACTGGATTGCCGCCCGCCTGAGCCTGACTCTGGCCCTCGTGCACGGCCAGGTGACGCCCATCTGGCCGCCGACGGGGATCGCCCTGGTGGCGATCCTTGTCCTGGGCCGAGGGGTCTGGCCCGCCATCTTTGCCGGCGCACTGGCGGTCAACCTCCCGATCGGACCGTCCCCGCTGGGGGCCGTCCTCATCGCCACCGGGAACACGCTCGCGCCGCTGGTCGCGGCGGAGCTGCTGAGGCGGGTTGGTTTCCGGCTCGAGCTCGATCGCTTGCGGGATGCCGCCGCGATCATCGGCCTCGGCGCCCTGCTGAGCATGTCGATCAGCGCGTCTATCGGCACCTCGGTGCTGGTGCTTTCCGGGACCGTGTCCCCATCTGACTTCTGGCCCACGTGGGCCGTCTGGTGGACCGGAGACGCCATGGGCGTGCTTCTCGTCGCTCCGTTTCTTCTGAGCCTGCTGCCAGGCTCGTCAGGTCCCGCGTTGACGTTGCGCAGCGGGGCGGTTTTCGCCGGCCTGCTGGGCGGAATTGCCCTGGCGACGTGGGCGCTCTTTCAGACCCGGTTGCATCTGGAATACCTGGTCTTCCCGTTGATCATGGTGGCGGCCTGGCGCTTCCGCCTACGAGGCGCAGCACCCGCCGCCCTGATGGCGTCGGGAGTTGCGATCTGGTCGGCGGTCCACGGAACCGGTCCCTTCGCCACGGGGACGCTGGCCCAGAAGATGATCACGCTGCAAGTCTTCAACGTCTGCGTGGCTCTCACGTCTTTCGTGCTCGCCACATTCGTCGCCACGCGTGAGCGTCAAGAAGAGATGACGCGACTCTATGCGGCCAGCAACGCAGCGGGCGAGGCGAAGAGCGCGTTTCTGAACATGGCCGCGCATGAGCTCCGAACTCCGATCACCGTGTTGGCCGGATACCTCTCGATGATGGACGACGGATCGCTTGGCCGTGCGCCCGATTCGTGGGCCGTGCCGCTACAGATTCTGAAAACAAAGACCGGCGAGCTGAACAGAATCATGGAGACGCTGGTCAAGGCGTCGCAGATCGACGCCAACGTCTCGCCCCTGAAGGGCCAGGTCATTGACCTGCGCAGTGTCGTCGAAGACGCTGTCGCGCGCGCTCGCCCGCGGGCGGACCTGCTCCACGCCGACATCTCCACCAAGCTGGCCATCGGTGCGCTGCCGGTGAATGCTGACAAAGAAGAGCTGGGTCGAGTGCTTGACAATTTGATCAACAACAGCCTTTCGTATTCAGCCCCGCCGGCTCGCCTTTTCATCGACGTGTCGAGGGACTCCGAGCAGGCTCTGGTTCGTGTGAAGGACGACGGCGCCGGCATCCCCGAGGATCAGCACGAGCACGTCTTCGACCGTTTCTATCGGGGCGCGAGCCCCGCGGTCGCCAAGGTCCCGGGCGTCGGGCTCGGCCTTTACATCAGCCGTCAGCTGGCGGAACGCCACAGCGGGAGCCTCGTGCTCGAGAGCAGTACGCCCGAAGAAGGCACTGTCTTCACACTCGCAATCCCCCTCGCCGGCTCGGCCACAGCCGGACGTGCTGAACCGGCGGGGGATTAGTCCTTCAGGTTGTTCGGGTCCAGGAGCTCCTGCTTCGGCCGCTCGATCCGCTGGCGCGACCGCATGATCTCGATGAGCTTCTTGCGGCCCTTGGGCGGTCCGATCATGATCGCCCCCACCAGGCGGTCGTCCTTGAAAAAGAGCTTGCGGTAGAACTTCTCGTCGAGGCTGTACGTCCGCACCGATTCGAGGTCGGGCTGCACGTCTGGAGTCACGCCCATGACCGCCAGCGTCGATCCGAACATCGTGGTCGTGTAGGTGGGAACGTCGAAGAAGTCCTCGTCCCCGCCCGCCATGTTGCGGGCCGCCACCTTGCCGTGCGCCTCCGCGTTGTCCCACGTCCCCATCTGGTTGTGGCGCTCGACCATGAGGTCGTAGAAGACCGCGATGTCGCCGGCCGCATAGACGTCCGGCGCCGACGCGCGCAGCTTGGCGTCAGTGACGATGCCTTTGTCGAGCTTGACCACCGAGTCGCGCACAGGCTCGGTGTAGTAGTCGAGTCCGACACCATACGTGAGCACGTCGAATTCCACTCGCTTTCCGTTGACGGTCTCCGCGAGGAAGCGCCCGTTGCTGCGGCTGAACTTCTGCACCTCGTCCGACGTGATGAATTCCACGCCTTGCGCCTCGCCCATTTGACGGCATAGCTGTCCGCCTTCCTCATCGAGGACATAGCGGAGGAACCACGGCCCGCGCATGATCCAGGTCAGCTGCGCCTTCTTGCGAAAGCTCACTCCTTCGGCGAGCTCGTAGCCGATGAAGCTGCCGCCCATCACGAGCACCCGCTCGGCCGCATCCGCCTTCTCGATGATGGCGTCGGTGTCGTCGAGCGTTTGAAAGCCGATGGCCTGCGACAACTGGTCCGAGCCCGGCCACGGCGGCGGCTTGGGACGGCCGCCGGTGGCGATTAGAAGCGCGTCGTATTCAAACTCCTGGTCTCGGTTCGTGCGCACAACCTTGCGCGCGAAATCGACCTCGGTGGCCCACGTCTCGAAATGGATGTCGAGGTTCTGCCTGGTGTAGTCCTCGGCCGTGCGCATGAAGACCTTTTCCCTGCGCACCTGGCCGCGCAGGTATCGCGGCAGCGCGACGCGGTTGTACAGGGGGTGGCGCTCGGCGGCGATCATCACGATCGATGCGTCGGCGTCGAGCTTGCGCAGCTCTTCGGCGGCGGTCTGCCCGGCGATGCCGTTGCCAAGTACGACGTAACGGCGGGTCACTGGCGGGCTCGCCCTCCCCGCTCGCGGGGAGGGCAGGGGGTGGGGAGAGTCAGCTTCAACTAGAGAGTCAGGGCGTAGATGTAGCTGTGGTCGTCGTCATTCGCGAAATCGTATCCGGAAGCCCTCATGTCATCAGCGGCGGGGTGGTCGCGGGGCAGGCTGACCACCACATCGTCGAGCCCGTCTGCGTCAGCCTCGAAACGGAGAGCCAGCAGCAGCTCGCGCAGCGCGCCGCCGGCGCCGGCGAGGAAGCCCACCGCGAGGTTGTCTCCCCACGGCCTGCGCAACCCAGCGACCGCGCGGCCGCCCGGACCTGCGCGTAGCATCCCCGTCTCGGCCAGCCTCGCGAGCAACGCCGGGCCGAGATCGCGCGCCCCGTTGAAGTCGGCCATCACCCCGTGGTAGAGCTCGATTCCCGGGCTCTTCGCGATCACCGGCCAGAGCTTCTCGGCCTCAGCCGCGGCCGGGATCCGCGCCGATTCACCGCCCTCGACACGTGGCCCTCTCCACCAGCGGATGTCGAGCAGCCTCTGGAAACCGACGGATTCGAACAGGCGAACCGCATCGGGATTGCCGGTTGCGAGCCGCATCTCTCCGTGGCCCTGCTCCCGCGCCTCAGCGATCGCAGAGGTCAGCATGGCGCGCGCCAGGCCCTGGCGCCGATGGCTCGTCGCCACCCGCAGGCCCTCGTACCACACCAGCCCCGGTGCAAACGGCCGCAGCCTCTGCACCCCGACGACCTGGCCGTCGACCTCGACCGCCTGGAAAGCCGAAGCCGCGTCGGCAACCCAGTCGTCGAAGACCGAGTTGATGTAGTCGTGGCCGTTCCACACATCCCTGGTCAGCTCGGCGACGCGGTCGCGATCGGTTGGCCTGACCGGGCGAATTACTAAGTCGCGGGTTGCCAATGCGCGATCCCCGACAGCGCGACGCCGCCGTCGAACACGAGCTCGTCCCCATCTTTCGTGAGCATCTCATCGAGCAAGGTACGAGCCCTGGCCTCGTCCCAGTCGGAGCCGATGAGCATGCGGCAGTCGGCCAGCGCCTCTTCCGTGTCCGCGTAGCGATTGACGACCGGGTAGCGCACGAATGTGACATCGGGCGCGATGTCCATCTGCATGAGCAGCATGAACAGGTCGCTGAACTGAGGCACCGGCAGCCCAGCCGCGCCGGTCAACCGCTCGCGGAGCGGGGTGGCCGGATGAGGGATCGGACCCTCGCGCAGCATGATGAACACGCGGTCGCGGGCCGACGCCTGGAGCTTCGTGATGAAGGGAACGGGCTCTTCGATTCCGTAGAGGACGTGGCAGCAGATGACGAGATCGGCCTTTGCCACCTCGGCGTCCTGCCAGGTGCTTGCGATCACGGTCATGTTGTCGCGGGGAGGGATCTGCGCGCGCATGCCCTCGGACGGCTCGACGGCCGTCACCCACTCGAGCCCTTCGGCGAGCGCGACGGCGTGACGGCCGGCCCCGGCGCCGGCGTCGATCAGCGTCTTGCGGGGCGACGTGTAGGGCTCGACCACACGAAGAAAGTCGTCCTTGCGATCACGGGTGATCCGGGCGTAGGAGGGCGCGCGCCGGTCCCAATAGCCCGGGTCGGCGTGGCCGGCCGATCCGCTACGTTGGCGGACGATGGCGCGCCACCGTTCCGCCCAGTCGATGTCTCCGCTCTCGGGAGTTATCCCCAGCTCCAAATTCACATCGAGGCTAGCTTGTTAACACCATTGGGGACAACTCGGGGACAAGTTCCAGGTTGCTCACCTAGATACTGGGGTCGGGCCTCTCGCACCCCCCAGATGTAGTGTCGGGGCTAGGATAGGTAGGCACCATGGCAGTCGAACCGTCGTCGGAATTCAACCTCACCCAAGCCGCTGTCCTCGCCCGCTACTTCACCAACCTCGACCGCCCGGTGTTCGCGCTGCGGAACCTGCCGGAGGTGGTCAAAGGAGCCCTCTTCTCGCGCTACTCGCGCACCGAGAAGAGCCTTCGCCGGGTGCTGCTGGACGAGTTCATCAACGAGCCCGACTCCGGCTTCGATGCGCTGACCACCAGCGCCGCCGATGCGGATGACATGGTGGCTGTCCGGCGCGCCGAAGAGTTCTATGAGCGGGTCCTGGTCGGGTACGGAGACGATTCAGTCGCTGAGCTCGCGGGCGCCCACGTCGCCGTCGAACGCACCTCCACGCTCGCCGCCAAGGCGCTCGAAGACAGCCGCATCGGCATCTCGCCGCTCGAGAAGTCGACCCGATACGTGAGGTTCGACCGGCCCGGTCGCGACGGCCGCTTCCTGTATCACCGCGGCCCCGAGCTCGCCCATCCGGATTACGAACCTGCCGCCGACCTCCTTTTCGAGACTTACAGCGCCCTCATCGAGCCGCTTACGCAGGCGATTCGCGAACGCTTTCCGATCGAGGAGGACGAGACCGATCGCGCGTGGAAAGCTGCGACGAGGGCCAAGGCGCTGGACATGTTGAGGGGACTCCTGCCGGCGGGGACTCTGACGAACCTAGGCCTGTTCGGAAATGGACGGGCCTTCGAATACCTCATCACCAAGCTCGCCGCGCATGAGCTCCCCGAATGCCGAACGCTGGCCGGCGATCTTCTCCGGGAGCTCTCGCTCGTCATCCCGGCGTTTGTCAAAAGGGCGCTGGACGAGCGCTATGGCGCCCCGAGTGCGGAAAGGCTGGTGCGGATGCGTAAGGCCATGACCAGGCTGGCGCCGAGAACCGGGGCCACGGAATCCGCGCCATCGGTCCGTCTCATCGAGCATGACCCCGATGCCGAACGGAAGGTGGTCGCCGCGGCGCTGTTCCCGTATTCGGATGCGCGCTGGGAGGATCTCCAGGGCGACGCGAGCCAGGTGCTGGAAGCCGCGCTGTCGGATCGCGCCAACCGCCGCCAGCGACCTCCGCGAGCGCTCGAGCACGCCCAGTACACATTCGAGATCGTCGCCAACTTCGCCGCTTACCGCGACCTGCACCGCCACCGCATGCTCACCCAGGACCGGCAGCTGCTCGGCACCGCCCTTGGGTTTGACGTGCCTTCCGGGCTGGCGGAGCTCGGA
>DMCH01000153.1:87211-89554 GCA_003446775.1 Chloroflexota bacterium
GCGAGAGCTCACGCGAATATGGAGCGCGACCTCGGGGCGGCGGTGGCGCAGTACGTCGTCCCGCTCGCCTACCGCGTGCGCTGGTACTTCCGCGTCAACCTGCGCGAGATCTATCACCTCTGCGAGCTGCGGACCACGCCGCAGGGCCACCCCGACTACCGGTGGGTCGCCCAGGAGATGTTCCGGCGGGTCGGCGAGGTGCACCCCCGGCTGGCGAAATACGCGGCGTTCGTCGACATGGGCCCGGGCGACGAGCTCGAGCGGAGAAGGTCGGAGCGCCGCCTGGACGAAAAGCTCTCGGCACTGGAGAGCCCCACGAAGTCAGAGGCAAAGCCGTGACTTCGCGGGGGCCCCTAAAAGACCAGCGAGTGCCGTAGCATCGTCCACAGTCAAGAGAGGGAGGGTGGCATGAAATCCAGCGAGACCCACGTGGAGCGTGGCGTCGACAGACGCATGATGGAAAGGCGGGTGAACCCCGACCGGCGGTTCGGCGAAAGGCGGTCGATCGATCGCACCAGCGCCGGCCGGCGTGTGGAGTTCGTCCCCGACCGGCGGGAGCAGGAACGCCGCGGCCTGGACCGTCGGGTCTTTTCGCCGGCCTAAAGAGCCCTGGCTCCTCCGGCGCTCATAGTTCACGGCGGCGCGGGACCGGTTCCGGCCGCCGAACGCCCACTGCGCCAGGCCGCCGTCGAGCGGGCGCTCGACCTCGGTTGGGCTCAGATCGGTGAAGGCGCCCTCGCCGCTGCAGTCGCGGCGGTTCGCCACATGGAAGACGAACCTCTCCTCAACGCAGGTATCGGTGCATGCCTCAATGCGGACGGCGAGGTGGAGCTGGATGCGGGCGTGATGGAGGGCGCGGCGCTGCGGGCCGGCGGCGTCGCGTGCCTCAAAGACGTGCGCCACCCGATCGACCTCGCGGTCGCGGTGATGCAGGACGGCCGCCACGTGCTCCTGTCCGGATCTGGCGCTTCGCGCTTCGCTCGCGACCACGGGATCGAGATGACCGATCCTTCGGTCTTCATCAACAACCGCAAGCGGCAACTGCGGCAGCCGGGCGCAGACACGGTCGGCGCCGTCGCGCGCGACTCGGAGGGAAGGCTGGCAGTGGCGGTCTCGACCGGCGGCATCAGCGGCAAGCTGCCGGGGCGGATCGGCGACTCGCCCATCCCGGGCGCGGGCATTTACGCCGACGATCTCTTCGGGGCTGTCTGCGGGACCGGCCAGGGCGAGGCTTTCATCCGATTGGGCCTGGCGCGACTGATGGTCGTCGAGCTGCAGCATGGGATGGATCCGCGGGCGGTGGCGCAGGGGGCGGTCGACTTCCTGGCCAAGACGTTGCAGGCGCCCGGAGGGGTCATCGTCATTGGCCGCGAAGGGCCCCCGCGCGCGGCCTTCAATACGCCGGCCATGCCCTTCGCCATCGCCCAATGAGCGATTCGGCCAATGCCGGTGAGCTGATCGCGCTTGCCTTGAAGCGCTCAGGGGTCAGCCATCTGTTCACGCTCAACGGCGGCCACATCTGGCCGATCCTCACGGGCGCCGCCGAGCACGGCATCCGCATCATCGACGTCCGGCACGAGCAGTCGGCGGCCTTTGCCGCCGAAGGCTGGGCCAAGGTCACACGCGAGTGCGGAGTGGCCGCGGTCACCGCCGGCCCGGGCGTCACCAACTCGGTCTCCGCGCTGGCGCAGGCGCAAGCAGGCGACAGTCCGATATTCCTGATCGGCGGCCGCGCGCCCGAGGCGCGATGGGGCATGGGCTCACTTCAGGAGATGGACCACGTCGCCGTCGTGCAGAGCCTGACCAAAAAGGCGGTGACTCTGGGGTCGGCTGAGCAGGCCTACCCGCTCGCCGCCGACAGCATTCGGACCTCGTTGAGCCGCCGCACCGGTCCAGTGTTCATGGACGTCCCGCTCGATGTGTTCTTCGGCTCGGACGACATACCCGAAGCGACTGAGCACCTTATAGCTGACCACGGGCCGCTGCCCGATCCCGATGCCATCGCGCAGGCGGCACGGCTTATCCGCGAAGCGGAGCGGCCCGCCGTCATGGCGGGGGGGGGGGGGGGGGGGGGGGGGGGGGGGGGGCGGGGGTGGGGGAGCCGAGCTGGCGGAAGTTCTTCAGATCTTCGAGCGTGAGCCCGTAGCCGGTCAGGTAGAGAACCGAGTAGAGCAGCATCGACGCGTGGCCCGCGGACAGCACAAAGCGGTCGCGGTCGAACCAGTCGGGGCTCGACGGGCTGTGCTTCATCACCCGCGTGTAGAGCGCGTAGGCGAGCGGGGCCAGCGCCATCGGCGTCCCCGGGTGACCGGAGTTGGCCTTCTGCACCGCGTCCATCGCCAG
>DMCH01000166.1 GCA_003446775.1 Chloroflexota bacterium
TACTCCAGGCGCTCGATGGCCGCCCTGAGCTCCTCCGCGCGCGTCTCTTGCTCCGCGATCACCGTCTCCGGCGCCTTGGCGCGGAACTCGGGATTGTCGAGCTTCGCCAGCACCCGATCGAGCTCCTTGTGTAGGTCGGCTCTCTTCCTGGCGATGACCGCGGGGTCGGCCGCGGCCGCCGTCGGGAACACGATTAAGCCTTCGGTCAGGCCGTACGGATTTCCCGGCGGCAGCTCGTCGACGACCGAGACCCTGCCGAGCACTGCAAGCACTCGCACCCAGTCTGGCTCGGCCGGCTCGGACAGCTTCACGGCGCCGCCCTTCATGGGTGCGCCCGGCACGGTCTTGCGAGATGAGCGGATCTCCTCGACAGCCTGCATCAAGCTCTCGAACTCGAACTCTGCCTGTCCATCGCCATATCTCGTGAGGTCTGCCGGCCACCTTGTGCGCATGAGGAAGTCGCCATGCCCTGGCATACGGCTCCACAGCTCCTCCGTCACGAAAGGCATGAAAGGGTGCAGCAGGCGGAACAGGTTGTCGAGGCAGAACACCGCGATGCCCAGCGCCGCCGGATCGCCATCGCGAAGGCGATCCTTGGCCGCCTCCAGCCACCAATCGCAGAACTCGTTCCATGCAAATGTGTACGCGGCGCCGATCGAATTCTGGAAGGTGAACTCCTCGATGCCGCGGGTGATATCCGTCGAGGCCGCTGCCAGTCGCGAAAGTATCCAGCGGTCTTCGATGAGCTCCACGTCATCCGGGTCCGGCACCGGTGGCACCGCCTTGTCGCCAACGGTGCCGAGCACCAGGCGCGTCGCGTTCCACAGCTTGTTGCAGAAACGCCGGTAGCCTTCGACCCTGCTCTCGTCGAAGCGGACGTCCTGGCTCGACATCGCCACCGACGCCGCCCAGGCGCGGACCGCATCGGCGCCATATTTGCTGATCAGCCGGCGCGGATCGACGCCGGTGCCGAGCGACTTCGACATCCGCCGTCCGTCGGTCGCCTGGACCTGGCAGTGGATGGCCACGTCAGAGAACGGCACCTCGCCCATGAACTCGAGCCCGGTCATGATCATCCGGCTCACCCAGAGGTTGATGATCTCCCTCGCCGTGCTGTTCATGTCATTTGGGTAGAAGGCGCGGAGGTCTTCTGTCTGGTCGGGCCAGCCGAGCGTTGCAAACGGCCACAGAGCCGACGAAAACCAAGTGTCGAGCACGTCCGTGTCTTGGGTGATCTGACCGTTCGCGCACTCGGCGCATTCGATGGGGGGCTCGACCGACACAGTTCGGTGGCCGTTCGCGCAGTAGTAGACGGGCACGCGATGACCCAGCCAGAGCTGGCGGCCGATGTTCCAGTCGCGAAGGCCGTGGAGCCAATCGAGGTATGTGCGCTCGTAGCGCTCAGGGTGCCAGCGCACCTTGCCCTCGGCGGACGCCGCCAGCGCTTTGTCGCGCATCTTGTCCATGCGCAGCCACCACTGCTCGCTGATCAACGGCTCGATGACCGTGTCGCACCGGTCACAGTGGCCGACCTCGTGCGTGTAGGGCTCTTCCTTGACGAGGAAGCCTTGGGCCTTGAGGTCTTGCACCACCCGCTCGCGCGCCTCCAGCGCCGGCAGGCCGTCGTAAGGAAGGCCGGGAACGTTCATCCGACCGTCGGGGTGCATGCCGTTGATCACCTCGAGCCCGTGCCTCTGGCCGATGTCGTAGTCCATCGGGTCATGGCCCGGCGTGACCTTGAGCGCGCCAGTGCCAAAGTCCTTCTCGACCGCATCGTCGCCGACGATGGGCAGCTTCCTGCCGACCAGCGGCAGGATCGCGGTCTTGCCGATGATCGATTGGTAGCGGGGATCGGTCGGGTTCACGGCCACACCCGTGTCGGCGAGCATCGTCTCGGGCCGCACTGTCGCGATGACTACGTCGCCGCCGCCCTCTATCGGATAGCGGATGTGGTACAGCGTGTCGTGGTGCTCCTGCCACTTCACCTCGAGGTCCGAGATGGCCGACTGATCGTGCGGGCACCAGTTGACGATTCGCGGCGCGCGGTAGATCCACCCGCGGTCGTAGAAAGCGACGAACGCGGTCATCACAGACCGCACGTAGCGCTCATCCATGGTGAACCGCATGCGGCTCCAGTCCAGTGAGGCGCCGAGGATACGGTCCTGGCTCACGATGGTCTCCCCAACCTCCGCGTACCACTCGTTGACGCGAGCCTGGAATGCCTCGCGGCCGAGCTGCTCTTTCGTCTTTCCTTCAGCGGTCAGCTGCTTCTCGATCACGTTTTGCGTGGCGATCGCGGCATGATCGGTGCCGGGCAGGAACAGCACCTCGTACCCGGCCATGCGCCGGTATCGAGAGCAGATGTCCTGAAGGGTGTGGTTCAGCGCGTGGCCCATGTGCAGCTCGCCGGTGATGTTGGGCGGCGGCAAGCAGATCGTGTACTTCGGCTTGGGGCTTTTGGCGTTGGCCGTGAAGAGGCCGGCCATCTCCCAGCGCGCGTACCAGCCGGGCTCGATGGCCCCAGCGTCGTACGCGGTTGGCATATCAGGGATGGTTTTGCTCATAGAGACGTGATTGGTCTAAGGGTGGGAAATCGGCGCGCCGGCGTGGTCGTCGCTTAGCGCGACTGAGCCGGCGAGGGTACGGATACGCGCTCAGCCCGGCACATGGTTTCCAAATCTTAGCGCCTAGCGCTTCTCCTTCTGTCGCTGGCTGATCCTCTCGCTTTCGCGGTTGGCGCCAGAGCTGCGGGCGACGGACATGAAGAGACCCGGGGCGATCGCGAGCACTTTCAGGCTGGCCCTCAGGGGCAGGCGCACAACGTCGATCTCGGCCTTGTTCTTGGTGATCGCGGTCAGCACGGCCTCCGCAACCTGCTCGGGCGTCACCTCGCCGGCGATCGGGTTGGCCTTCAAGCCCGTCTCGGCCCACATGCCCGCGCCTGAGACATACGTCGGATTGACGGTCGAAACGCCCACGCCCGTCCCGATCAACTCCTCGCGCAATGCGAGAGCAAACCCGCGGATGCCGAACTTGGTCGCGTTGTAGAGGGTCAGGCTTGGCGCCGGGATCTTGCCGGCAGCCGATGCCATGAACACCATGTGGCCCGACTTGTGCTCGACCATGCTGGGCGCCAGCTCGCGCGCGAGCACGATGCCGGCACGCAGATTGACTGCGAGGGCGCGATCGATCTGCGCGACCGTGAACGACGTCAGCCTTCCGCTGGCGGGCACTCCAGCGTTGGAGACGAGGACGTCCACCTCGCCTGCTTCTTTCGCGAGACGCTCGGGCTCGCCTAGCTGGGACAGGTCGGCCACGACCACGCGCGCATCGCCGAGCTCTTTTGCAAGTTTGTTCAGCGCTTCCTCGTTGCGGGCGGAGAGCACGAACCGCGCGCCTTCGCGATGCAGCCGCCGGGCGATGTAGGGGCCCAGTCCGGTCGAAGCGCCGGTGAGGAGCACGGTCTTGCCCCTTAGGTCGACCACGATTGAACGTTACGCCGAAACCGAAGAGGGTCTAGGCGCTTGCTCCGATCTGGCGTTCGGGGCCGTCGCCCTCGTCGCTGAGCTCGAACTCGGGCTCGAGGGCCTCTCGAATCGAACGTTCGGAGATCAGACAGCGCTTGATCTCTGGACGTGAGGGGATCTCGAACATGGAGTTGAGGAGAGCCTCCTCGATGATGGACTTCAGCGCTCGCGCTCCGGTGCCACGCAAAAGCGCAAGCTCCGCGATCGCATCGAGGCTGCCCTTCTGGAAGACCAGCTCAACGTTGTCGAGCGTGAAGAACTTCTGGTACTGCTTCACGAGCGCGTTCTTGGGCTCGGTGAGGATGCGGACGATGTCCTGCTGGTCGAGGTGGTGCAGGGTCACGATGATCGGAAGGCGGCCGATGAACTCTGGGATGAACCCGTACTTCAGGAGGTCCTG
>DMCH01000023.1:0-6717 GCA_003446775.1 Chloroflexota bacterium
CCCGGCGCGCTGCGCGCGCCGACCTCCCCACTGCGTGGGGAGGCGAACTGCACCTCCCCGAATACGACTGGCGCCGCGACTTCTGATCGTAAGGAGCCCTTCAGACAAGGCAAATTTCGAATCGGGCGGCCGTACACTCGCGGCCGTGACGAGCTCGCAAGTCTTGATCGGGACGATCATCGTCACTGTCGTGGTGGTGCTGGGCTGCAGCATCTTCATCTTCATCGCGGCACGGCGAGCGCCGACCTCCCCGTTGAAAGCCGGAGCCCTTGGTTTGGTGATCGGCCTGCTCATTTACTTCGCCGCACGAAGTGCGGGCGGCGGGCTGCCTGGCATTTTCCTTTCAGCCCTGCTCACCTGGTTCGCATTCGAGGTCGCATTCCTCCCCGTGCGCGGTATCTGGCGAGCGCGCCAGCACGTCAAGGCTCGCCACGCAACCCTCGCTGGTTGTCTGACGCTCATCACCGTCTGCGGAGTCGGAGGCCTCTGGGTGCTGTTTGGGACGCAGCTGCTCATCGGCGTGCTCCTGGGCGGAGGCTTCGCGGTCGTGAATCGCCGCGTGGGCTTGATCACGCTGCCTCGGCTGATCGGGCTGGAGATCTTGCCCGCGCCCGTCGGAACCGCAGCCCCCGTCCAGATGCCCCTGACCGAACACGTTTGGTGGCTGGCGGTGGTCGGGCTGGTGTGCCTGGTGGCCGGCTTTGTCTTCGGGGGACTGGGCGCGGTTCGTTCACTGGAAAGCTACAGCTTTCTGACCGACATGGGATGCGCGCACCCCTGCGGCATGGTGCACGGCCTTTGGGTGCAGGTCGTCCCCGATACGCACGGCAATATCGTGGCCAGGCTCGATACGGGCGCGGTCCGTCTCCACGTTCGTTTTTGGAACGACGAGGTTGGTGACAGGGTGGCAACGCCGAGCGACTTCACAGTGACCGATCGGCCCTCGATCTACTATCCGGTGACCGACCGGCCAGGGTGTGAGGCATGGCCGGCGCGCACCCTTCACCTCGATGACAACACTGGGACCATGGCGCTGTGCTTCGCGGTCACTGGATCAGACAACCTCAGCCCCGACCAGCTCGTCCTGGAGTGGGTGTATCAGGGCGTCACGGCCCCGATCCTGCTCGGCAAGCAATCACGCGGAGGCATGGGCATGAGCATTGACATCGGTTCCAGCCCGTCGCCGTCACCGTAGAGTTCGCGCGTGGCCGCGCCATCCGGCGCTCTGACTAGCGGTTCACCGGCCCGGCTCTGGGGCGCGGGCCTCGCGAGCCGCCCCTTCCGGAGCGTCCTTCTGGTGCTGGCCGGGGTGCCGATTGGGCTGGCGTACATCTGGTACGGGATCGTCTGGCCGCTCATCTCGGACCAGACCAACGACTTCCGCCAGGTCTACATGGCGGGCGCCGGCGCGCTGGCCGCCGGCGCCGATCCTTATCAGTGCACGACCGGCGTGTGTGCAGGGCATTTGCAGGGCTACCTCGGCGCGTGGGGCTCGGCTTATCCGCCCTTCTATCCGCCTTTTCCGCTCTGGCTGCTCGAGCCCTTCACCGGCTTCGACCCCCGGGTGGTCGACGGTGTCGCGCTTCTTGCCGCCAGCGCGTTCCTTGCCTTTTTCATCTGGATCGTGCTGCGGACGCTTCAAGTGCGCGACTGGCAGTTCGCGGCGCTGGCGGTGCTGCTCAGCATCAGCTTCGCCCCCACCCTGACCGAGATCCAGAACCGAAACTTCCAGATCCTCGTGCTCGCCTTGAGTGGCGTCGTGCTGGCGGCCTGGCTGCGCGGCGACCGCTGGTGGGGCGGGGCGGCGCTTGGCTTCGGGCTCGCGATCAAGCTGGTGCAAGCGCCTCTGCTGCTGCTCAGCCTGTGGGGCCGCCGATGGTTCGCGGTCGCCGCCGCCATCGGCACGTGGGCGCTTCTCTGGGCGGTCGGGGCGCCGCGGTATTTACCGGAGTATCTCTTCCAGGTCCTGCCTGCGGTGGGGCGCGGAACCGGCGAGGAGATGAACGTCGCGCCGATGGCAGCGCTCGCGAGGTTGCTGCACCCGGGCAGCCTCTACAAACAGGGGACAGGTGTCGACTCGGTGGTGCTCGCCCTGACGGCGCTGGCCGCAGTGGTCGTGGTCGTGGTGACGCTGCGCCGCCTCGGTGCTCCGAGAACTGACCGCGCCGGCCGCGCGCTGGAGATGGCGGCCGCATTCGCCGTATCTCCGCTTCTGCTGACCGTGGTCTGGGCCGGCCAGCTGGTCCTGCTGCTCGTGCCCATCATCGTGCTGCTTGACTTTGGCCTACGGCGAGGATCGAGGGGCCTGGTGGCGGCGGTCGCGGTCGCGTGGTTCTTGATGGGGCCGGCGTACCTCGCCTTCACCAACGCGTTCGCGGCCGGATTTGGATTTCCACTCCTGTTCGACGTCTGGTCGGACTCGGCCATGGCCGGGGTCGTCGTGCTCTGGCTCGCGTCGCTGCACGCACTGCGTCTTGGTCGACCGTTACCCATTTCGGGCTGAGCCCGTTAAGCCTGGCTGAGGGGGTCGTCGCTGGACGTGGAGGGCGGTGCCTATGGAGATGATTTAGAGAACCAGGGGGTCCACTCGTTTCATCACTAGGAGTCCGGATGTTCAATCTCAAACGTTCTGTACTCGCGGCCGGCTTCATGGCGGTCGCAGCCCTAGCAAGCGCGTCAGTGTCGGCCCAGGCCGCCGGCGGTGGCGGCGGCGTTGGAGGTATCGATGCCCTGACGATCTCACCGGACGCTACCTTGGTCGCCAAGTTGGCAGTGAGCGTCACCGTCACCTACACGTGCCGGCCGGTCTTCGATCCCAGCACCAACACCTTCGTCGTCATCATGTCGAGCAGCGCCTTCGTTTCCGTCCAGGAGAGGACCGGCAACGATGTCGCGAACGGTTCTGGCATCGCAAACGGGACCGCCGTTTGCGACGAGGGGCTCGCTCCAACACCCACAGTCAACAGCATCACCGTTCTGGTCCAGCCCACCACCTTTCCCACCAGCAGCGGGCCCTTCAAGAATGGCACTGCGCTTGCAAGCACCAGCGTGATCGCATGCCCAAACTCGTTCTTTCCGCTGCCGTGTGATTTCGGCAGCGCCGGACCTACGGTCATCTCGATCAAGTCGTAGCCTCTGGGAGCCCGCCGCCACAAGTGGCGGGCTCTCGTCATAATGCCGCCGTGCCTCGGGGGCCGGCGCTGCCGCTGGACGTTCAGAACTCGTACCGGGTCCGCTATCGGGCCATGCGGCCAGGCTGGACCTCGAGCGGCGAGCAGCTCGAAGCGCTCGTAAGGAGCTATCTGACCGCGGACAGCACTGTTATGGATCTCGGGTGCGGGCGCGGCGGAGTGGTCGAGCTGTTCTGGCGGGACGTAAAGCTGGCGGCAGGGGTCGACCCCGACGTGCCGTCGCTCGCCGAGCATCGCGCGCAAGGCATGCCCGTGGTGACCGGCCGGGGCGAGCAATTGCCCTTCGCCGGCGAGTCGTTCGACCTCATCGTGTGCATCTGGGTGCTGGAGCACCTGCGCAGCCCGGAGGGCGTGCTGAGCGAGGTGCGTCGTGTGCTGCGGCCCGGCGGTCACTTCGTGTTCCTCACCCCCAATCTTCAGAACCCGCTGCTGGCCTTCAATCGACTGGGACGGTTGTTGCCGCAGCTGCAGCGCCGGTTGGTGCCGCGGCTTTACGGCCGCGTCGAGGCGGACACGTTCCCAGTCCAGTACCGGGCCAACACCGCCAGCGCGATTCGCACGCTGGCGGCGCGCACCGGCCTGCAGATCGCCGATCTCCGCACGATCCCCGATCCCACCTACCTCGCCTTCAACCGCTTCATGTTTCGCGCGTCGGTGATCTCAGAAAGGCTGCTGCCTCGCGGTTGGGGCGTTCACCTGCTGGGAGACTTGATCCGGCCGGTCGTTACGAGCTCCTGATATCGCCTGAGTTGCCGCCCTGGTCCGCCGACGCGTTGTGCCACTCGCGCTGGATCAGGTCAGGTCCGTTGGCGTGGTATGTGAACCCGAAGCTGGTGACGTCGTACGTCGCTCCACTTCCGTAAACAGTGGTGACGAATCCGGCGGTGGTGCCGCAGCCCGAGTCGCAGGTGGCGCCGGGATTGAAGGTTCCACCCGAAACCACGACCAGGAAGTTGCCGTTGAAGCTGCCGGTGACTCCGGCCATGATCGTGCTGCCGGCGATACCGGTTGGATCACACGCATCGGGGCTGGGTCCGGCCACCGTCACGAACCGGCCGGCGATGAACCGCTCGGTAACGCTGTAGGTCCCATCCGCGTTGGCAGCGGTGGCGGCATCGAAAACGCGCATGTACGTGTCATTGGCCCAGTCGGGGCCACACGTGCCTGAGTCACCGGATCCGCTGTTGATGGGCCCGAAGTGGACGGAATCCTGTCCGGCCATCACGGTCGCGGGCGCCACCGCGAGGGCCAGGATCGATATCGCTAACGACAGCCAACGTTTCATGGTTTGTTTCTCCTCGTGAGTCCCCCAACCCTAGCTCCGCACGCCCGGATCTGCGGCGGGCCTGTTAATTCATTATGTGCCTGCACAGACCTGAAGAAACATTTATTTTGACGCAGGGGGGCCAGCCGGAGATAATGCGCGCATGAGTATTAGCGAGATTCTGCAGATCATCGCGTTGATAGTCTTCATCATCGCTGCCGTCGGCTGGTCTTGGGGGAAGACCGACCTGATCGCCATCGGCCTGGCGCTGTGGGTGCTTTCGCTGCTGCTCGGGGGCCGGCTCTCGAACTTGACCCTGAGCACGATCCTTCTGATCCTGGCCTTCATAGCCTTCGTCCTCGCCGCCGTCGGGTGGGGCTACAAGAAAGTCGGCTTGATAGCTGTCGGGCTAGCGCTGTGGGCGGCTTCGGTCGTGCTGCCCATGATCATTCACTAGAGAGCTCGTTTCTCCCCTCACCCCCGCTGCGCGGGGGAGCTCCCCGCATGGCGGGGAGCCCAGGGGAGACCAGCGCGGCCAGCCGACAGTACAGACAATTGATCAAGCGGTGATGGTTGTCCAGGCTTCCTGCCACTTGGCGTAAGGAATGCAGTTCTGGCTGCCGTCCGCGCAGGTGGCGATGGGCGTCTTCCAGAACTTGATGGTGTCGAAATAGGTGCCTGGTGCGTCCGCGTGATACTGCGCGCACGAGCCGGCCTGGAGCTTCTCCATCTCGGCGCAGGCCTTCGTGTTGACCGGGGTTTCGCCGAAGGAGAGTGCCTGCTCCGCCTGGACCTGGGGCGTGCTCACCCAGGCGGTCCAGAGGTATGCACAGTTCGGGTGCGGCGCCTTGGTGGCGAGCATCCAGGTGTCGCCCCAGCCCGTCGCCCCTTCGGAGGGAATGGTGTCCGCGAACGGCCCACCGTTCGCTTTCAGATAGATGGTCTGGTAAGGCCATGCGGCCCCGACATAGACATCCTTGTTCTGGAACAAGCCGATCTCAGTGCCCGCATCGGGCCAGTACTTCTTGATGAGGGGGCGCTGCTGGTGGAGGAGCGCGACAGTCGCGTCGAACTGGCTCTTCGTCAGCTCGTAGGGGTCCTTGATGCCGAGGCTCGGCTTGCTCTTGCTCAAGTAGAGCGCGGCGTCAGCGATCTGGATGGCATTGTCCGGCACCGTTATCAGGCCGGAGTTGGCCGGGTCGTAGAGGACGCTCCAGCTCGTGGGCGCGGTGGGGAACTTGGTCGTGTTGTACAGCAGCGTATTCGGCCCCCACTGCAGCGAGATGCCGTAGTGGATGCCGCCGATGGTGTTGTAGGGGGGTGCCTTGAAATACGTCTGGAAGGATTTGAAGTCGGGGATGATGTCGGCGTTCATCGGCTTGACGTCGCCGTCGTAGATCAGCTGCAGGTCGGCGACTCCAGACGCTGACACCATGTCGTACTGACCACCGCCCCCGTCTTTCATGAGGGTGACCATCTCGTCGGACGTGTTGGCGTCCTGGACGCTGATCTTGCATCCGGTCTGCGACTCAAAGGACGCGACCGAAGGGGTTTGCCAGTCCGTCCGGTCGACATAGCCTGGCAAATCGATCAGGCTGAGCGCGCCCTCGCCGGTCGTCGGCATGGTGGTGGGCGGCTTGATGTTGTAGGTAGGCGGCTGCGCCGCCGTGGAAGCGCCCGTGGTCACGTTCGAGCCGCATGCGGTGACCGCGATCAGCGCCGCGGCGCCGAGCGTTCCCAGCCGTACCCACACGGCCGGTGCTTCTGTCGATCTCATTCTTCCTACCTATTCTTGCTGTTCTCTACCGCCGCGGGTTCCTGGTCGAGCACGAAAGTATGCTCCCGGGCCCGGACCAGTCGAATACGCCGCCCGTCGTATTGCAGGCCCTCGCCGGCAGCATCCGTATTCTGGCGGACGGCCGCGAGGTGCTCGCCGCCGTCCAGGCGGACGTTGTACCGGGTCGCCTGACCCAAGACCTGCTCCACGACCCCAGGCTCGACGGTCATCCCGGGTTCCGGGCTGTCGTTTTCGAGCAGCATGCGCAGCTTCTCCGGGCGGACCACGAACCGTATCCCGCCGCGGGTCAGGAGGTTGGAGATGACCAAGAACCCGCGGGAACGCCGCTTGCGTCAACGCTCGGGTTTGGGCGCGAACGGAGGCGGGGGGCCGGCGGTGATCGCCGGCCCCTGGCGGGCTACATCTGGAAGATCGGGCGGACCTCCATGGCCCCGACGCTGGCGACCGGGCACTTGGCGGCGTAC
>DMCH01000023.1:6910-16505 GCA_003446775.1 Chloroflexota bacterium
GAGGTGGCTTCCGTGTGGCCGTTGCGGACGCGAACGGTTTTCGAGGTCTTCGACGCCTGGACCGGATCGCCGGCCTTGAACAGTCCCTTGCTGTTGATCTCCTCGAAGTAGTTGTTGAAGGCGTCGTTCTGGGCGTTGAAGGCGGGAGTGCCCGGCGCGGGCATCTTCGACTCGTCGGCATAGAGAAGGTAGAGGTACTTCACGGATGACTCCTTGTGTAGTGCGCCGCCGGGGGCGGCTGCGTTTTTAGGCGGGTTTGGCTTGGGCCAAGACCTGCTCGCGGGTGACGCCCTGCATGTGGTGAACCTCGCTGGCGTGTTCCTGTACGCCCTTCACGAGCTTCTCCTCGTCGTCGGTCTCGAGCACCCAACCGCATTCACATTCGACTCGCTTCTTCATGTCACTCCTTAGTCATGCCCGGCCTGGCGTTGCCATGTTGACCGGTGGGGTTTGGGGAATCTTTGGAAGGGACAGAGGGCTCATCCTGCTCGACGTTGACCACCAGGCGCCACGTATTGCGCAGCGCAACGATGAACATGCTGAGCACGGCACCGCCGACGTTCAGGATCGCGGTCGTATCGCCCCGAAGCAGGCCAACTGCGCCAGAGATCAGATAGACGTAGACCGCGAAGGGCAGGAGCAGCAGCCAGAAGCTCTGCACGAACATATGACGGCGATCCCTGTCCTCGCGCCGAAATACGGGCCACCAGACGCGGATGCCTCGATAGATCGAAAACACTGCAACGGCCAAACTGATCTGGCCCCTGACTTGAATGCTCAGGATCGGAATGAGGAATGAGGCCGAGAGCGCGAACGCGGTGGCCAGAATGGTCAGCGTGCTCTGTGCCAGCGCGGCCCACCGGTTCTTGGGATCGGAGAAGACGCCAAGGTGCAGCTGCGTCGCCACGAAAAGCAGGCCGACCAGCGTCGCCGCGCTGCCCGCGGTGGTGGCGAAGAACAGGTTCCAGTCGCCCATCCCGCTGCGGATTATCGGCTGAGACAGGCCGATGCTGAGGATCTACCTGACGGGCGAGGTGCAGGTCGAGAACGACGGTCGCCTGCTGCGCGAGTCACAGCTCGGCGGGCCGCAAGGCCGTTTCGTGCTGGCCTACCTGGTCACCGAGCGCAAGCGGGCGGTCACGCAGTCGGAGCTGGCCGAGGCGCTGTGGCCCGAGTCGCTGCCCGCTTCGTGGACTCTGGCGCTCAGCGCCATCGTCAGCAGGCTGCGGTCCCGCCTGGCCGGTGTTGGCCTGCCGCGCTCTCACATCATCGGCAACGCGTTCGGGTGCTACCAGCTCACTCCACCTGGCGAGACGTGGGTCGATGTCGAGGCGGCGCTGGCGGGGGTCGATGCAGCGGAGGGCGCTCTGGTCGCGGGCAACCCCCAGGCGGCTTACGGGCCATCGCTCATCGCGACCACCATCCTGCGGCGACCGTTTCTGCCGGGCCACGACGGAACGTGGGTCGACGACCGGCGCGCGACGCTGGCGTCAAGCCTGGTCAGGGCCCTCGATTGCAGGGTCGATGCGCTGATCGCGAACAACGAGCTCGTGCTGGCGCTGACCCACGCGCGCGAGGCGGTGCGGCTCGAGCCGTATCGCGAGTCGGGGTACCGCCGGCTCATGCGTGTGCTGGCCGCCGGTGGAGATCGGGCCGAGGCCGTTCGCGTCTACAACCAGTGCCGCGATTTGATTCAGCGGGAGCTGGGGGTGGCGCCGTCGGCCGAAACCGAGGCGCTTTTTCGAGAGATCGCGGGTTGAAGAACCGTCCGGCCCGCGGACCCAAGCCAGGCGCCTGCGAAAACTTGATTCTCCCCACCCGGCCCCGCAAGCGGGGCCGACCTCCCCACTTAGTGGGGAGGCGAGACCTCGGCTCCCTTCTCTGCCCGCCTCTTCTCTCCCTCGACATGACTCGCGAAGGCGAGTTGCGGCACACGCGACATTGTGGAGTCATGACATTTTGAGGCGATAAGGAGGGTCTCCTTGGCCTCGGGCGCCGTACCGTTACAAGCCCAGATGCAACCAGGTATCGTCGGTTTGCGCGGCGCGGTCACGACCCTCTGGGAGGACGACCTGCGGGCCGTGCGCGAAGACCGGTACGACACCGACCGCGGCAAGGAGGCTCTGGCCTTCATCCAGCGCTTCAACGCCATGGTCGCCCAGCTTCGCGTGCCGATACAGCAGGCCTGGGGCGTGGGTGGCCTCGTCCACGTGGCCGACAACCCGGACGTCACTGGGCCGGGACAGCGTGTCTCTCAGACCCGCATCAAGCTTCTCAACCACGGCGAGGCGGTTGTCGTCGAGGCGTTCGCTTACACAGCCGGTACTCCCAAGCCCGAGCCTGGTCTCGGACTCGACCGCGAGATCAAAGTGGCCGAGATCGGCGCGTCTGCGTTCGTCCATGAGCTCTATCGCACGCTGGTCGCCTTCTTGCAGACGGCGCTGACCGTCGACCTTGGGCTCGCGGACTCGGCGTGGCTCTACGAGCAACTGGTCGCGGATTACTTCACCGCCAACGCGCAGTGGCCGGCCCTGGGCGAGATCTACCAGCGCGCGACGCGCGAGTTCGCGGTCGAAGACAGCTTCGAAACGGTCACCGGCATGTTCAAGTTCGAGGGCGAGACCAACGGGGACTTCGTGCTCAGCCTCAGCACCGACCGGCTGCACCGCTGCCGTGGCACGCATGCGGACACGGACAACTTTGTTTCGGCCATCAAGCTCGTCGTGGACGCCGACCAGTCGATGCAGCGGCTCACTCGAGAGGACGCGGCCCGCGAGCTAAATCTCGACGGGCTTGCCGCGACCAAGCTTGGTCGTCTGCTGGCGGCGGCCCCGGACATCTGTCGTGACCCCGAGGCAGCCGCGGATTTTTCGACCTGGAGCGTCTTGCCCTCCTACAACGTGCACTTCTTCCGCCGCGTCAAGAGCGTCGACGACTACCTCGCGACCGCAGCCAACATCAACCTGACCAACGGGTTCGTCGTCGGGTCGGTGCTCGCGCAGTCGACCCTGGCATCGAACGATCAACCAGATGGGCTCCCGGATGGGGTGGTGACTTTCCTGATGACCGATGTCGTCGAGTCCACCCATATCTGGTTGCAAAACCGGGCCCAGATGTACGGGGCGATGCGGCGCCACGATCAGCTGCTGGCCGCAGCGATCGAGGCCAACCGTGGATTCGTGCTCAAGGAGCGGGGCGAAGGCGACAGCTTCTTTGCGGTCTTCCATCGGGCGACCGACGCGCTGGTGGCGGCGCTGGATGCGCAGGCGGGGCTCATGTCCGAGCCCTGGGCCGACAAGATCCCGCTCGCCGTCCGGATGGCGATCCTGACCGGCGAGGCGGACGCCCAGGACCGCGATTACCGCTCGCCCGCGGTCAACCGCTGCGCGAAGCTGAGGCGCCGCGCGGTCGGCAACCAGATCCTGGTTTCGGAGACCACCTATTCGATCGTGGCGGACATTCTGCGTCCTGACATGCAGCTGTTGGGCGTCGGCAAGCGGCGTCTCGAGGGGCACGACCGGCCGGAGGATGTCTACGTGCTCCAGCACACCGAGGTACAGCTGGAGGCCGCCGTCCAGGAGGACGAAATCTCCGTCGCTTAACTTCGGAAAATCGGTCCAGATCGCGATATTGTTTGAAGCTGCCGGATCGAGCCGGCTTACGTGCCTTCAGGGTTGGGTTGGCCGACAGGTTCGGTAGGAGGGTGTATGCACTTCGTAGGTCCAAGTCGTTTGTCCGCGCGTATCGGGGGCCTGGCGGTCGCCGCGGTGGCGGCGCTGGTTGCCTCTTCGGTCAGCGCCAGCGCCTCGGCAAGTCCAATCGTGCTCGACGATTCTCAGCTGCAGGCGAGCACGATAACCGTGGGGGGCGCTTCGCCACTCAATACCACCCAAACTGTCCAGCACTGGTTCGGGCAGACGCTCGACCCGCACAACGGCATCACGTATGGCTACAACATGGTGGGAGCCGACCCGAGCACGAACGGCTCGGCGACGATCCAGGCGGACATCACGCCGCTGATCGTGAACGTCGGCGGCCTCACGTTCAACGGCAACGATGTGGTCGCTCCGACGCTGGCGTCCCCGCAGTTCGCGAGCAACGATTACGGCTCTACGCCGTTTGCAACAGCCGCGGGCGCGTTTCCTAAGGCTCCTTTCAAGATTCAGGGCCCCGGCGGCGTCCTCTCGCAAGACGACGCCGGCAACTTGCTTCAGTTGCAGGACGCGACCATGCGGGCGCAGTTCAACAAGACGGGCTCGAGCACTTTCCACCTGCTCCTGCACCCGAACGTGCTGCCTGCGGTGACGATCGACGTCCCTAGCAGCCAGGGCGTCCTGCTTACGACCGGCCGCGGCGTGACCGGCGCCGACATCAACGTCGCCTGGTGGGTCACTCGCATCCAGAGACTCATCACGAGCGCTGACCCGACACACCTACCGATATACCTGACCAACAACGTCTATCTCCACATCGGTCCGAACCCCCTCAACTGCTGCATCATCGGCTTCCACGGTGCGGGCCTTGTTCCTGGCAGGGGCGCCGGGAGCACGCACGGCAATGGCAACCAGGAAGTCCAGACCTACGCCTGGGCTTCATGGGTCCAGCCGGGCTTTTATGCCCGGGCGAACGGCGGCACCGACTGGGCGCTGCAAGACATCCACGCGCTCAGCCATGAGATCGCCGAGTGGGCCGACGACCCGTTTGTCAACAACAGGGTCGAGCCCTGGCTGACGCCCACCGCACCGCAGTACGGGTGCACAAATCTGCTCGAGACCGGCGACCCCGTCGTCGCGATTGGTTTCGCGAAGGGCACCAACACTTTCGAGCAGGGACCGAACCCGAACGGCACCCAGAGCGCCGACGGGTTCTATCACCCTGAGGACGAGGCATACCTCCCGTGGTTCATGCGCACGGCTCCCAACACGATCTCAGAGCCGACGCAGAGCGCATCCACCAACGTCGGTCGCTACACCCTGATGGGCGACCTCAACCCGTTCCCAGGCTTCCGCGCACCCGCCACGGGCTGCTGACGCGGGCCAGATCCGCACAATTAGAGGCCCGGGCGCTGAGCCCGGGCCTTTTTCATGGGTACGGAAGGATTGCGGGTGGGAGGCTGTTGAACTAGGTCGATGAACAAGCTGATCGACCGTTATGCGGTCGTGTTCGTGGCGGTCGCCGCCACGCTGTGGGCCTCGGACGCCTACTTCCGCAACCCGCTGGTCCAGCACCTGAGCCCGACCCAGATCGTCGTCGCCGAGGACGCCCTGGTCACCCTGTTCTTGCTGCCGGTGCTCATCCGCAGTCGGGGCGAGCTCAGGAATCTCGGCCGCCGAGGCTGGCTGGCGGTCGGCATCATCGCTGCCGGCGCGCAGGCGTTGGCGACCATCCTCTTCACCGCGTCCTTCTCGATCGCGGCTCAGCATGGGCTGTTCGCGGAGACGTTCGTGCTCCAGCAGACCCAACCCCTGATCGCGATCGCGCTCGCCTGGATCGTGCTCCGCGAGCGCCGGCGCCCGTGGTTCTGGCCCGCGGCCGCGGTGGGGATCGCGGCCGTTTACATGGTCCTGTTCGCCGACCATCCGTTGTCGCCCGTCTCGGCGCTGAAGAACGGACGGCTCGAAGTGGGGCTGCTGGCGCTCGGCGCGGCCGCGCTGTGGGCGAGCGGCACGGTGCTCGGCCGCTTTGCGCTCGGGTCGATCTCGTTCTGGAGCATGACCTCGCTGCGCTTTACCCTGGCTCTCCCTGTGCTGGTGGTCATCGTGCTCGTGCAGAGCGGCCTGGGCGGCTTCGGGCACTACCGCCTGAGCGATTTCCTGCCCAACTTGCTTGTCATCGCGATCGTGCCCGGCCTGCTCGCGCTGCTCCTGTACTACCGGGCGCTGTCCAAGACGCCGGCCTCGCTGGCGACCATCGCCGAGATGGCCTACCCGGTGGCGGCGACGCTCATTGCGTCGGCTCCTTATCCGTGGGGCTTCAATCAGCCGCTGTACCCGCTCCAGCTTCTTGGTACCGCGCTTTTGCTGGGCGTGATCGTCTTTCTCAACTGGACGCGGGAGAGGGCGCCGGTCGTGCTTGTGCGTCCACTGTCAGTCGCCGAGGGCTAACCTCGCGCCCATGGAGGTCATCAATGGCTGAATACGGGACATCGGTGGCAAGCACGGCATCACCGGACAAGGTGTGGAGGATCTGGTCGGACATGTCCACCTGGGGTGACTGGAATCCCAACGTGTCGACAATGGATTGGCAGGGCGGATTCGTGTCGGGCACCACGGGCGTGATGAATACACGCGCCGGCCAGCACCACAAGATGCGCCTTCTCGACGTCGTGTCGGGTCGCAGCTTCGCGCTGGAGACGAGCGTCGGGCCGTTGACGTTGTTCCGTTTCAACTGCCGTATCGAGCCGGTGGGCGGCGAGACGAAGATCGGCCAGTATGTCGAGGTCAAGGGGCCGCTGGGGCCGATCCTGGGCGGGATGCTGGGGCCCCAGGTTTCGAAAGAGTTTGGAACGCTGCTCAGCAACCTCGCCAAGAAAGCTGAGGCAGCGGGTTAATCGATTCCCCCCATCCGCCGGCGCCCTCCGGGCGGCGGCGACCTCCCCACGTGGTGGGGAGGCTAGAGCTTCGACAGCGCCGCGCTGATCAGCTCGGCGTCGCCCGACTTCAAGCTCGTGCCGAGGTTGCGCTCGAGGCTGTTCAGAAAAACCTTGTGCGCGGTCTTGTATGCGGCCTCGCCCTTGGCCGTGATGTGGGCGAATACTCCGCGGCGATCGGTCGGACAGGATCTGCGCTCGATGAGGCCGGCCTTGCTCATCTGGTCCAGGCGTCGCGACGCCCCGCTGTTCGTGATCCCCGCCACCCGCGCCAGGTCCTGGTACCGCATCATCCCGCCCGGCGAACGGGAAAGGTTGAGGAGCACCTCATACCAGGCCAGCGGCATGCCTGCCTCGGGCACCATGTCGTGCTCGAGAGCTGCTGTCATCGACGAGTGGACTCGATCGAGTCCCTCCCACACCTGCTCCACGTTGGAGGATCGCTTTGGTTTCACGGCGCCTATGGTAGACGGGGCCCGGTCGGGCCGGACCCCGTCGCTCGATCAACCTCAGGCTTGCGCGAGCTCTGCTGCTTTGACCACGATCTCGGCTTCGATCTCGAGCTTGACGGTGTGGCTGGCCATGGGAATGGCGCCCGCGACGCCGTCCCAGTTGAGGCCGAAGTCCATCCGGTTGAGCTGGCCTTTGGCGCTGATGCCGAGCCGCTCCTTGCCTCCGCCCATCGGGTCCGGTACGCGGCCCTCGAGCGTCGCGTTCAAGACGATCGGCTTGGTCGTGTCCTTGATGGTGAGGTCGCCGTGGACCTTGAAGGATTCGCTGTCGACGGGCTCGACGCGGTTGAGCTTGAAGGTGATCTTGGGGTACTTCTCCGCCTCGAAGAAGTCGGCCGAGCGGAGGTGGTTGTCGCGCATCTCCGTCCGGGTGTCGATGCTGGCGACGTCGATCGTCACCTCGCCGCTGGTCTTGGTGACGTCGTCCTCAGGCCCCTCGAAGTAGCCCTCGAACGTGTTGAACTGCCCACGAACGGTTGAAACCGCGAGGTGCTTGGCGGTGAAGCCAACGTGGGTATGCGCTTTATCGATCTCGTATCTGACCATGTGGTCCTCCTGTGAATTTGAGCGGTTTTCGGTACCGCCCTTCGTCACAGGTACTTGCTTGCGCAAGCAACTATTCCAGGTCGGGGTTTCTAGGCCGCTTTCTTGAGGCGGAACCAGGCGGCGGCGGCACGCATCATGGCCGGCGTGCCGGCCTGCTCGCCGGTCTTTGTCCAGGCGAGGTCCCAAGCCGGCCCAAAGCGCTCGCGCAATTCCGTTTCGCTGACCCCTGAGGGGACCGGCGGCAAGGCCTTGGTGAACGCCATCATGAGGAGGGTCGCGCCAGGCGCGGCGAGCGCCGTCACACCTTCCGCGTAGCGGACCCGCTGGTCGCGTTTCAGCCCGCCGTGAGTGGCCATGTAGACGGACTTGGTCCCCATGCCGGAACCGAGGTCGAGCGCCCGTCCCGCGGGTAGGGCATTGGGTCCTTCGATGAGCTCTTTCAACGGGATGGCCACAGCGCGGTCCCAGGGCGTGAAGCCGACCGCGTACATGAGCCGGTAGGCGATCCCCATCAGGCGCTCGAGCGCCGGCGGTAGGCGTGAGTCTCCCGGCGCCAGCTGAACCAGACGCCGGCAACCATTCCGATGGCGAAGATCGCCAGCGCCACCGCCAGCAGGATCGGACCGACCTTGCCGGCTCCGATCGCGGAGCCGAGCGGGCCCCAATCGACGGTCGCTGCTCCGTTGAGCCATGCGATCAGCCCGAGCGCGAAGGCGATGCACGCGAGGGTCCAACGCTTTTCCGATGGCGACATCTGCGCGAGGTCGAACCGCCGCTGCCGCTTCGATACGGGGAAGCGGCCGAGGCTTGCGACCAGCACGAGCCAGACGGCCAGCATCAAAACGCCGATGGTGAGGGCGATGGCCGGCGTAGCGGTCTTGTCGATCGGCGAGAGGTCTGCACTTCCGGCCCAAGCTGCCATCGGCACAAGCCAGATCACGCTGGTGATGGCGGCAAACCCGGTGCGGCCGAAGCGGTCGACAAGGTTCTTCATGTCTGTGTGGGATATCTCCGGGCCAAATACTGCTCGAATGTGACGGTGCCGTCGCGGTGCTCCGGAGTCAGCAGCCGGCCGGCGGCAAACTGGCGGCTGAACTTGAACGGCAGCCACAGGTTGACAAGGCGCTTGTTCGGCTTGCGGATCTTCAGCCATGAGGTGGCCAGGCTCTTGAAGTCCCGCACCTCCGGACCGCCGAAGTCGGGCAGCATCCCTGCCGGCTCGCCGGTGACGACCTCGACCAATCGCGCCGCGACATCGGTTGTGTCGACGGGCTGAAACTGCCACTTGAACGGCACCGTCGCGAGGCGGGGAAGCTTGCTCATGCCGTCAAGAAAAATGTCCATGAGAGTGTGGAACTGGGTCGCGCGCAGGATCGACCAGGGGACGATATTCTCGCGCATCACCTCCTCGGCCGCCAGCTTGCTTCGGTAGTACGGATAGGCGACGCCCTCCATGCCGACGATCGAGATGTAGACGACGTGGCGGACACCGGCCTCTCGCGCCATCGCCAGCAGGCGCCGCGTACCCAGCACGTCAGTGGCCTCGTACTTCCGCGGTGACAATGGGTCGGATGCCGCGTGGACGATCGCGCTGACGTTCTTCACGGCGAGCTCGAGCCCGGCACCGGTGACGAGGTCGCCCTGGACCCAGTCGCCGGCTTTGTTTTCGGCTGGTCGGCGGCTGAGGATTCTTGCGCGATGACCGGTGTCGAGGAGACGTTTCACGACCTGGCGGCCCAAGGCGCCCGTTCCACCGGTGACGAGCACGTCCTCGATCTCGCGTGTCTTCATATATGTGGCGGCTCAGGAAGATGGTAGCGAGGCGAAAAGTTGGGTTGGAAGTGCGGGGTATCATCCTTCCTGCGCGGCGTGGGCCCGTGGCGCAGTCTGGGAGCGCGCCTGACTGGCAGTCAGGAGGTCAGGGGTTCGATTCCCCTCGGGTCCACCA
>DMCH01000010.1:0-8545 GCA_003446775.1 Chloroflexota bacterium
CGCTGCCCGATCCCGATGCCATCGCGCAGGCGGCACGGCTTATCCGCGAAGCGGAGCGGCCCGCCGTCATGGCGGGCGGCGGCGTCTGGTGGGCGCACGCCGAGGAGGACCTCAAGCGCCTGGTCGAGGTCGCGCACCTGCCGCTGAACGTGAACGGCATGGCCCGTGGAGTCCTGCCGCCGGGCCACCCACTTTTCTTCCCGCGAGCGCGCGGCCCAGCCCTCGGCGAGGCCGACCTGATCCTCGTCATCGGCGTGCCTCTCGACTTCCGGCTCAACTGGGGCCAGTCTCCCGTTTTCGCGGATGGCGCCCGCCTCGTCTTCCTCGACGTGGACGACCTGCGCAAGCACAAAGTCCCTGACGTGGCGATCTACGGCGACCTGAAGGCCTCGCTCGCTGCCCTCGCCGCCGCCGCTGAGACGCCGGAGAGAACCGAATGGCTGGCCCACCTTCGCGAGGCCGAGGCGGCAGCGCGCGCCCGCGACACCGCCATGACCGGCTCGGACTCGTCTCCCGTACACCCGGCCCGGCTGATCGCCGAGGTCAACCGATACGGCGACCCCGACGCGATCTACGTCGGCGACGGGGGCGACTTCGTTTCGTTCGCGGGCCGCCTCATCGAGCGGCCCAAGCCCGGTCTGTGGATCGACCCGGGACCGTTCGGGTGCCTCGGCTCCGGCCCGGCTTACGCGATGGCCGCCAAGCTTGCGCACCCGGATCGCCAGGTGATCCTGCTGTCGGGGGACGGCGCGTTCGGCTTCTCGGCGATGGAGTTCGACACGATGGTCCGGCACCGGATTCCCGTGGTGTGCGTGGTCGGCAACAACGGCATCTGGGCGCTGGAGAAGCACCCCATGGAGAGCATGCTGGGCATGAGCGTCGCCGCGGACCTGGCGCCGCGCACCCGGTACGACAAGGTGGTGGAAGCGCTGGGAGGGTATGGGGAGATGGTCGAGCGCCCAGACGAGATCAGGCCCGCTCTGGACCGTGCCTTTGCGTCCCGACTGCCCGCCTGCATAAACGTTATTTGTGATCCGAAGGCGGAATATCCGCGATCATCGGTGTTGATGTGAGCGCCACCGAACTACACCCTGTCGTCGAGGCTGATGAGTGGAGGACCGCCCAGTCCCAGTTCGATACCGCCGCCGAGATCATCAAGCTCGAGCCGTGGCTGCGCGAGGTGCTGCGCGAGGTGCAGCGCGAGTTCACCTGCCACTTCCCGGTGCAGATGGACGACCACCACCTCCGCGTGTTCACGGGCTATCGCGTGCAGCACAACATCAATCGTGGGCCCGCGAAGGGAGGCATCCGCTACCACCCTGACGTCTCCTTGAACGAGGTCAAGGCACTCGCGATGTGGATGACCTGGAAATGCGCGGTCGTGAACATCCCATTCGGTGGCGCCAAAGGCGGCATCATCGTCAACCCGAAGGAGCTCTCGCTCAACGAACTGGAGCACATGACCCGCCGATTCGCGACCGAGATCTCGATCCTCATCGGCGCCGACCGCGACATCCCGGCGCCCGACGTCAACACCGACGGGCAGACGATGGCGTGGATCATGGACACGCTCTCCATGCACCTCGGTTACTCGGTGCCGGCTTCGGTGACCGGCAAGCCGATCGAGGTGGGTGGCTCGCTCGGTCGCGTTGAGGCGACCGGCCGAGGGGTGACGATCTGCTCGATGGCGGCGCTCGAGCACATGAACCGCCTTCCGCACCAGACGCGCGTCTCGGTGCAGGGGTTCGGCAACGTTGGCAGCATCAGCGCGCGGCTGCTCGAAGAGGCGGGCTGCACGATCGTCGCCGTCAGCGAGGACTACGGCGGCATCTACAACCCGCTCGGCCTCTCCATCAAGCGCGTGCAGGAATATCGGGCGCGCGAGAAGACACTGCGCGGGTTTCCGGGCGCCCAGGAGATCGGCAACCAGGATGTGCTGACGGTGGACTGTGACCTGCTCGTGCCCGCGGCGATCGGAAACCAGCTGACCTCGCGCAACGCGCGCGACGTGAAAGCGAAGCTCATCGTCGAAGGGGCAAACGGACCGACCACGCCCGAGGCGGACGCCATCTTCCGCGAGCGCGGCATCTTCCTGGTGCCCGACATCCTCGCCAACGCCGGGGGCGTCACGGTCTCGTACTTCGAGTGGGTGCAGGACTTGCAGTCGTTCTTCTGGTCCGAGCACGAGGTCAACCAGAAGCTGAAGGCGATCCTGTCGCGCGCGTTCTCCGAAGTGTTGAAGACCAAGCTCGAGCTCAAGCTGGACATGCGGATGGCCGCTTATGTGCGGGCGGTGTCTCGCGTCGCCGGCGCGACGCGAGAACGGGGCTTGTATCCCTGATCGCGTGATTTCGCACGTCTGACGCAAACGGTGCGCATCGCGCGGTCGCCAGGGGCACGGCTCGCGCCAAACGTGCGGAATTCCGCTAGATCTCGCGGGTCCGGAAGCTCCAGATGCTCAGGGTCAGCATGAGTCCGAACCACACCACCACCCACGCGAGAAAGGCGGTGGGCGGGGGGTCGACGGCGCTGAACGGGTTGGCGCGCCCAGCTGTTCCGGCGGCCCGGAGCGCAGCCAGGATCACATCCGGCTCCATCGCGTAGACGGCGCCGCGCCACAGCCCGTCGGTGGGTAGGAGCAGGTGGCTGATGGTGCCGACGTTTTGCAGGGCGGAGTTCTGCAGCCCGGTCCCGATGTCGCCTACGACTCCGGCGATCCAGGCCATGAGCCACGCGACCAGCGCGATCACGCCTCCCGTAATTCCGGACAGGCGCGTCGACAGGACGAGTCCGAGCGAAAGCAGGGCGAGGCCTTCGGCGGCGACGTACAGCACGAGCTCCACGGGGTGGGGAGGCTCGTAGCCGGTGGCCAGGTTCACGGCGGTCAGCTCCAGAAGAGCAGACCCGGCGGCATAGATCGTGACGAGGATCGCCAACCCGAGCCATTTGCCGATCACGACCTCGCTGCGCCTGACGGGACGCGCGAGCATCGAGAGCAGCAGGCCGCTTTCCACCTCGCTCGAGATGAGGGGGCCGGCGACCACGGCCGCGCTGAGTGCCAGTACGCCGCTGTACATAAAGGTGATGACGATGAGCAGCTGCGACGTGATCAGGCTGACCTGGTCATGCGGCAGGAGGGTGCCGTCGCTTCGCGTCACAGTCGTGATCTTGTTAAAGCCCCATGCGGAAAACCCCACTACCAGCAGAGTGAGGATCACGAGCGCCAGGAGCAGACGGCGGCGTGATGACTCCTGCACGGTGAGCCGCGCGAACACGAGAACGGGAGGCACTACTTGTCGTCCTCGTGGAGCAGCTGCAGGAAGCGGTCCTCCAGCGTCTGATGTCGCGGCGACACCTCGTAAACCCGGCCGCCCAGCGCGACGATCGTCGACACCAGCTCGGGGACCCGCTCGATGTCGAGCTTCGTGAACGTCAGGTGCTCGCCTTCGTCGTCCAGCGGACCGAATGCCGCGAGCTTGGTCCGAGCCGAATCGTCCAGGCCGCTCACGCGCACCTTCACCGCCGTCCCGCTGAGCAGCTCGTCCATCGTCCCGGACGCGATCACCCGGCCGTGGTCGACCACTGCGACGCGGTCGCAGACCTGCTCGACCTCGCTCAGGAGGTGCGAGTTGAGGAACACGGCGGTGCCTCGCTCTGAGAGGTCGCGAATGATCTCGCGCACGTCATGCCTGCCGACAGGGTCGAGCGCCGAGGTGGGTTCGTCGAGGAAGACCAGCTCGGGCTTGCCGACCAGGGCGGCAGCCAGGCCGAGACGCTGCTGCATGCCTTTCGAGAACGTGCTCACACGATCGTCGGCGCGGTCGGTGAGGCCGACGGTGTCCAGCGCCGCCGCAATCTCCTCCTTCCATTTCGAGCGCGGCAGCGGCGCCAGCTCGCAGTGGAGCGCGAGCACCTCGCGCGCGTCCAGCCATCCCTGGTATCGGAACAGCTCTGGCAGGTAGCCGATGCGCCGGCGCGTGCCGAGATCACCGATGGGCTCGCCGAGCAGCCATGCCTCACCCGACGTGGGCTTGAGGAGGCCGAGCAGCAGCTTGACCGACGTCGTCTTGCCCGCGCCGTTGGGACCCAGGAAGCCGAAGATCTCGCCGCGCGGGACCGTCATCGACAAGCCCGCAAGCGCGACCGTGCCGCCGAATCGCTTGGTCAGGTCGACGGTATGTATGGCAGGAGCGGCAGCGGCCACCCTCATGGGAGTGGCCGCCGTGGCAACAGACGCTGGTTCAGCCACCTGAGCAGGCTAGCTGAGTGACTATTTCAAATTGCGCGCGATGTCCACCGCGGCCGACTGCTTGAGGGAGCCGGCGACCACGAAGACGTTCGTCTTGTGGATCCAGATCACTCCGGAGCCGAGGCCGGTGTTGTCCCCGAGCGCGACACCAGGATCGCCGTTGATGCTCACTTTGCTCGAGGTGGCATATTCGACGGGCACTGGGATCGGAAGCGTCGTCGTGGGATCACCGATGGAGCGAATGGCCGCCGCGAGCTCCGGCGACAGGCCAGGCATCGACAGGATGTAGGCCTCGAGCTGCTTGGCCGTCACCTGGGTCGACGTGACCACGGGCACGGCCGACCTGGCGACGATCAGCTGCGGCAGGTTGATGTTCTGCGAGCTCGAATTGGTGCCAGAGCTGGCATTCATGTCGCCGAACACCTCTACGACCGCGGGTCCCACGGTCACAGTGAGCTTGGCGCCGTCCATCCCGCTGGGCAGCTTGGGCAGCGACTTACCGGTCGCGGCGGCCGCATCCGCCGCCTTCTTGGCGTCGAACGTGAAGACGGCGACTGCTCCGGGCATCGCAGCGTAAGTGACGGTGGAGGACACGCCGGCGGGCAACTTGGAGACGACCGGGACGTCGAGCCCCGATATCGCCTTCGCATCGGCCGCAGTCAGGACGATCTGTGGCTTTGGCTGCGTCGACCAGGTCAGCGTCCCGTACGCGCTCAGCTGCTCCAGCGCCTGCAGGTCGGCGAACGTCACAGGGACCGGTTGCACCGTCTTCGGCTGGAAGAGCGGCAGGATGTTGGCGAATGCGGTGATGGCCAGCGCAGCGACGATGGCCGCCGCCGCGAGGCCGGCGAACATCGGGCGCGTCGACGGACGAAGGACGGGCAGGCTGAAGCCGAAGCGTGGCTTCGCAGCCGGGGCGGCCTGGACGCGCTTCAACGCGGTCTCCACGTCTAGCTTTAGCTCCGGCGCGGAAAGCATGGTCGCGGCCGCTCGTGCGTCGTCGGCCATGCCTTTGTTGCTGGCCTGGCAGGCGGCGCAGTCCATATAGTGCCGGCGGTCCGAGCCGGTGAGCGCGTCCGGATCGTCCACGAGCCGGCGCAAAGTTCCTTCAGATAGATGTGCCACGAGTGACCTCCTTGCGCAGTGCGGCTTCTGCGCGCCTCAACAAAGTTCCGACCTGTCCGGTTCCAACTCCGATCGCCTGGGCAACCTCTGCGTAGCTGAGGCCGCTGGCGCGTAGAACGAGCACTGCTGCGGGCTTCGGCGCCAAGCGGGCGAGCGCGGCTCGCACCATCCGCCGGTCCTCGCCAACTTCGAGCATTCGCTGCGGATCGACCGTGCGCGAGCCTTCCTCCGGGGCCTGAGCCAACTCGCGACGCTCGCGGCGCTTGCGGCCACGTACTCGGTTCAACGCGGTGTGCGCCGCAGCGCGGTGCAGCCACGCCGGTGCGAACTGCGCGCTCGCCGAGTGAAGCCGGTGGAAGCTGATGAAAACCTCCTGCGCCACGTCCTCGGCCTCCTGCGGATCGGCCAGGACGCGGTTGGCGATGCCGGCCACCCGCGCGTATTCGCTTTTGAACAGGGCCTCGAATGCCTCGTCGCGAGTTGTCACGAGTCGCCTTCGGCCGTCAGCGGCCACCTCGAGGTTCACGCCCACCAGTCATCAAGCCCCACGGGTGTCGGATTTGTGACACCTAGACCGCCTTGCGCTGGAAAACCTTGAGGAGCTCCTTGGCCACCTCGCGCAGGAACGGGCCGCCCCAGATTCCGACCGACAGGAGCGAGATGAAGATGATCACGGCATCGATGCTCTCTCGCCCGGTGCCGGTCCAGTACACATCCTGGAGGTTCAGCCAGAGGGCGAACTCATCGAGGATGAGCGCGGTGCCGACCCCGAAGAGGATGGCGGTGACGCTGGCGATCCAGTTCGACCCGACACCTTGTTCGATGAGCCACACATAGCCGACCAGGATCAGGATCAGGATGCCCCACACCAGGTGGTGGATGTGGAGGCCGCCGCTGCTCACGTTATGGAACGGGCCGATCCCGGCGCGGATCAGATATGTGATGCCGCGGACGATGCCGAACGTGAGCAAGAACCCGATCGACGCGAGGAACAATCGCTCACGGCGCTCGTCCTGGAAATGAAAGGTATAGAGCTCCTTTAGACGCCTCAACCCGCGAGGGATCGCTTCTGGCGTCCACTGCGCGCGATCTCGTCTTCGATGATGCCGAAGTCAGTGCGCGGCAGGGCGTGGATGTGGCCCTGGAACGCGAGCGTCCAGTGCTCCGGCGGCCACTTGCGGACGTAGTCGAGGCGGTAGGCGAGCTCTTTCGCGGGCACCCAATCCGGATCCTCGAGCACCAGGTCGGGCCGGATGTGCACTCGCCACGGGTAATCCTCGTCGCGGCGCGCGGTGCGCCACGTCGGGGTGTGGTCCTCATACATGGGTGAGGCGACGGTCACGGTCGCGGCGAATGCCATGCGCCCGGTCACGTAATAGAGGAGCCGATCGCCGACTCGCATGGTCTCCACCCGGCGGCGGTGGCGGCTCTTCAGGCCCTGGATGGTGAAGCCGAGCTCGCGTGTCTTGCGGAAGTTGTCCGGCGATGTGACCACCATCCAGTACTGGAGGGAGCGTCCCTCCGAGCGCCCGGACTTGCGTTTTCGACGCGAGCGGCCAGACTTCGGCGGCCGGTCCCCGGTGGATGCGGGGCCTGGAGCTGAGGGCTCTTCAGCCAACGACTGAATCCTGGTTCGCGACGGGATCCACGGGCCGGATTGGACCCAGGTCCTGCGCCTCGGGGAGAAGCACCGTCAGGTTGCGGATCTGCGAGATGTGGGCCATCTCGTGGCGCGTGACTATCTGGCATACCTCGAGAAGTGTCACAACCCCGCCTCGAGGATCGACCACGGTCCGGTCCCACTCGCTCTTGCCCCAGCCGTGCAGCAGGTCCACCGTTCGCCGGCGGACTCGGGCGAAGTCCTCGAGCGCCTCTTGCAGGGGGCGGTCGAGCTCCTGGTCGTGGGCGGGGTCGATGGTGGCGCGGACGTCGGCTGTGGCGACGCCGTCGAGGTGAGCGTGACGGATGAGCCCATCCACCTTCGATCCCGAGTCGACCAGGTGTCCGATCAGGCCACCGAGCGTCGGGAACGCGGGCCCGTGGCGGTAGCGCAGCCGCGCCTCGTCCAGCCCGTAGACGAGATCGGCGATGCGCTCCGGCACCGAGCTCATGAGGAGCACGGCGTCCGCCGGCGAGAGCTCCTCCTCGAGGTCCACAGCCCAACGATAACGAGTGGCCAACCAGTGCACCGATGCCTCACCATGAGCCGACCATGTCGGCCGAGGTCGGGCCGGACGGCCAACCACCGCGATTCGATGGCGCCGCCTGGGTCTCCCAGGACGGGCGCTACTGGTGGAACGGCGCCGCCTGGCAGCCGGTCGCCCGTCCGAGAGGATTCAGGCCATCCGGCCTGCTGATCGTGCTGGCAGTTCTCATCCTCGGCGCCGTCGGCTACTTCGCCTTCTCGTTGCTGCACCAACCATTTGCAGGTGAGGGCGTATCCAATGCCAAGATCGACTCTTCGACCGAGATCGAGTTCGACTATCGCCGCGGCTCGACGTGCGGCAACCTCACGTTCCAGTACAACTTCTTCGACGGCAACGGCAAGCAGGTCGACACCTTCAATGACACGACGGGTGGACGAGTCGATGGCGGCGTTCTCACTCACTTCGACATCAAGGGCGATGCGTCGCAGGCGATCGATTCTCGTGCCGTGCGTTTCGTGGCCGACGCGACCTGTCACGACTGAGCCCACCATCAAGGCCGTCCATACTGGAGAAATGCAGCAGGTTCAGGTCGCGTGCGACTCCTGCGGCGCGGAGCTGGTCCCGAACGCCGCCTACTGCGAGCGCTGCGGCTCGCGAACGAGAAGGGCGCGGCGCCTCGTGCGGCTGGCGATCAGGGTCGAGCTCCTTTTCTTCCTGCTGGTCGTCGGACTCGTGATCGCCTTCACCTGGATTTATTCCGCCCAGCGCTGAGAGGCGTTGTCCGATTCCGCACGTTTGGCGCCACCGGTGCGTGTGAACGGCTCGGATTGCGCACGTTTGGCGCCACCCGTGCGCGCGCCCGCCAGGCCTTAGATCAGCGCCGGTAGACCGCTCTCCCGTCGACCTCGTCTTTGTTCAGCCGCTTGTTCAGGTGCAGGCCCTCGAGCAGGAACTCGATCACCGACGCGCGCACCTCCGGGCGATCCGGAAGCGAGAGCTTCTTGAGCGCCGTCGCCACGTCCGG
>DMCH01000010.1:8854-9356 GCA_003446775.1 Chloroflexota bacterium
GCCGCCGAGAAGTGCCGGCTGAACACCGCGCTGATGGCGCCGCGCTCCAGCCGCGAAAGCACCTGCTCCTCCTTGCCCTCGTCGAGCGCCTCGATCTCCAGGCGACCCGTTGTGGACGAGGTGAGGTAGGCGAGGTCGGTGATACGTGGCACGGCGAGGGTCTCACCCACCCGCGCGGCCCGGCGAACCGCGTTGCTCGCGAGGTTCTCGAAGTTGGCGATGGACATGCGCACCGACACGCCCGACGACTGAGAGATGTGCGGGCTGCGGCGGGCGAGGTGTGTCAGCTCGGCGACGATCTCCTTCATGAAGGTCGGGAAGATGAGCTCGAAGTCCTCGGGCAGGGGATGCCGCTCGGCCTCCATGATCTGCATCTCTTCGCCAATGGTCAGCGGATAGTGAGTGCGGACCTGCGATCCGAATCGGTCCTTCAGCGGAGTGATGATGCGACCGCGCGACGTGTAGTCCTCGGGGTTGGCGCTCGCGATGACGAAGAGGTCCA
>DMCH01000010.1:9690-9857 GCA_003446775.1 Chloroflexota bacterium
CGGATCTGCACGTCCTTCTCTTCCATGATGTTGAGCAGGCCGACCTGTATGCGTTCCGCCAGGTCGGGCAGCTCGTTGATACCGAAGATCCCTCGATTGGTGCGTGGCAGCAAACCGTAGTGGATGGTCATCTCGTCCGCGAGATATCGGCCTTCCGCGACCTTGAT
>DMCH01000010.1:10215-11974 GCA_003446775.1 Chloroflexota bacterium
ACCTTGTCGCCGTCTTTGGCGACGAGGTCCAGGCATCGACGGCAGATGGGCCCGTACGGGTGGTCGTTGATCTCGCAGCCAGCGATCACAGGGACCTGCGGATCGAGGAAGTTGATGAGCGAGCGCATGATGCGGCTCTTCGCCTGGCCTCGCTCACCGAGCATGATCACGTCGTGGCCGGAGATCACCGCATTCGCCAGCTGAGGCAGAACGGTCTCGTCATAGCCGACGATGCCGGGGAGAAGCGGCTCGCCGCTGCGCAGTCGCGCCAGCAGGTTGCGGCGCATCTCCTGCTTGACGTTCTCGCGTACGTGTCCGGACGATCGAAGCTCGCCAATGGTCCGAGCAGCGGCGGTCATCATCAGCACTATAGACAAGCGGGCCACCACTTTTTTTACGGGGTTCCCGCGAACTCACGGCGAAGCCTCGGAGTTCGTGGGGCAAAAGAAAACGTATGGCCGCGCGGTTAGACTTTCCGGCGCCTTGACCCAATCAATCCGGGACCGCTACGAGGCCGCTCACGATGAAGGCCACCCGCTCCTCGGCGGGCACCGCGGCAACCCCGCGCACCATCCCGAAAACACGATCCGGTCGTTCCGGTCCGCGATCAATGCCGGCTGCGACCTGATCGAATGCGATGTGCACCTCTCGTTGGACGGCAGGTTGATGGTCATCCACGACCACACCCTCGAGCGGACCACCAACGGCACCGGCATGGTGCGTGATCAGACCGCGGCTCAGCTCCGCCGGCTTGACGCCGGTGAGGGCGAGCACATCCCCCTCCTGCAGGAGGTGATCGAGCTCGCGATCGGCAAGGTGGGCCTGGTCATCGAGATCAAGCAAGTGCCCATCCAGTACCCGGGACTCGAAGAGAAGCTGGTCGCGATGCTGCGCCAGCTCGGTGCGGTTTCGGAATGCGCGGTGGTTTCGTTTCATCACCCGTCGATCCGCCAGCTGAGGGCAATGGAGCCCAAGCTGCAGCTGGGCATCCTCGAGGGCGCCCGGCCCATCGATCCGGCGCGGATGATGCGCGAGGCCGGCGCCGACGTTTACTCGCCGCATTGGGGAGCGACCGACCCCCAGCTCGTGAAGGAGATCCACTCCGCCGGCGGCGCCGTGGGCGTGTGGACCGTGGACGACGATACGGCCGTCGCCTGGTGCAAGCTCTGCCGCCCGGATTCGGTCTTCACGAACCGACCGGTCGAGATCGGCCCCGCCCTCCGTTCCTAGCTCGTTACACCCGCTCCGCGCCGGGCGTTGGCTCAATGAGGGATACGAGTGCCTACGATTCGGCCGTGGTCGCCGACCGGCCGCCGTTTGAGGACCTTTACCGGGAGTTCATGCGCCGGATCTACGCCTATGTCCGCGCGCAGGTCTCGACCTCGGCCGACGCCGAAGACATCACCGCGCAGGTGTTCATGAACGCCTACCAGGCTTACGGGCGGTTCGAGGCTCGCAACACGACCCCGGCGGCGTGGCTGTTTCGCATCGCGCGCAACGCGACCCTCGACCACTTCCGCGCGCATGGGCGGCGGGAGCGGCTGCGGCGCACCATCGAGCATCAGCCGATGGCCGAGGTTGACCCCGCGGGCGTGGCCGAGGAGCGGATCCAGTATCGCGCGTTGCTGGCGTACGTGGCCCGGTTGCCAGAGCGGCAGCGCGACGCCATCTCGCTGCGTCATTCCGGGCTCAGCTTCGAAGAGGTCGGCGGGCTCATGAGCTGCAGCGAAGATGCGGCCAAGATGCTGTACCACCGGGC
>DMCH01000010.1:12264-16819 GCA_003446775.1 Chloroflexota bacterium
AGGCTTCGAGGACGACCTCTGGTCGAGGATGCAAGCGCGCCGGCCCCTGTGGGTCCGCGTGCGGGACTTCTTCGCAGGACTGCTCGCGCCGCTGCGTCGCGTACCTGGAGCGCCGGCCGCCGCGGTCGCGGTCGTGCTCGTGCTCGCGATCGGGATCGGAATCATCTCCCTGAGAGGGCCTGGCGGCGGTGGCGGCTCGACCGCAACCAGCCGGGAATCCCGCACCGCGCCGTTTGCCGGCGGGACGACTGCTTCAGGCAATGGACCTAAAGCACCAACGAACCTCAGCGGCCCTTTGCCCACTCCTGCCCTCACTCAGGCCGCGCCATCGCCAAATCTCCCCACGAGGACGATTAATGGCGGAGCCTACGACGCTTCCTACAGCCTCTACTTCGGTCCGACGGCACTGACCTGGGCCGGCCAACTAAATGTCACAGCCACGAATCTGCCGGTTTACCGCTTCCAGGAGCCGACCCGGGCCGATGCCGACAGGTTCGCGGCGTCCATCGGAGCCGCGCCGGCCCCTAACTTGCCGCGAGAGGGGTTGGGTGTTTACTCCGGGCCCAACTTCGTGGTGGTGGTGTCCGGCAGCACTTTTCAGCCTCCGCTCGAGCCTACCTTCAGGCTCACCGACACGACCCCCAACGGTGCCACCGACCCCGTGGGGGTCGCCGCCGCGTACCTCTCGGCCCACGGCCTGCGCCCGACCTGGCCCTACCAGATCCAGACTCGGCAATCCATAGATTCGAAGTCGATCCGGGTCACGTTTCTGCGCTTGTTTGACCTCGGGACGCAGGGCCAGGCCAACCTCGTCGACAGCGTGGGCTCCGCCTACGGAATCGAGGTGGATCTCAGCGGCGGCCAGACCCGTGCCGTGGCGCTCGGTCCGCTGCCGCTGACACTCGATTCAGGCAATTACCCGATCATCACCGCCGACCAGGCAATCCACTCCGCTCTCGCGCAGTCAGCCGCGCCCGGCAGCAACATTCCCGCCGTCCGGCTCACCGGTGCCGACCTGGTTTACATCCTCGTCCCCGCCGGCGACCACAGCTACTACGAGCCGGCCTTCCTCTTCTCCGGACTCTTTACCGACAGTGGCACCACGTACGTGAAGCGGGTGCTCGTGCCGGCGGTGGCTCCCTAGCAACGAGCGGGCTGAGTTCGCCTATACACTGCCGATGCAGTGGGAAAGAAGCGCGTGCAGACGCGGCAGATGCGCCAGCAGATGCGCAAGGTCCAGCCGAAGGCCGGCGCGGCTGCCGGCACCGGGCAGACGAGGCGTCAGCGGGAGAGATACGTGCAGGCCGGCGGCATGCTGCAGGGCTATGCGCCCGACCTGGTCATCCGGATCGGTTACATCGCGGTCGGCATCGCGGTTGCGTGCATCTTGATCATCGCCGCAATCCTGATTTTCGTGCCGCCCCTCTACGGCCTCCCTGTAGCCATCGCGGCCTCGATCGCGTGGGTGCTTCCGATCGCGCTGCTCGCGAGCTTCATCGCGCCCGGATTCCGCCTGGCCCTCAAAGATCGCAAGGCGGAGGGCCGGCTCGTGCAGGGCCAGCTGGTGGGCGCCAGCATGGTGAGCACGTCGATGGGCCTGGGGATGCTGATGGTCCAAACCCGCGGCGGGGTCGAGCAGTACCTCGTCCCGCCGGCGCGCCTGAAGCAGGTGCCCGGCAACCAGGTCAACGTCGTGCTGACGGTCACGCCCAATCTCCGCCATGTGCGATCGGTCGGCGTGATGGGCCAGCGGATGGTCCCGCGTGTCGACCCGCCCGTCCCGCCGGTGATGAAGCGCCTCCAGCAGCTTCCCCTCATCACTCCGATCGCGCTGGGGGTCGCGGCCATCGTCGGCGACGACGCAGTGGCGCTCTCCCCGATTCCGAACCAGCCTGTGCATGCCGCGCTGGCCGTCGTGGCGGGGACTGCGCTGGCGGCGGCCGTATACGGGGTGTCGACCTTCCTCCAGCGCCGGCTGATGAAGGAGGTCCAGGCTCAGCTCCCCAAGAACTAGACTCGGAATGATGACCAGCGACGTTCACATCACACCCGAAGGGCTAGAGGCGGTAAGGAAGGAGCTCCACGAGCTGACCACGGTCAAGCGCCCGGCGATCGTGGCGAAGATCAAGGCCGCCCGAGAGTTTGGTGACCTCTCGGAGAACTTCGAGTACCACGCGGCCAAAAACGAGCAGGGGATGATGGAGGGGCGAGTCAAAGAGCTCGAGGCGATCATCAAGAACCACGTCCTGATCACGACGACGAAGGGGTCGGGCGTGGTGGCCATGGGGAGCACCGTGCGCTTCGAGGAAGACGGCGAGGGTCAGGAAACCTATCGCATCGTCGGACCCGCCGAGGCAGACCCCAAGGCCGGCCGGGTGAGCTACGAATCGGCGCTCGGCAAGGCGCTGATCGGGCATCGTGTGGGTGAGGAGGTCGAGGTCAAGACGCCCAATGGTTCGTATCAGGTTCGAATCGTCGGCGTTGACTGACGCGAAAACGGCCACGCGGCTCGACGAGCTCCGAGCCTGGATGGCAAGCCATGACCTGGACGCCGCCCTCGTCACGCGGCCGGTGTCGATCGCTTATCTGACCGGCGTGCGTGTCGACCCACACGAACGGCTCATGGCGCTCGCGGTCGAGCGGGGCCGAGCGACTCTGATCCTGCCGGCGATCGAGCGCGAGAACGCGGAGCGGGCGAAGACCGACGCCGACATCGCTTCGTGGCGTGACGGTGAGGACCCATACCTGCTGGTCCATGACGTGCTGGAGGGCTCGGTCCGCCTCGGGGTCGAGAAAGAGCACATGACGCTTGCGGTCGCCGATGTGCTGCGCGAACGCTTGCACACGCGCGAGATGTTCGACATGGCACCCGAGATTCGAAGGCTGCGCCGCACCAAGTCGCCGGTGGAGCTGGAGAAGCTTGCGCACGCGGCGGCCATCACCGATGCGGCCACGGAAGAGATCCTCAGTCGCCTTCATGGCGGGCAGACCGAGCTCGAAGTTGCGCTCGCCATCGGCGCGTCCATCGCCGCCGCCGGCGGAACGCCGGCCTTCGAAACGATCGTGCTGTCGGGCGCAAATTCGGCGCTGCCGCACGGCCGCCCGTCCGGACAGCGTCTGCGTGAGGGTGATCTAGTGCTGCTCGACTTTGGCGCCGCTTATGACGGCTACTGCGCCGACACCACGCGCGTCGCAGTCGTCGGCGGCCCGACCGCGCGCCAGCGTGAGATCCACGGCCTGGTCCTGGCGGCGCACGATGCAGCCATCGAGGTGGTGCGGGCGGGCGCGACCACCGGCGACGTGGACTCCGCGGCGCGAAAGGTCATCGAGGCCGCGGGGCTGGGCGATCGGTTCTTCCACCGCACCGGCCACGGGCTCGGCCTCGAGGCGCACGAGGACCCCTCCCTCGACCCAGGCTCGAAGACCGTGCTCGAGGTCGGGATGGTGTTCACCGTCGAGCCCGGCATCTACATCCCGGGTTGGGGCGGCGTGCGGATCGAGGACGACGTGGTCGTCGAGGCGGGTGGGTGCCGGCTGCTGACCAAGGCGGATAGATCGCTTCGTGCGGTTCCACTTTCATGAGTGATCGCCCCCTCACCGCCGCTTCGCGGCGGAGCTCCCCGCGTGGCGGGGAGCCCAGGGGAGGCCAGATGCTTGCGCCCGGGATGCGGCGCACGGCGCAGCGGACGATGGTCTACAACGCGATCGTGCGGCTGGGCGGGCACTGCACCGCCGACGAGATCACGGTCGAGCTGCAGAAGACGTCAGCCCGTTTCCCGCGCAGCACCGTCTACCGCTCCCTAGAAGCGCTCACCGCATCGGGATCGGTTTACGCGGCGCACCTCGGCGACGGGCCGACCCACTACGAGCTCGCCAGCGGCGACCATCACCACGCGGTCTGCCAGCTTTGCGGCGGCGTTCTGCACATCGAAGAGGCATTGGTAAGCGAGCTGGAAAGACACCTCGAGGATCGCCATCGATTCAAGCCGGTGCATACCGAGGTGCTGGTGGTCGGAGTCTGCGAGACCTGTGCGCGGACGCCCGGCCGCAAGTCCGCCCGGCGTCACACCCTCGAGCACGTCCATCATGCCGGAGGCGGCTCGGGCTCCTGATACATTGGTCGCGCCCCGGCGGCCGCCAACTTCATCAGGAGGCAACATGGAGCCCAAGATCGTCGGCACCGTCATGCCGGTGCTCGAGCTGAACATGCAACCCAACGACAAGGTGTTCGCCGAATCGGGCCAGCTGTCGTCGATGTCGATGGCGATCCAGATGCAGACGGAGTACTTGGCCAAGGCCGGGTAGGCTTCCGACGGCGTCCATTCGTTAGTTCAGGGGGGACACGAGCGATGGCGAGATACCTTTTCCAGGGTTCCTACTCGGTCGAGGGCATCAAGGGCGTCCTCAAGGAGGGAGGCACGGGTCGGCGCGCTGCTGTCGAAGCCGCGGTCAAGTCGCTCGGCGGAAAGCTCGAGGCTTACTACTTCGCCTTCGGCAAGACGGATGTATTCGTCATAGTCGACGGAATCGACAACACGGCGGCCGCAGCCTTCGC
>DMCH01000010.1:16841-16977 GCA_003446775.1 Chloroflexota bacterium
CGAGCTGAACATGCAACCCAACGCCAAGGTGTTCGCCGAATCGGGCCAGCTGTCGTCGATGTCGATGGCGATCCAGATGCAGACGGAGTACTTGGCCAAGGCCGGGTAGGCTCCCGACGGCGTCCATTCGTTAGTT
>DMCH01000010.1:17124-23631 GCA_003446775.1 Chloroflexota bacterium
CCGAAGAGATCGACAAGGCGGCCAAGAAGACGATGTCGTACCGGGCGCCCGGGCGCTGACCAGGGGTGGCCACTCGGTGGCTGACGTTCGACTGCTTTGGGACGCTGGTCGACTGGCGCCACGGGATCGGCACGACCGGGGAGCTGCTGTTCCCCGGTCGGGGCGCCGAGCTGCTCGCCGCGTACATCGAGATCGAGGCTGAGGTCGAGAACGAGAAGCCGTTCCGCCGCTACCGCGTCGTGCTCGCCGAGACGCTGCGTCGCGCCGCGGCGAAGCTCAAGCTCGACCTCAAGCACGACGACGCGACGGCATTGACGTCGACCATCCCTCACTGGCCCGTGTTTCCCGACGTCGGCCCAGCCCTACGCACTCTTCATGCGGAAGGCTGGAAGCTTGCGCTACTGACCAACTGCGACCGCGACCTCATCGCGCTCACCGAGCGCCGGCTGCCGGAACCGTTTGACGCGGTCATCACCGCCGAGGACGTGTCCGCCTACAAGCCGGACCTGGCGCACTTCCGGCGCTTCGAGTCGGTGTTCGGAGGCTCCGCGGATGCGTGGATCCACGTTGCCCAGAGCTACTACCACGACATCAAGCCGGCGGCCCAGCTGGGCATCCGTAGGGTCTGGGTCAACCGGCAGGGCGAGAAGGACGATCCGTCCCTCGCCGACGCTGTGGTGCCGGGGCTTGCGGAACTCGCCGACGCCGTCACGCGGCTGACAGCAGCTTCTCGCTAGCGGAAGTCGGCGAGGTCGATGCTCGCGCGGTAGACGCGGCGGGCTGGACCGGACTGCACCAGGTTTCCGGATTTCTCCTTCCGGACCTGGAGGTCGCCGCCCGGCATCTGAATCGACACGTGCTCGTCGACGAGCCCGGCCCGCATGCACGCGGCCGCTACCGCGCTCGCGCTCGTGCCCGAAGCCAGCGTGTAGCCGGCCCCGCGCTCCCAGATCTCGATCCGGACGCGACCCCTGTCGATGACTTCGAAGAGCTGGACGTTGGTGCGTTCGGGAAAGGCGGCGTGGTTCTCGAGCAGCGGCCCCAGCTCCAGGCACCTCGCGTGGGTCGCCGGCTCGCCGAAAACCACGCAGTGTGGATTGCCGACCGAGACGAGCATTGCCTCCACGCGCCCCGCGGGTGTGTCGAGGTGGACCCGATCGGGTTCTCCGTCGAATCGCGCAGGCAGGTCGGCGGCCCGGAATGAGGCTCGGCCGATGTCGAGCTCCGTCGTGACCTCCACCCCGTCGCGGTCGAGCACCCGGACCGGGTTGGCGCGGCCGACCGTGTGCAGCTCGAAGGCGTCGCCGGCGCCGTGCTCGAGGACCGCGTGGGCGGCCGTGATCCGCAGTCCATTGCCGCTTTTCTGAGCCTCCGAGCCGTCCGGGTTGAAGACGCGAACCGTCATCGCCGCCGGGTCGAACGCCAGTAGCCCGTCCGAGCCGAGACCCCGATGGCGGTCGCACAGAGTGGGCAGCAGCGGCACCAGCTCGTCAACCGGGCCGGGCAGGTCGAGCACGAGGTAGTCGTTGCCCAGCGCCTGGTACTTAATGAGATCGATTCGCATTACGCCGACTATCATCCGGAATTCCATCCCACGGAATCTGGCGATTCCGCGGGGACCCCTGGGAATTAGGTCCGCGCCTCCGCTGGTTGTCATAAAATGTCGTGTCTATGCGGGACCTCGTCTGGCCTGCCCAGCGTCTGGTTCACAACCCGGCCTGCTTCTGTAGCTAGGCCCCGGACGTAAGCTCGCGCCCCTCAAGGGCGCGCCCTTCGGCCCGGTTTTTCGTGAAGTCGAATCAATTCGGTCATTTGTATTTTTTGGAGGTTGGGAAATTGAGCTCATCGACATCAACCAAGCCACTCGTATCGACGGAGTGGATCGCGGAACACAGCAAGGACAAGGGACTTCGCGTCGTCGAGGTCGACGTCGACCCGTCCGCTTACGACAAGGGTCACATCGAAGGCGCCGTCGGCTGGAACTGGAGGAAAGACCTGCAGAACCAGATTAATCGCGACATCGCGAGCAAGGAGGCCCTCGCGAACCTTCTTGGTCAGAGCGGGATCACCCCCGACACGACGATCGTTCTCTACGGCGACAACAACAACTGGTTCGCCGCGTACGCGTACTGGGCGCTCAAGTACTACGGGCACGACAAGGTCCAGCTGATCGATGGCGGCCGCGTCAAGTGGGAGAAGGAAGGGCGCGCGTACAGCACCGACGCGCCGAACTACCCCGCGACCTCATATCACTTCCACGGTTCTCCCAAAGAAGACATCCGCGCCTACCGGGACCACGTGCAGTCGAAGCTCGGCAAGGCCGGCCTGGTCGACGTCCGCTCCCCGAAGGAATACTCCGGCGAGCTGCTTGCGCCCGAGAACCTGCCGCAGGAAGGTGCGCAGCGGGGCGGGCACATCCCGACCGCGGTCAGCATCCCGTGGGGCACGGCGGTCAACGCCGAGGACGGCACCTTCAAGAGCACAGAAGAGCTGAAGGAGATCTACGGCGGCAAGCAGATCACGCCCGACCGCGAGATCATCGCGTACTGCCGCATCGGCGAGCGCTCCGCCCACACGTGGTTCGTGCTCAAGGAGCTGCTCGGCTACGACGACGTGCGCAACTACGACGGATCGTGGACGGAGTGGGGAAGCTCGATCGGGGTCCCGATCGCAAAGTAATGGCCCTCACCACGGTCGACCACTCGGCGCTCAAGGTCAACCAGGCCGGGATCATCGTGACCGTGCTGGTCGCGTTTTTCGGTAGCTACTGGTACCGTCCGCTGCTGTTTCTGATCCCGCTGCTCGCGGTCGTGCTGTTGCTGGGCACCTTCGCGCCGCAGTTGGCCCTTTTCAAGCAGCTCTACTTCCAGGTCCTCAAGCCACGCGGCATCGTCAAGCCGCGTCCGGTGCAGGATCGGCCCGAGCCCCACAACTTCGCGCAGGGGCTGGGTGGAGTGTTCCTGGCCGTGTCGTCAGTGCTGCTGATTCTCGGCTTCAGCTCCTCGACCGTTTTCACGGCCGCCGGTTTGGCCCTCGCGCTGCTGGTCGCCGTGCTCGCTTTCGTCAACCTGGCGTTCGGCTACTGCCTCGGATGCCAGATCTACTACCAGCTTGGCAAGCGGGGATTGATTCGAGCGTGACCGTACAGCTCTGGGCATTGGCGGCAGCGGGCACAGTCGTGCTTGCTGCCGCGGGCCTGGAGGCCTTTAGGTCGTCGCGTGCGCGACGCCTCGCGGTCGGGGCGATGTCAGCGCCGGCCGCGGACCCCTACATCCTCTATTTCACCGGGGAGAACTGCACCGTGTGCCGCACTCACCAGGAACCCGCGCTGGCGAAGCTCGGCCCCGTCAGGGTGGACAAGGTCGACGCCATCGCCGAGCGCGAGCTGGCGGATCGCTTCCAGGTCTACACGCTGCCCACCACGGTCGTGATGTCTGCAGAAGGCCGTGCCCTTCATGTCAACTACGGCTACGCGCCCGCCCAAAAGCTTGATCGCCAGCTGGCCGAGGCGCGGAACGGTGCCATGTTGGAGCGAACCGCCACCGCATAAGCTGGACTCGTGCGCCGAGTCGTCGTAGCTGCTCTTGTGCTCCTTGTTGTCGTCGCCGCGTGCGGCGAATCGCCGGCGAAGCCGTCCAACGAGCTCGTGCTCGGCGCGATCTACCCGCTGAGCGGCTCGCAGGCGGCCGGCGGGAAAGAGGAGCTCGCCGGGGTGAAAGCGGCGCTGTCGCTGGCAAGCAGCAGCGGCGCCCTGAAAGTGCCGGTCCGCCTTGATGTGGTCGACGCCAACACCCCGCAGGCTGCCGCGGCTGCGGTCGACCACCTGGTCCGGGACGACCACGTGCCAGCCATCCTCGGCACCTACGGCAGCACGCTCTCGGCGGCGGCGTCAGCCCGCGCCGAGGAGCTGAAGACCGTGTACTGGGAGACGGGGGCGGTCGCGGATCCCATCACCGCCCAGCGCCACTACGTATTTCGCACCGTGGCCACGGGCGGCTCGCTGGGACGCATGGCGGTCACGTTCACGCACGACGTGCTCATCCCTGACTACAGGCTGCAAGCACCGCGTGTCGTGGTCATCCGCGTCAACGACATCTACGGCCGCTCGGTCGGCAGTGGCGAGCAGGCCCTCGCCTCGAGCCTCGGGATCAGCGTGGTCGACGTCATCGAGTACGACCCGCGCGCGTACGACGCGCCGGCCATCGCGGCCCGGGTGGCGGCCGATCGCCCGGACTTTGTTTGGGACGTGAGCTATCTCGACGACGGCGTCGCCATCTGGCAGGCGCTGCTCACCCAGCACGTCGCCGTGAAGGCGGCGGTCGGGACCAGCTCCGCATTCTGCATGCCTGAGTTCGGCCGTCGGCTGGGCGGAGGCGCGGTCGGCGTCTATGCGGCCGACAAGCCCGATGCGGACATCAGCGCAGGCGCGCTCTCGCCGGCAGGACTTGCCCTGCTCGACCAGGCACGCGCCGTCTATGCGCGGGACAACGGCGGCGCGTCGATGTCGATTCCAGCCGTGGCAGGTTTCGTCGGCGGATGGACGCTGTTTCACGACATCCTCGGCGGGATGCACGCGCCTGCGACATCCGAATCGATTCGCGCGGCGGCGCTCAGGGTCGACGTGCCGGTGGGGGACAGCATCAACGGGGGTGGCGTCCGCTTCGGCGCCGCGGGTTCGCTCGATGAGGGTCAGAACACGCGCGCGGCGGCGGTCGTCGGCCAGTGGCAGGCCGTCGGCGTCATGAAGATCGTGTACCCGCCCGCATACGCGACCGGAAGTCCGATGGAGCTGACTAGCCCGCAGTCCTAGCCTTCTGTCCTTCCCCACCCGGCCGGCTCGCTTCGCGAGCGGGCCGACCTCCCCGCGAGCGGGGAGGCGGGATTACCTCGGTCAGGAACGCGAGGTGGGGCGCCTAATCCAACGAACGTTGGACGAGAGTGATGTCCATCCAGCGGTCGAACTTGTGCGCCGCATTACGGATCGTGCCGACCGCCTCGAAACCGAGCCTGGTGTGCAGGTGGAGGCCGGACCGGTTGTCGGTGGCGATGGTGGCCACGATCGTGCGGTAGCCGAGGCCGCGCGCCTCGTTGATCAGCTCGGTCAGGAGGGCTTTGCCGATGCCACGGCCATGGTGGACGGGATCGACGTAGACCAGGTCCTCCACGACATCGAAGCCGCGCTGGTTCCACGGAAAGAGGCGCGCCCAGCCGAGCACGCCTGTGTCGTCCGTCGCCACCAGGAGCTTGGAGCGCTTGCCGTGAGCTTCCCACCAGTGCGCCGCCTCCTCGGTGTCGAGCGGCTCGGAGTCGATGGTGGCGAAGGTCTGGTTCACGGCCCAGTTGTAGATCCCGACGATGGCGGCGAGGTCGTCGTGCGTGGCGGCCCTGACGGTGGCGGCCTTGGCTGCTTTAGGGCTCACGAGCAGATCATTGCATGTGAATCCGTTCGGGGGTCACCTTGACGATCACCCGCTGCTGATCCGGGCGGAAGCCCTTGAATTTCCGGCCGGTATACAGGCGCGCGAGCTTGTCGATGTGCTCCTCGGCGCCCTCGGTGATCAGCTCCGCGCGGCCCCGGATCGCCAACACGTCGCGGTAAGGGCGCGCGGGATCGAAGACCGTGATCGCGATCCGATCGTCCCGCTTCAAATTGCGAGCCTTCAGGCGCGGAAAGGCGGTGTTGAAGTACACGTATTTGCCGTCGGTCTCGATCCAAACGACGGTCGCCTCCGGGCTGCCGTCGGGCAGCAGCGTCGCCACGGTCGCGAAGTGGCGGCCGTTGAGGATCCGAACCTGCCGCTCCGTTAGCTTGACCACGCTGATATTGTCCGCGGGCATGGCTGCAGAGCGCCGACCGTCGATTCACACGCCGCTCCCCGGCCCCAAGGCCGCCGAGTGGATCGCCCGAGACGCCAAGGCGATGTCACCGAGCTTCACTCGGGCCTACCCGTTCGTGATGGATCGCGGCAGCGGCTGCTGGGTGACCGACGTGGACGGCAACCGCTTCCTGGACTTCACGGCCGGCATCGCCGTCGTCACCACCGGGCACTCGCATCCCCGCGTCGTGGCCGCTATCGAGGAGCAGGCCAGGCGGTTCCTCCACATGTCCGGCACGGATTTCTACTACCGCTCGGAGATCGAGCTGGCCGAGCGCCTCGAGGCCAAGATCCTCCCGGGGACGCCGGCGAAGGTGTTCTTCACCAACTCGGGCGCGGAGGCGATCGAGGGCGCAATGAAGCTGGCCCGATATGCCACGGGGCGGCCCAGCTACATCGCCTTCATCGGCGGCTTCCACGGCCGGACCTTCGGCGCGCTTTCGCTCACCGCTTCCAAGGCCAGCCAGCGCCGCCGGTTCGCTCCTTTGCTGTCCTCTGTGTTCCATGCGCCTTTCCCTTCCGCCTCGCGCGGGGTGACGACGGACGAGACCATGACCCGTCTGGAGGAGCTGTTCAGCACGGTCGCACCACCTGAAAGCGTGGCAGCAGTTTTCGTCGAGCCGATCCAGGG
>DMCH01000088.1 GCA_003446775.1 Chloroflexota bacterium
TGACGATGGGCGACCGCATCGCGGTGATGAAGGACGGTATCCTCCAGCAGGTCGCGCCACCGCGCGAGATTTATGACAAGCCGGTGAACATGTACGTCGCGGGCTTCATCGGCAGCCCGACCATGAACTTCATTCCGGTCACCGTTCAGGGCACCACGGCCAAGGCGACCGGCTTCGAGCTCGAGCTACCGACCGCGCCAGGCATCGAGAAGGGCGTGCTGGGCATCCGGCCCGAGGCGTTGACGGAGCACCCACGCGAGGGCCACTCAGGGCTCGACCTGAAGGTCGAGGTATGCGAGGTGTTGGGCGCGGACCAATTCCTCTACGGCACCGTGGGCGGCGACGCGATCACGGCGCGGGTCGATCCCAACATGAAGGTGAGCCCGGGTGACCGCGTGCGGCTTGGCGTCGACATGCGGCGCCTGCACCTGTTCGACGGTCCCACCGGCAAGGCCATCCAGTAGGTAATGGCGGTCCCGCAGCAAGCCTTCGGGCGCACGGGCCACAACAGCAGCCGGACGATCTTCGGCGCTGCCGCGCTCTCGAAGGTGACGCAGGCGGCCGCCGACCGGACGCTCGAGGTCCTGCTCCGCCACGGCGTCAACCACATCGACGTGGCCGCCAGCTATGGCGACGCTGAGCTGCGTATCGCCCCCTGGCTGAAGCTCGAGCCGCAGCGGTTCTTCCTCGCCACCAAGACCGGCGAGCGCACCGCCAAGCGCGCGCGCGAGGAGCTGCACCGATCCCTTGACCGGCTCGGCGTCGATCACGTCGACCTATGGCAGCTGCACAACCTCGCGGATCCGATCGAATGGGATACCGCGCTCAGTCCGGGTGGCGTCATCGAAGCCGCCGTCGAAGCACGTGATCAGGGCTTGATCAAATGGATCGGAGTCACGGGCCATGGCGCGCAGATCGCAGCGAACCACCGGCGCTCCCTGGATCGTTTCGACTTCGACTCGGTGCTGCTCCCCTACAACTTCGTGACGATGCAGCTCCCCTACTACGCCGAAAACTTCGAAACCCTCAGCCGGACCTGCGCCGAGCGCAACGTCGCGGTGCAGACGATAAAGTCAATCGCCGCGAAGCCGTGGCTGGGCCGCGAACGCACGCACACGACGTGGTACGAGCCGCTCGAAGATCAGGCGGACATCGACCTCGCCGTCTGGTGGGTGCTCGGCCGGCCCGGCGTCTTCCTCAACACCGCCGGCGATATCGATTTGCTGCCTCGCGTTCTCGACGCGGCGGAGTGTTTCGAGAAGCGCCCGACGGACGCCCAGATGACCACGCTCCTGGAACGCACCCGCACGGAACCTCTATTCGTCTGAAGTCAGTCGAAACGCCGGAAGTCGTCGACGCGTTCGCCGAAACGCTCCCGGGCGCGGTGCCCGCGGACGGGCGAACGCGCTGGACCGAGGTCCGGCCGCTGCTTCGGTCGCTAGGCGCCGCGGTGAGGGTGATCGGCTAGCGCGCCTACCTTCGCGGCGACGATCCGGTTCCGAAGTAGCCCGATCCCGACGACCTCGGTCTCCATCACGTCGCCTGGGTGCAGGTATTCGGGCGGCGTCCGGTAGTGGCCGACCCCGTCCGGGGTGCCTGTGGCGATCAGGGCTCCCGGGAGCAGCGTCATCCCCTTCGAGGCCCACTCGATGATCGCGTCAACCGGATAGATCATGTCGCGGGTGTTGCCGTCCTGCTCCAGCGTTCCGTTGAGTCGAAGCTGGACGCTCAGCGACTGAGGGTCATGCACTTCGTCGCTGGTCACCACCCATGGCCCGGTGGGAGAAGAGCGGTCGAGGCTCTTGCCCTTGAAATACTGGCCACCCCAGCCGTTTTGAATGTCACGCGCCGTCACATCGTTGATAACCGTGTAGCCGAATATGTGGCCGCGCGCATCCGCGCGTTTGATGTTCGCGCCGCGTTTGCCGATCACGATGGCGAGCTCCGCCTCCCAGTCGATCTGCTCGCTGACCGACGGGTCGATCGCGATGTCGGCGAATGGCTCCGTCAGCGAGGTGATGGCCTTTGTGAAGATGGTCGGGGGCTGGGGCTCATAGCCTTCTTTCCGTGCCGACTCTTCCGCATGTTTCTGGTAGTTGCGCCCGATCGCGATCACGTTTCCGCGCGGGGGGTCCAGTGGGGCTAGCAACTCCAGGTCCGCAAGCTTGTGAGCCTTCGAGCTGGAAGAAGATAGCGCCGAACGTACGCGAGCAAGCCCGGGGTCACCTGCGTCGATCACCGCCAGAAGATCGGGTGCGACTCCGCTGAGGTCGACGACCTCGTCCTCGTGCCCTGGACGCAGCGCGCCCAGGCGCGTCTCGCCATCGTGCTTGAACATCAACAGCTTCATGTTTCCTCCATGTTTGATTCGTCTGACACACCCAGTTCGGTACCCGCTCCCAGGAAGAGCTCTTCGAAGTCCTGGCGTTGGAGAAGGTCGGCCGGCCGCCCTTCCAGGCGAACCGAGCCGGACACCAGGACGCTGGTCCAATCGGCGATCTCCAGAGCCGCCCGCGCGCGCTGCTCGACCAGGAGCACCGCCTTGCCCAGGCCGGCGAGCCGCTTCACATGCTCGCGAAGGAGGCCGTCGGCCAGCTTCGGCGAGAGGTTGGCGGTCGGTTCGTCGAGGATGAGGACCTTGGGGTCGAGCATGAGGACACGCGCGATGGCGAGCATCTTTCGCTCGCCGCCGCTCAGCTTGTCGGCCCGACGCTTGAGCATCGGCGGCAGCTGAGGGAACACCGCCCCGACCTCGAGGACGCGAGCCCTCACCTGCGCGGCATTCAGTAGGTAGCCCCCCATCTCGAGGTTCTCCAACACCGTGAGCGGTTCGAAGATGTCGTTGACCTGGGGTACGTAACCGACGCCCCGCCGCGCCAGCTCTTCCGGCGCGCGGCCGGTCACGTCGTCGGCACCGAGCAGGATGCGACCGCTGTCCAACCGCAGAATCCCGACCAGGGTCTTCAGAAGCGTGCTCTTGCCCGCCCCGTTGGGCCCGATGATGGCCACGACCTCGCCTGGCCCGACCGCGATCGACACGTCGACGATAACCGGCACGCTTCCGTAGCCCGCCGTGATGCCCTGCGCCTGCAGGCTCGGGGCGGGCCGCGCCTCCACGTGCGCCGGGCTATCCGACAAGGTAAGCGTCAACAATCTCCCGCTGCCGCCTCAAGCTCGACATCGTCCCGCTGCCGATCACCTTGCCCTGGGCCATGACGACGACCGTGTCGCAGAGGCGTTCCACCATATGGAGCTCGTGCTCGACCATCAAGATAGTCAGGCCTTCCGCGCGCAGGTCCTCCAGGTAGTGCTGGATCTCCAAGACGATCTTCGGGTGCACCCCCGACATGGGCTCGTCGAGGAGCAGCAGGCGCGGCCCGAGCATCAGGGCCCGCATGATCTCGATCAATCGCTTCTGGCCTCCGCTCATCGTGCCTGCATACTCGGACTCTTTCGCGCTCATCCCGAAACGCTTGAGCAGGGCACGCGCCTGCTGGACCAGACGCCGCTCGTCCTCGATCCAGTAACTCCTGCCCCTCAGTGCGCCCAAGAGGGTGTCGCCGCGGTTCTTGGGCGCGGCCACGAGCAGGTTCTCGAGCACGGTCAGGCGCGCGAACTCGGAGGGTAGCTGGAACGTGCGGACCAGCCCGTGCCGCGCACGCTTGTAGGCCGGCGAGCTCGTCACGTCCTCGCCGTCGAAGACGATGGTGCCGCTCGTTGCGGGCAGCGTGCCCGCGAGCACGGCGAGCAACGTCGACTTCCCCGCCCCGTTGGGGCCGATCAGGCCGGTGATCTTCCCTGCCGGCACGTCGATGGAGGTGCCGTCCACGGCGTGCAGGCCTTCGAAGTGGCGATGGATGTCGCTCGCGACCAGCATCGGCCGCTCGGCAGCGGGCGCCAGTTCGGTGGCGGCGAGCATCAACGATCCTCGCGTACAGGGGCGCCTTCGAACACGCGGCGCGACTCTGGCCGCACGCCTTCGGGCCGAAACCAGAGAAACCCGATGATCAGCAGGCCGATCGCCACCCACTGGAGCGCTGGGATCAGGCCCGGCGGCCCTAGGTTGGCGATGCTGGGGCTGTTGTTGAGAAAGCGTGTGATCTCTTCGAAGCCGACCGGCACGAGCAGCGCGCCCAGGATGGCGCCGATGTTGTTGCCCCGACCGCCCACGATGATGGCGGCGAACAGGATGATCGTTTCGGGGTAGAGCCAAACGGACGGCGCCCACACCTGGATGAAGCCGACCAGGATGCCGCCGGAGAGCCCTGCGATCAAACCGCCGACTATGAAAATCGTCATCTTCAGCTGCACCGGGTTCTTGCCGATGGCGGTCGCCGCGAGCTCGCGCTCACGCATCGCGCGCAGGCTCCGGCCGTATGGTGAATTGACAATCCGATTCGCAACGACCAAAGCGATGACGACGCAGACGGCTGTGATCCCCACGTACAGGTACTGGTACGACTCCGTGTTGGGGTCGATGCGGTCAGACAGAGGCGGCGGCACCAATGCAATCCCTGCCGCCCCGCCCAGGAACTTGTCGGCGTTGGTGATCACCGCGTTCGCAATCACCGAAAGCACCAGCAGCGCGATCGCCTGGTAGTCGCTGCGCAGCTTCCTGAGCACAACGAACCCCACGGGGATCGCGAGCAGGCCGCCCGCGATGGCGCCTCCGAGCCACGGAATCGGAAAGGGCAGCTCGTATCCGCCGATGTAGTGCTGAAAGCCGCCATTGGCGGTATCGGGCGGCATTGAAAGCACAGCCGCCGCGTAAGCGCCCACCGCCTGAAAGACGATGAAGCTGAAGTTGACGATCCCCGAAACGCCGAACTGCAGGTTCAGCGCCAGGCAGGCGATGATGTCGACCCCCGCGTAGACGAGCAGGTTGACCGCGTAATAGGTGTTCATCCAGCCGCCGCCAGCGCGCCTCGTTTCGCCAGCAGTCCCTGCGGGCGCAGGACCATGACCAGGACGAGGATGCCAAAGGCCACGACCTCCTTGTACTGAGGCGACCAGGCTGCGGCGCTCAACTCGGTGATCATGCCGATGAGGACTGCCCCGATCATGGCGCCATAGGGCTGCCCGGCTCCGCCCAGCACCGCCGCGGCCAGGACGGTGATGAGGAAGGTGGCGCCGTTGGCGATTGCGAAAGAGTCGGAGTCGAGGGCCGCCACCACGCCGGCCAGCCCGCACAGCGCCCCGGTGATCAGCCAGACCGCGTCGATGACGCGCTGGGTCGGGATGCCGCAGTTGCGGGCCAGGGTAGGATTGGCCGCGGTCGCGCGCATCGCCTTGCCCAGCCGCGTGTATGTGAGGAGGGCGTGGATGGCGAGCATGAGCACAACCGCGATGCCGATGATGATGAATTGATCCCTCGTGAGGGCGATGGACCCCCAACGGATGAGGCGGCCCGGGTCCTCCTGATAGGAGACGGGGAAGTAGCCGACGATCGGGAGCAGCAGGTTCGCGATCATCAGGGAGACGGCCAGGGAGACGATGACCATCCCGAGGTGCGAGGTGCCCTTGCGGAGGAACGGCGCGTAGAGGATTCGGTTCAGCAGGAACGAGAACACAGCGCCAAACAATGCGCCGGCGACCATGCCGAACCAGATCGTAAAGCCGGCCCGGTTCAAGTAGTAGGCGACATAAGCCGAGGAGATCATCACCTCGCCGTAGGCGAGGTTGATCATGTTGGTGATCCCGAACTGCATCGTGAATCCGACCGCCGCGATGGCGATCACCGACATGCTCACCAGGCCGAAGCCGAACGCCGCTACAAAGAGGTCCACGGCGCTCGGCTCCCCTGGGTCTTACCGGTGACTAACTTCCGCCTGCCGCGAAGATCTTCGAAGTCTGGTCCGGGGTCAGCTCTCCGGCCCTGACCTCGCCGCCGTCCTTGTCGTAGCCGACCAGGATGTAGCCGGACTGCGAGTTGTTCCACTGGTTGAAGTTGTTCTGGCCCCCGGCCCCCTCGAAGCGGATGGACTTGCCGGCCTTGAGCGCCGCCACGCCGTCCTTGTAGGTGTTGACGACCGTCGCGCCGCTCGTGCCGTTGGCGATGTCGATGATCTTGGGGTTGTAGACGGTCGGGTCCGAGCTGTTGGTCGCCACCATGGCCAGCGCGGTCATGATGATCCCGTCGTAGAGGTGCAGGGTGGACCCACGCTGCTTGTACTTGGGCGCGTCAGGAAACTGAGCTGCTGAAGCGTCGAGGTTGGTTTTGAATTCGGCATACGCCGGTCCAGTGAACGTGTACCCGAGGTCGACGCCGGCGTAGTACTTCAGGAGATCGTTGAGGCCGATGGCGTCACGGACCTGCTGGAACCACTCGGGGTCGATGGTGGCGGAGCTGCCTATGAACGGGATCATCTGCCCGTTGTTTTGTGTCTTGACTTCCTTCAGATAGGTGCCGGCCGAGCCGAGGGCCTCAGTGAAGATGACGTCAGGGTGCGAGGCGAGCATGGCCTGGACCTCGGTCCGGTATGAAGGCGCGCCGAGGTGGATGGGCTGGTTGATCGCGATGGTCCCGCCCAGTTTCGTGAACGCGTTCGTGGCCGGCTGGACGAAGGCCTGGGAACCGATGTCGTCGCCGAACACCAGCGCCGCCTTCTTGTAGGGCGCGTGGCCGGGCCCGAAAAGGGCGCTGCCCACCATGGCATAGGCGTCATAAACATCCGCCGGTACGAGGCGGTGGAAATACTTGAGCGGGGTCTTGTTGAACTCCGACTGCCCCGTCATGCAGAACATCGGGATGTGAGCGCGGTCAATGATGGGCACGACCGTCGAAGCCTCGTCAGACGTGCAGCCGATCGCCGCCATCAAGCCCGAGGTGCTGGCGACCATCTGGTTGGCCGCCGGCACGGCGTCGGCCGGCTCTCCGCGGGTGTCGAACTTCGAGCAGCTGAGCATGCGGCCGCCGACGCCCCCGTTGTTGTTGATGGAGAGGGCCGCCGGCAGGCACGCGGCGTAGTACGCCGGGCCAAGACCAGCGTCGGCGCCGGTGAAGGGCGCGATGACGCCCACCGTCAGCGCCCCGGTGCCGAGCCCGTTGCCGGTCGGTGTGCTGCCGCCGCACGCGGCCAGCAGCAGAATGGCGCCGACCGCGAATACGAATCGTGACGGCATGAACCTGCTCACAATCGTTCCTCGCTCCCTAGTTGTAAGGCTCACAGAGTCGATCACCCGAGACGGGGGATTGTCGACATTATTAGCGATAATCTAGCCGATGGCAAGGAGCGAGCTTCGCCGGCCCGCGCCGGCTCCCGAGTTGGGCCTCGACGTCTACCGGCGCCTGAGAGAGGGAATCATCGCCGGGCGCTTCCAGCCCAACGAGCGCCTGGTCGAAGCGAACCTGTCCAGGATGCTCGGCGCCGGCCGCACCGCCGTTCGCGCCGCCCTCGTCCGGCTCGATCAGGAGGGGTTGGTGACACGCGAGCACAATCGCGGCGCGCGCGTTCGCCTCGTTTCGGACCAGGAAGCGCTCCAGATCGAGGAAGTCCGCGCCGCCCTCGAGCGCCTGCTGGCGCGCCAGGCCGCCGCGAAGGCGACGGCGAGCGACATCCGAGAGCTGAGGCACGTGCTGGTCGACATGCGCAAGCGGTTGAGCAGCGGAGACGCGATCGGCTACTCGGAGCTGAACCCGAAGTTCCATCAGCTGATATGGGCCACCGCGCGCAACCCGACCGCGGGCCGGCTGGTCGGCACGCTCAAATCACAGAGCCTGCGGTTCCAGTACCAGACGATGCTGCGGCCGGGAAGGCCTCAACGTTCGCTGCGTGAGCACGAGCTGATCTTCAGCGCCATCGTCGCCCACGATCCAGAAGCCGCGGATGCGGCGATGCGGGACCACCTCGAGGAGGTGATCGAGACGCTGCGGTGGGCGATCGGCCACAAGAGCCGGCCGCCGCAATGGCTACCCGACTGAGCGCTTCTCCAGGAGCTTGACCGCGGCGTAGAGAGTCCGGAGGTGAGGGACCGGGATGCCGAGCCGGTCGCCCAGCTCCACGACGGACCCGGTCAGCGCGTCGATCTCCATCGGCCGGCCCGCTTCGAGGTCCTGCAGCATCGACGTCTTGTGGTCGCCCACGCGTGCGGCGCCCTTGATGCGCTGCTCGATGGACACCGAGATCTCGATCCCGAGGCGCCGCGCCACCGCGTCGACCTCCTGCATGGCCGCGAGTACCACCTGCGCGACCAAGGGAGATTCCGCCATTTTGGCTAGGTTCGCGCGTGTGAGGGCGCTCAGCGGGTTGAAGACGGCGTTGCCCAGCAGCTTCAGCCACAGCTCGGCGCGGATGTTCGACTGGACCGGCGCCTTCAACCCCGCGCTCATGAGCGCCCGAGAAAGCTCGACGCAGCGCGGGCTCTGGCTGCCGTCGAGCTCGCCGAGCGAGAACCGCTCGCCTTCGGTGTGGCGCACAACCCCGGGGCTCACAAGGCTGGTGGCCGGGTAGACGATGCACCCGATGACCCGGTGGGGGTCGATTGTCCGCGCGATGACCCCGCCCGGGTCGACGGTCTCGAGATGGATGCCGTCCAGGTCGCCACTAAGACGCTGGAAGTACCACCACGGGATCCCGTTCTGGGCGCTGACGACCGCGGTGTGGGAGCCGAGGTTGGCTGCCATTCGCTCCGCCACCGGGGGCAGGCTGTGCGCCTTGAGGGTGACAAAGACCGCATTCGCGTCCCGCATCGCCGCGAAGTCGTCTGTCGCCTCCACGGACACCGTCCAGTCACCGGCTGCCTCGATGACGCGAAGACCCGAGTCATTCATCGCTTTCAGGTGAGGGCCGCGGGCGATGAGGACGACATTCGCGCCGGCGCGCGCCAGGCGCGCGCCCAGGAAGCCTCCGATCGCGCCTGCGCCGAGGATGGCTATCTTCACGCTCGCGTTAGCTGTTCGGCGACGAACCGGCGCTGGACCTTGCCCGTGGGCGTGCGCGGGATCGACTCCACGAAATGCAGCCGCTTGGGCACCTTGAAGTCCGCCAGCCGCTCACGGCAGTAGGCGAGCAGCTCTTTCTCAGTCGCGGGCGCGGTCAGGACGACAGCCGCGGCCACCTCCTCGCCCCACGTGGGATGCGGGACTCCGAAGGCGACCGCTTCCTTGACCGCCGGGTGGCCCTCGAGCACCTCGTCGATCTCGCGCGGAGCGATCTTTTCGCCGCCGCGGTTGATGAGCTCTTTGATGCGGCTGATGAGGCGCAGGTAGCCGGCGGCGTCGAGCGTGCCCTGGTCGCCGGTGCGAAACCACCCGTCCACGAACGCGTCGGCGTTGGCCTGCGGGTTGTTCTCGTACCCGTGCATCACGTTGCGCCCGCGGATGACAACCTCGCCGGCAGCGCCGGCCGGAAGGGACGCGCCGCTATCGTCGAAGATCGCGATCTCGACGCCGGTGCCGCGGCCGACCGAACCCGCGTAGCGAGGAGCGGGCGGAAGCGGGTTCGACGACATCTGGTGACTCGCCTCCGTCATGCCGTACGCCTCGAGGACCGGGACACCGAAGCGCTGTTCCATGACGGCCATCTGTGCCGGCGACAGCGCGGAGCTGCACGAGCGCACGAATCGCAGGCGCTCCGTGCCGGCTGGTCGATCTTCCGGCAGCCGGGCCAGGACGAGCTGATGCGGTGTCGGCGAGGCGGTGAACCAGGTGGGGCGATGCGCCTGCATGAGCGACCAGAAGCCCAGAGGGCTGAAGTGTTCGGGTGCGACCACCGTGCCGCCCGAGCCAAATGTCGCCAGCGCTGACGCGACCAGGCCGTGCACGTGGAAGAGCGGCATGATGCAAAGGGAGACGTCCTCAGGCCCCAGCTCGTAGGTCGCGATGATGTTTGCCACCGAGGTTGTCAGGTTCTCGTTGAGCAGCGGCACCTTCTTCGGCCGGCTGGTCGTCCCGCTGGTGTGCAGCACGAGTCCGACGTCCTCGGCCGCCGACAGATCGAGCGAATCGGGCCGCTTGCCGGCTTCGGCGCCGTTGAGGTACAGGCGGCCGCCGTCATCGAGGTGGGCCTCGATCACCGTGCCCCCCGCCGGCATCGCTCGTCGAGCCGCCTCCCCCTCGCCCGGTGGAACGACCAGGAATCGGGCGCCGACGTCCTCCAGGTAGAAGCGAAACTCGTCCTCTTTATATGCGGCGTTCAGCGGGCACGCGGTCCCGACCATGGAGGCGGCGAGAAACAGGAGGATGGCCTCCGGGCCGTTTGGGAACACCATCGCGACCCGCTCGCCCCTCCCGATGCCATGGGACGCGAGCGCGCGGGCCGCGTCATCCGCCAGCTCGCGCAGGCGCCGATAGCTGAGGGAGACGCGGTTGGGGACGACGAGCGCCGGGTGGTCGGGTGCGCCGTTTTCGAGCCACGCAAAAAGTGTCGAGGGCGCCACGACTTTCAGTCTCGCACAGCCCTGTATCGCGACACTGTGCCCTGAAGGCGGCGGAGGGTACCGTTACAGGACATCGATGGCACCCACCGCGCGAGAGCTGCTCGCTGAGGCCGCCGCCCCGAGCGAGGACCTCGAGACCGTCGCGAGGGCGGTCCTCGAGCGGCTTGCCCAGCTCACCGGCCTGAGCTCCACCTATCTCGCCGAGACAAGGCTCAAGGAAGACGAGCAGATGATCCTGTTCTCCTACAACTCGAGCCAGATCTTCCACATCCCCGAGGGCGTCACGTTGCCGTGGTCCGAGGCCGTCTGCCGATTCGTGGTCGAAGGCGCTCCCAATTACTCGAAGAACGTGCCGAAGGCGTTTCCGAGGAGCAGCGTGGCCCGTCTACTGGAGATCCGGACCTTCGTCTCGTACCCGGTCTTCGCATCCGATGGCAAGTTCTTCGGCACCCTGTGCGGCGCGAGCAAGGGAGAGGTCGATATCGAGGACAAGATCCTCGACCTGATGCGTGAGTGTGCCCGGCTTCTGGGCCAGCGTGTCCGGCGCTCACCAGCCGGGGCCAGGCCAACTGGGCGCTGACCCGCGCGCCGACGTCGCCATCGTCGGCCTCGGCGCGATGGGCGCGCTATCGGCGTGGCGGCTGGCTTCGCGCGGGGCAAGGGTGATCGGCTTCGAGCGATTTCGCCCCGGCCACGACCGCGGTTCATCGCACGGCGACACCCGCATCTTCCGGACCGCCTACTTCGAAAGCCCAGAGTACGTTCCGCTTCTCCAGCGCGCCCACCAGCTCTGGCGGCAGCTCGAGCAGGAGACCGGCGCCGAGCTGCTCACGATGACCGGGGGACTGGCAATCGGCCCTGCGGATGGCGAGCTCGTGTCCGGCGTGCTCAGGAGCGCGCGCGAGAACCAGCTCCCGCACCGACTGTTCGACCCGAGCGAGATGAACCGGCTGCACCCGCAGCACCGGCTCGAGCCGGGCGACGTCGCGGTGCGTGATGAAGAGGCCGGCTTCTTGCGGCCCGAGCGCGCGGTTGCAGCCGCGGCCGCGCGCGCCGAGGCGCTCGGCGCGCGGTTGATGACAGATACGGAGGTCACGGCGATCAAGGCAGCAGACGGCGGGGTGATCATCGAGACCTCGCGCGGCCGCTTTGCAGCGGGTCGGGCGCTGGTCGCGGCAGGTGCGTGGACCTCAAAGCTGCTGCCACAGCTCGGCCTGCCGCTCGAGGTCGAACGCCAGGTGATGGCATGGCTCTCGGTCGACGATCCGGATTCGTTCTCGCCGCAGCGCTTTCCGGTCTTCATCCGCGAGCTCGCGGGCGGCCGTTTCCGTTACGGCTTTCCCACCACGGACGGCCGCAGCATCAAGCTGGCCGTTCACCACGAGGGAACCGGCGCCGACCCGGATTCCATCGACCGCGAGGTCGAAGACGCCGACCTGTTGCCGCTCCGCGAATTCGCCCGCGAGAAACTGAGAGGCGTGACGGGCGAGGTGGTCGACGCCCGCGTCTGCATGTACACGAACACGCCGGACGAACGCTTCCTCGCCACCTCGCCAATCGGCCTGCCCGGCGTGACGGTCCTCAGCGCATGCTCTGGGCACGGATTCAAATTTGCCTCCGTGCTGGGAGAGCTCATGGCCGATTGGATTCTCGACGCCCGCGCCCTGCCGGCGATCATCCGCACGGCCTAATCTCTGGGGCGTGATCCGAGCGGTGTCGAGGCTGCCAGTGGTCGCTGCCATCTCGATCAGCGCGGTTTGGATGTCCGCGCCGACGTTTTCTCAAGACACCGCGCGGCCCGCGTCCACGGTCCGCGCCGCAGCCCAGCCGGTCGACTACTTTCAGTTCCCGCTGCCGTCGTGGGCACCACACTGCCTCGGATTCGGCAGTGAGTGGCGCTACTGCGACGGGACCGTGCTGCGGCGATGCAGCGCGAGTGGAGCGATCTGGCTGCACACCGGAGTGGATATCACGACGGGGATCCAGCCGGTGATGGCCGCCGCTAACGGCGTGATCATCGGCTACATCGTCGACCCGACGTTCCGCGGCGGAATCCTCATCCGCCACGACACTCCGAACGGAATCGTGATCACCCAGTACTGGCACGTTTGGCCTCGCGCCGGCTACACAGTCGGCACCGTCGTAACGAGAGGAGAGGTCTTCGCGGATATCGCCGACATGGGCTCTCGAACGCATTTCCACTTCGCGGTTTTCATTGGTGACTACGAGGCGGACGCCTGGCGTGGCGCTCTGCCGCCCACGCGCTGCGACGGGTTTCCAGCGTTCCCTTACCGGTTCGTGAACCCGACCGACTTCGTCATGTCGCACTGGCAGCCCATACCCCTCCCCTTCCGGTCGCACCGGCAGCCCATGCCGTTTCCTTTCCAGCGGCCGATCAGCACGCGCACAAAGCCATAGCCCGCCCAGTTCTCGCCACGAGCTCGAGCGGCTCGGCGCCCCAGCTGGTGCTCGCCGGTATCGCGACCGCGGTCGCGATCAGCTTCAACATCATGCTGCCGGTCGTGCCGGTGCTGTTGGAACGCGGTGGCCCGCACGGTGCCGCGGGCGCGGGCACGGCCGCGCTTTTCGTGGGCGCGGTCGCCGGCGAGGTCCTCACCCCGTGGCTGATGTCGCGGTGGTCCTCTGCTCGCCTGCTGGTCGGAGGCCAGCTGATGATCGCGTTGCCGAGCCTGGCGTACGTGCTTCCTCATCTGGACGCCTGGCTGATGCTGGCCGCGGCCGCCGCGCGCGGACTCGGCATGGGCATCGCGATCGTCGTCGCCGTCGCATTGGTCGCAGAGTTCGCGGCGCCAGACCGGCGCGGGCGTTCCATCGGCTTCTTCGGAGTCGCCCTGAGCGCCCCGGGCATCGTGCTGCCGTCGGTGGGCGTCGCCCTCCTCGAGGCCGGCCACGCCGACGCCGATGGGTTGATCGCATTCGCGGTCGGGCTGGCAGGAGCGCTGCTCACCTTCAAGCTGCCACACCCACCTGCGCCGCCGCAAGCGGCCTCCGCCAACCTCTTGGCCGCGTTCCGCAGGCCCGGCCTCCTATCGCTGTACGCCGGCTTTGTTTTGGTGAGCTGCAGCTTCGGCGCCGTCATCACGTTCGCGCCCATCGCCCTGCCGAGCGGGGGCATCGGCTCGGCGGCAGCTTTCCTGTTCGTCGCCGGCGCCGCCCGCGCGGTCAGCCGTTGGGTCGCGGGCGTCCTCGGCGATCGAGGCCCGGGACGGCTGGTGCTCGTGGCCAGCATCGGCGTCACGTTCATGGGCCTCATCGCGCTGGCCTCGCACGGCAACGGGCTGGTGGTTGTTTTCGCGGGAGCAGCGTTCGGTGCCGGCTACGGCGCCGTCCAGACCGCCGTCTACCTGGCCATGGTGGCGCGGGGATCGAGCGAGCACCGAAACAACATCAGCGCGCTCTGGAACAGCGGGATCGACCTCGGCGCGTCACTCGGCGGAACGCTCCTCGGCCTCGGGGCGTCGCGATATGGCTACGCCGCCGCCATCTGGGCAATCCCCGCCGTGGTGTTGATCTCGGTGCCCCTCGTGCTGGTACCGGGCAGGGCGGTGGGTCAGTCGGAGCCCTCGGGAGGCGCCCAGAAGACCACGAGCACGAGCTCTTCCTCGATCTCATGAAAGTGATGGGCCTGTAAAGCGGGCACGAACAGAAGAGTGCCGGGCCGGACCGGGTGGTCGTTCGAGCCGACCCGAAATTTGGCCCGGCCCCGAACCGCGAAATACACCTCGTCTTCGTCGTGTGGCTTCTGGCCGTCCGTGGCGCCGGCCGGGAGGACGTAAACCCCGGCGCTGAGGAGCTCGCTTCGCAGGACGTTGCCGGCGTAACCACCGGCCGCCTTCCCTTCCGCAATGGCGTCCTCGAGGTCCGCCGACTGGAACGCCGCCACCTCTTTCTTCATGCCGCCGTCACTTTGATGCAGCTTAATCGCCCCATCAAGCCGTGACGCCCAAGGGCACAGGCTTTACGCGCAGAGGGGCGGCGCTGTCGCCCTTAGAACTTGAGTTGACAGACCAGTCAACTCAGACGACACTCGGCCCATCAAACTTGGAGGTGCGCTCATGCGCAAGCTAATCCTTTCCGTGTTCTTGACCATTATGTCGTTGGCCGTCGCGATCGCTCCGGTGCTCGCGAGCGAGATCGGACCAACGCCGTAAAGTCATTTCGTTAAGTCATTAGCGGCCGGCCGGGCGTGGCGGTAAACTCACCGCCATGCTCGGCACCAGATACCGTGGTCGCCGCAAAGGGGTTGCCGTCCGCGAGGGGTCGGTTGGGGAGGCGCGCCGCGAGGCGAGGCTGACGCTGGCTCAGGTGGCGAACGGCAAGCTCACCCGAACGGCCATCCACCTGATCGAGAAGGGGCGAACGCGACCTTCGATGGAGACCCTGGAACTGATCGCTCGCCAGACCCGAAAGCCGATCGAGTTCTTCTTGACCCCGGATTCACCCTCAGCCCTGACCGAACGGCAAGCGCGCCTCCGCGAGCTGGAGCGGCTGACCGCCGTCCGAGATTTTCAAGGGGCGGTCGACCTTGGCGTCTCCTTGCTCGAACAAGGGAGCGCCGAGGATGGGGCGCTGGTTCGGTTCTATCTCGGCCAGGCGTACTGCCGCCTGGTACGGCCGGCGGAGGCACTCCCGCACTTGACGTGGGCCCGTTCAGAGTTTGAACGCAACGGTGATGAGTGGATGGCGGTTGAAGCCCTTGATTGGGAGTCGAGCGCGTTGGGCCTGCTGGACAATCCGGAAGCCCTTCCTCTCGCCAACCAGGCGCTCGAGCGTTGTCGACAGCTGAACCCGAAAGCGCCCCAGATCGAGGCTAGAATCCTCGGTCACATCGCCGGCATGTACATCGTGTCCCAGTCGTGGACGCGTGCAATTCGGTACTACGAGGCGGCCGCCGAGGCCGCCAGTGCGGTCAAGGATCTCCTGCAGCTGGCCAAGATGCACCACGGCCTTGGCTTGGCATATCGGCGGATGCATCAACCGGCTACCGCCCGTGACCACTACGACAAAGCGCTCGCCCTGTACTCCCTCGAGTCCGATCTGAGCGCCGTGTACCGGGTCCAGAACGACCTCGGCTATTTGCTTTTACAGGAAGGCCAGCTCGACTCAGCCGAGCGACATTTCCTCACTGCTCTCGAACGTTCGAGCGAGCTGAGCATTGATCGGCGAGGGCGGGGCCACATCCTGAGCAGCTTGGGCGAGGTCAAGCTGAGAAGGGGTCAGCTCGCAGAGGCGAATGAGTATCTCCTGCAGTCGCTGGAGGCAAGTCAGGCGACCGGCGAGCGGATCGTTCAGGCAGAAGCCCGCGTACTTCTGGGGCAGGTCGAGGAGAGAAAAGGCAACATGCCCCTGGCCGATAACTATTTCGAGACTGCAATTCGGATTTTCGAGGAGCTGCGCATGCCCGACCGGCTGCGCGACGCGCACATGGAGTACGCGGAAGTACTCGAAGGGCGCCACGACCTGGTCGCGGCCTTGCGGCACTGGAAGCAAGGGGCGGAGATCGGCAGGATTGCAGCCCTGGGACTGCCTTGGACAGGAACGGCGGCCGGAGCCGCCGTCAAGGATTCTCTCGCCTAGCCGCTCGGCTCGCCCAGGCTCCTCGACCTGAGAGGCGT
>DMCH01000066.1:0-10088 GCA_003446775.1 Chloroflexota bacterium
GGCGCGATCAACCAGGCCGTGAAAGCGATCGCGATCTCACGCGGCTACGTGGCGCCGGGAGGGCTTGACCTGGTCTGCATACCGGCTTTCATCGACATCTCAATCGACGGCGAGGAACGTACCGGGATCCGCCTGCTCGTGGAGAGCCGCTGACGCACCGGCTTGAAGTGGCACCCTCTCCCCGCAGGGGAGAGGGATCAGGGGAGAGGGGCGGGAAAACTAGAGCGCGTTCGTTCCATATCTGGACGATCGGCTGTCAGATGAACGCAGCCGACTCCGAGAGCCTGGCGCGGAGGCTGCTCGCAGCCGGCTACATTGAGGATTCGCTCGACCGGGCCGACGTCGCAATCCTCAACACTTGCGTAGTCCGCCAGGCATCAGAGGATCGGGTCTATTCCAAGCTCCACGAGCTCAAGGCCTGGAAGACGCCCGACCGGACGATTGCGGTCACCGGTTGCATCGTGGCCAAAGAGGGCGATGGTTTACGGGCACGGTTCCCGCACCTCGACGCGGTCGTGCCCATCGGCGAATACGAGGACTTCCTGGCCGGCCTCGCGGCCCGATATGACTACTCGGAGGGCGAGGCGTTGCCGCCGACCGGTCGCACGGGAGTCAGCCACTACGTGCGCGTGATCCAGGGCTGCGACCACAACTGCACGTTCTGCATCGTGCCCCGCGTGCGCGGCCGCGAACGTCATGTCCCGATGCCCGACGTCCTGGAGGAATGCCGCGCCGCGGTGCTGGCCGGCGCGAGGGAAATCGTTCTGCTCGGCCAGAACGTCGATGACTACCGCGACCCAGACGGTCGTGGGGGCCTCGCGGCTTTGGTTCGGGAGGTCGAGAGGATCCCCGAGCTGAAGCGGCTGCGCTTCATGACCTCTCATCCACAGGACCTCGAGCCTGAGCTCCTGGAGGTAATGGCGGCGAGCGACGTTGTGTGCCGAGAGCTGCAGCTGCCCGTGCAGTCCGGAGACGACGGAATCCTGAAGCGCATGGCGCGCGGCTACCAGACCAGGCACTACCGCGCCATCGTCGAACGCGCCCGCGCGCTGATGCCCGACCTCGGCCTGGTGACGGACGTGATCGTCGGTTTCCCGGGTGAGTCGGAGACAGCATTTCTCAACACGCGGAACCTGCTCGAGGAGATGGAGTTCGACGTCGTGCACCTGGCGATGTACTCGCCGCGCCCCGGCACATTTGCCGCCACCAAGATGGCCGATGACGTTCCGGGCGCCGAGAAGCTCAGGCGCCTCAACGATCTGCTCGCCCTGCAGCGCGAGATCGCCACGCGCAAGACGGCGCGCTGGGTGGGCCGCGATGTTGAGGTGCTGGTCGAAGGCACCGACGAATTGGGGCGTCCGTACGGCCGCATCCGGCAGGGCAAACGCGCGATCGTCATGCGCGGGTCGGGGGTGGCGCCGGGCGACGTGATCACCTTGCGCGTCCTCCAGGCCACAGCCGGTCAGCTCATCGGACTGCCGGCGGCGTGAGTACGACGCCTCCTCTGACCCCGGTCATGCGGCAGTACCGGGAGGCGAAGGAGCAGCACCCCGAAGGCATCCTCCTCTTCCGGCTCGGCGACTTCTATGAGGTGTTCTTCGACGACGCTCTGATCGCCGCGCCAGTGATGGGGGTCACGCTGACCTCGCGCCCATTGGGCAAGTCGGGGCGGGCGCCCATGTGCGGCGTCCCTTACCACGCATGGCAGCTGTACGTGGGCAAGCTTTTGCGCGCGGGCCACAAGGTGGTCATCTGTGATCAGGTGGAGGCCCCCGGCAAGGGCCCGATCGTCAAACGCGACGTCACACGCGTTCTGACCCCGGGGACGGTCGTCGAGGATTCTTATCTGGACCCGACGCGTCCCAACTATTTGGTCGCGGCCTGGACCCGCGGCGCCGAGGCCGGCCTGGCCGCATGCGACGTTTCCACCGGCGAGCTGCTCCTGAGCCAGCTCCCCGCCGACCGGTTGAGCGCCGAGCTCGAGCGGCTGGCGCCGGCAGAGCTACTGACACCACCCGAGGTCGAGCAATACAAATTCGATCCCGTCCGTGGGCAGCAGCGACTGCGTGACGTACTGGGAATCGCCTATCCGGCGGCGGTGGGCGCAGGCGACGCTCCGCTCGCTGTCGGCGCCGCGGGTGTCGTGCTCGACTATCTGAAGCAGATCCAGACTCGCATCGGTCCTGGGCTCCTGAGCGTCCGCACCTATTCGCCCGACGCGACCATGCCGCTCGACGCCGCCACCGTGCGCAACCTGGAGCTGCCCGAGCTCGTCAAGCTCGTCGACCACACGCGAACGCCCATCGGCGCTCGCCGGCTGCGCACGTGGCTGGGAGCGCCCCTGCGAGACGCCGAGTCGATCGAGCTGCGACTCAGCGCGGTCGATGAGCTCGTCGCCGCCCCGACCCTCCAGGACCGGCTGGCGACCGCACTCAAAGACGTGGGCGACCTCGAGCGCCTCGTGTCACGCGCAGCCCAAGGCCGGGCGGGAGCTCGCGACCTGGTCGCCCTGCGCCGCTCTCTCGACGCGATCCCAGCCGTCCGCGATACGGCCGGCGCGTGTGAAGCGCTCGCGATCCGCGAGCTGACCGCGCAGATCACGATTGCGCCCGAGCTCACATCAGAGCTGCAACGCGCGCTCATCGAGGACCCGCCGGTGCACGCGCGCGACGGCGGCGCCATCCGCCGTGGTTACGACGACGAGCTCGACGGGATCACAGACGCGTCACAGAGCGCGCGGGAGTGGATCGCCGCCCTCGAGGCATCGGAGCGCCGGCGGACCGGCATCCGCTCGCTCAAGGTCGGATTCAACAAAGTGTTCGGCTACTACATCGAGATCAGCAACGCCAACACCGTCTCGGTCCCGACCGACTACATCCGCAAGCAGACGCTGACGGGCGCTGAGCGCTATCTCACGCCGGAGCTCAAAGAGAAGGAAGCGGTTGTCCTCACTGCTCAGGAACGCATCGCTGCCAGGGAGGTCGAGATCCTTCGCGACCTGGGCGGCAAGGTGGCGGAGTCCGCGCCGGCTCTACGGACGACCGCGCAGGCGATCGGGAGCATCGACGCCCTGAGGAGCCTGGCGGTTGCGGCCACACACGACCGGTGGCGACGGCCCTCAGTCAACGCGAGTCTCATCCTCAGCATCAAGGGCGGCCGCCATCCGCTGGTCGAGCGCCATCTCGCGGATGGAGCCTTTGTCGCCAACGACCTCAAGCTGGATCCCGACGACCAGCAGATAACGATCCTCACCGGGCCGAACATGGCAGGCAAGTCGACGTTCCTGCGGCAGGCCGCGGTGATCGTGCTGCTGGCGCAGTGCGGAAGCTTTGTGCCCGCCGACTCGGCAGTCGTCGGTCTTGTGGATCGCATCTTCACGCGCGTCGGAGCGCACGACGACATCACTGCCGGCATGTCCACGTTCATGGTGGAGATGACCGAAACCGCGAACATCCTCAACCACGCGACGCGTTCGTCGCTTGTGATCCTCGACGAGGTGGGGAGGGGGACGTCGACATATGACGGTCTCTCGATTGCGCAGGCGGTCGTCGAGTACATGCACGACTCGCCGCGCCTCGGCTGCAGGACTCTTTTCGCTACGCACTATCACGAGCTGACAGCGCTGGCCGAGCGATTGCCTCGGGTTCGAAACGAGCGCGTCGAGGTGCTGGAGGAGGGCGAGACGGTGCGCTTCCTGCACCACGTCGTGCCTGGTGGGGCGGATCGGTCCTACGGCATCCATGTAGCGGCGCTGGCCGGGCTACCTTCGGGAGTGATCGCGCGCGCCCGCCAGGTGCTGGCCGAGCTCGAGCGCCAGCGTCCCTTGGAGCCGCCCGAGCAGCAGCTCGGGTTGCCGATGGAGATGGCGCCGGACCCGCTGCGCAAGGAGCTCGAGGAGATCCAGCCCGATACGCTCAGCCCCCTCGAAGCCCTCCAGAAGCTCTACGAGCTCCGGTCCAGGCTGGACGGATGACCGAGATCCACGTCCTCGCACCCGAGGTGGCCGATGCGATCGCCGCGGGAGAGGTGGTCGAGCGGCCTGCTTCGGTGGTGAAGGAGCTCGTGGAAAACGCCCTCGATGCCGACGCGCGCCGCATCGGCATCGACGTGCGCGGAGCGGGCCGGACGTCAATTCGCGTCAGCGACGACGGAAGCGGAATCCCGGCGGAAGAGCTGCCGCTTGCATTCGTGCGCCACGCGACGAGCAAGGTCACAGCCCTGTCGGACCTCGACGCCATCACGAGCCTCGGGTTTCGCGGCGAGGCACTTGCGAGCATCGCCGCGGTCGCGGACGTCGAGGGCACGAGCGCCGGCGCTCGCATTCACATCAGGGCGGGTGAGGTTATCGAGCATGGCGCCGGGCCGCTGCTGACCGGGGTCACGATCGAGGTACGGGATCTGTTTGCCAACGTGCCGGCACGGCTCAAGTTCTTGAAGTCCGACGCCACCGAGGTCGCCGCCATCAAGGATGTGGTGACCGCATTCGCACTCTTGCATCCTCACGTGCGATTCCAGCTCACGATCGACGGCCGCGCCGCCGTCAGCAGCGCAGGTGACGGTGACCGGCGCCGCGCATTCGCATCGGTGCATGGGGCGGCGGTCGCCGCGGAAATGCTGGACATCGTGGGCCTGCCGCTGGTCAGCGGAATGGTGTCTCAACCTCGGCTGAGCCGAGGCAGTCGCGACGGGCTCGTGCTGGCGGTGAACGGACGGCCGATCACGTCGCGCCCTCTTCTTTACGCGTTGGAGGACTGCTACCAGGGCCGCCTCGAGCGCGGCCGGCATCCGATCGCGGCGATCGACATTGGCATCGACGCGGCTCTGGTCGACGTCAACGTGCATCCAGCCAAGCGTGAGGTCCGCTTCCGCGATGAAGGGGCTGTCTTCGCAGCGCTGCAGCGAGCCGTCCGGTCGGCGCTTGGAGCCAGCGAGCCGGTCCGCTACCAAACTTCACAACCGGCGTCGGCCGTCGCCGCGGCGCGGGCTCACGTGCCTCAGCTCGTGGTCCACGGCTCCGCCCTGTTGCCCATGGAGCAAGATGTACCGAGCCCAGCCTCGGCCGGTGTGCTCCGCCCGATCGGCCAGGTCGGCCCCGGCTACCTGGTCGCCGAAGGGCCGCAGGGCCTGGTCCTCGTCGACCAGCACGCCGCCCACGAACGTGTCCTCTACAACCGGCTGCTGGAACGGCTGCGCACCGGACTGGGCGCCAGCCAGCCGCTCCTGATGCCGCAGGCGGTCGACTTGGAGCCTTCGCTGATAGCGGCGGCGGCCGATCACCGCGCCGACCTGGCGACCCTTGGGCTCGAGTACGAGGAGTTCGGCCCTCGCAGCCTTCGCATCACCGCGGTGCCCGTCGAGATGCCGGCGGGCCGCGCCACCGCGGCTGTGCAGGAAACGCTGGCGGCCTTGAGCGAGACGCGCGGCGATCAAGCGATGCACAAAGCGGCGGCCGCACTTGCGTGTCATTCCGCGGTCCGCTTTGGCGACGTCCTCGAGCTCGCCGAGCAGCGAAGGCTGCTGGCCGACCTCGAGACGGCCGAGGAGTCGATCACGTGCCCGCACGGTCGGCCCACACGATTGGTCGTCGAGTGGCAAGAGCTCACGCGCCACTTCCGAAGAAACTACTGATTGCCCCACGAACACAGAGGCTGCGCCGTGTGTTCGCGGGGACCCCTTTGAGTCAGCACCTTCGCGTTCCCGTAATCGTCGGGCCGACAGGCATCGGCAAGTCCGGGCTGGCGTTCGAAGTGGCGTTGAAGATCGGGGGTGAGATCGTAGTTGCCGACTCGCGCCAGGTCTACCAACGCCTGGACATCGCCACCAACAAGCCAAGCGTCGACCAACGAAGCCGCGTGCGCTATCACATGATCGATTTCGTAGATCCTGCGGCGAGCTTCAACGCCGCCGAGTACGTGGAAGGCGCTCGCGCCGCCATCGACGACATCGCCGCTCGCGGACGGGTACCCATCATCGAGGGCGGGACCATGCTCTACGTCGACGCCCTATGCGACGGGTTCAGCCTCACCGGCGTGCCACCCAACCCAGACCTGCGCAGCGAGCTTGGTCAACTCGATGCCGCCGAATTGAGTGAGCGGCTCCTGACTTTGGACCCCGATCCCGGCGTCGACCTGCGCAATCCCGTCCGCATGGTGCGCGCAATCGAAGTGCTGGAGGCAGCAGGAGCGCCTCTGCGCCGGTTGCGCCGCCGAACGCCGCCGCCGTGGCAACCGGTTCGCATCGGCCTCGTGGCCCCACTCGAAGTCATCGACCGCCGCCTCGACGAGCGCAGCCAGACCCAGGTTGAGCGCGGGCTCGTGGCGGAGACGCAGGCCGCGCTCGACGTCGGGGTTCCCGCAACCGCATATGTCATGACCGGGATCGGCTACGCAGAAGCGCTGGCGCACATCAGGGGTGAGCTGACGCTCGCGGAGCTTCCACTCGCGATGGCCCGATCGAACCGCCGCTACGCGCGGCGCCAGCTGCGGTGGTGGCGGCGCGATTCGCGCGTCCGGTGGTTTGACATCGAGCCCCATCCGCTGGCCGCTATCCTCAACTACGTGAAGGAGCCGTCTTGAAAGGCACGACCAGCGCCGGCGCTCAGCGCCTGGGGCTCATCCCGCCCTACCTGTTCGCGGAGATCGACCGCAAGGTGCAGGAGAAGAAGAGAGCGGGCGTGGATGTGATCTCGCTTGGCATCGGCGACCCCGACCTGCCGACTCCTCAACGTATCGTCAGCGTGCTACAGGAGGCCGCCGCCGACCCGGCCAACCACCGCTATCCGTCCTACTTCGGGCTGGCCGAGCTGCGCGAGGCGATCGCGCACTGGTATCGCGAGCGTTTCCGCGTGACGCTGGATCCTGCCACCGAGATCCTGCCGACCCTCGGTTCGAAGGACGGGATCAGCCACGTGCCGCTCGCGCTCGTCGATCCCGGAGACGTCGTCCTCGCGCCCGACCCGGGCTACACGGTGTACGTCACCGGCGCGCTGATGGCCGGCGGCGAGCCATACATCATGCCGCTCGAGCCGCAGAACCACTGGCTGCCGGACCTCGATGCCATCCCCGCTGCGACAGCGGAGCGCGCGCGACTGATGTGGCTCAACTACCCCAACAATCCCACCGCGGCCGTGGCTGATCGCGCATTCCTCGAGCACGCCGTCGATTTCTGTCGCCGTCACGGCATCGTTTTGTGCCACGACGCGCCGTATTCGGAGATCGCGTTCGACGGCTACAGGCCGCTCAGCCTCTTCGAGATCGATGGCGCCAATGAGGTCGGCCTCGAGTTCCACTCGCTGTCAAAGACGTACAACATGACCGGCTGGCGGATCGGATGGGTGTGCGGACGGGCGGACCTGGTGGCCTTGATCGGGCAGCTCAAAACCAACATCGACTCCGGCATCTTCCAGGCCGTCCAGTGGGCTGCGATCGAGGCCCTGAATGGGGGAGAGGACGAAACGCGGGCCGCCTGCGAGGTCTACGCAAGGCGCCACCGCTTGGTCGCGGATACCCTGAACAGCCTGGGGTGGTCGATCAAGCCTCCACGCGCGACCTTTTACGTATGGGCTCCGGTACCGTCAGGTTATGACTCGATCCGATTCGCGAGCCACGTGCTCGACGAGGTGGGCGTGAACATCACACCGGGCGTCGGCTTCGGCGCCCACGGCGAGGGCTACTTCCGGCTTTCGGTTACCGCTCCCGACGCTCGTCTGGAGGAAGCGATGGCGCGCCTGAGGCGGCTCAAGCTCTGATCACGAGGCCGCCGCGCGAGCGGGCATACCTGGTCGGGCTGATGCTGCCGGGAACGACACCCGAGCTGGTTCGCGAGCAGATGGCCGAGCTGGCCGACCTCACGCGGACCGCCGGCGCCGAAGTCGTCGGTTCCGACATCCAGCGGCGCTCAGGGGTCGACCCCGCCCACTTCATCGGCATGGGCAAGCTGAATGAGCTCCGCGAGCTCAAGCTCGAGGGCGCATTCGATCTTGTCATTTGCAACGACGACCTGAGCCCGCGGCAGCAGCGCAACCTGGAGCTCGAGCTCAAGATTCGCGTGCTCGACCGCACAGAAGTGATCCTCGAGATCTTCGCCCAACACGCGCGGACTCACGAGGGCCGGTTGCAGGTCGAGGCGGCCCGACTGCACCACCTCCTGCCGCGACTCATCGGCGCGTACGCGTACGACCGCCAGGTCGGAGGCCGGCGAGGTGGGGTGGGGGCCCGGGGCGGTTTCGGCGAGCAGCAGATCGAGGTCGAGCGCAGGCGCATCCGCAAGCGCATGCGGGACCTCGAGCGTGAGATCGAGCAGGTTCGTTCGCAACGCCACCAGCAGCGAACCGGTCGCCGGCGGGCCGAGCTGGAAACCGCGGCGATCGTCGGTTACACGAACGCCGGCAAGTCCACACTCCTCAACACGCTGACAGGGGCGCGCGTGCATGCGGAACAGCGGCTGTTTGCGACCCTGGATCCCACGACCCGGCGCGTCGACCTGCCGACCGGCCGAGGTCTGCTGCTGACCGACACGGTGGGTTTTATCCAGAAGCTGCCGACCGACCTGGTGGCCGCATTCCGGGCCACGCTGGAGGAAGTGACGGAGGCTGACGTCATCCTCCAGGTCCTGGACCTGAGCTCGCCCGCGGCCGCCGAGCAGGCGGAGACGGTGGAGAAGGTCCTCGCGGACCTCGGCGCCGCCGACAAGCCGCGCGTCGTGGCGCTGAACAAGGTCGACCTGCTCGGCCCCGCGGCGCGCCGCCGGGCGGTGGCAGCGCTCAGCGCACGCTATCCCGGCGCGGTCGCCATCTCCGCCACGAACAAGGGCGGCTTCGCCGATCTGCTCGAAGCCGTCGACCAGGCCAGTCGCGGCGACGTCGTCAACCTCGAGATCCTGGTGCCCTATGGGCGCGAGGGCGTGCTCGCGGAGCTACGCCGGATCGGTGGCGTCGAGAAGACCGAATACGTCGAAGGCGGCACGCGCGCATGGGGCTGGGTGGCCCGCCATGCGGCGCGCCGATTCGAGTCCTACCGGACCATCACCGAAAGAGCCTGATCACGCCGCGGACGACGCCGACCAGGCTTACGTTGCTGCTCACGATCGGCTCGTAGGCAGGGTTCTCGGCGATCAGCTTGACGTGGCCGTTACCGCGCTCGAAGCGTTTGACGGTGGCGTCTCCATCGACCATGGCGACCACGATCGAGCCGTTCGGCGCCTCCTGCTGAGGCCGTACCAGGACGAGATCGCCGTCGTAGATGCCGACGTTGATCATGCTTTCACCGCGCACCCGGAGCAGGAAAAAGCCTTCCTGGGCGAGGTCTTTGGAAAGCAAGACGTGGTCTTCGATGTTCTGCTCGGCGAGGATGGGCGCCCCGGCGGCGACGTTGCCGACGACCGGCACTGAGATCGCGTTGCGCCGCTGGTTGTCGAACTCGGCGTCCTGCACGAGCTGGACTGTGCGGGACTTGCTGGGATCCCGGCGGATCAGGCCGCGCCGCTCGAGCTGATTCAGGTGGTTGTGGACTGTAGAGCTCGAGCTCAGGCCGACCGCCTCGCCGATCTCGCGAACGCTGGGCGGGTAGTTGCGAGTCTTGGTGACATAGCGGATGTAATCGAGGATCTTGGTCTGCCGTTCGGTCAGCTGTTCGGTCAATTTCGTTCTCCAGGAAGTCGTTTTTCAGGGCGTGGGCGGGACGTTGATGCCCATGCTAGCACCTGGGGCGCCTCGATGCAAACCTTTGTTCGGTGCCTTGACAAGCGAACGCCCGTTCGTTAATGTTGGCCTCGAACAGATGTACGCCACCAGACCCGCCGCCCGGCCGTCCAGGTCAGTCCCCTCGGATCGGGCGCTTCGGCACCTCTACCGTTGGGCGCTCGTGCTGGTGGCGGCTCTGGCCGTGATGGTCGCCCTCAGCCGGGTCGCCCAGGGCGGCGAGGCCGCCGCGACGGTGGTGGTGCAGCCTGGCGATACGTTGTGGACGATCGCGGCGGCACGCTATCCGGGCGACGACCCACGCGCCCGCATCGACGAGATCGAGCGCCTGAACAACCTTTCCAGCCCGGTGATCGTGGTGGGGGAGACCCTGCGCCTGCCGGCCTAGATG
>DMCH01000066.1:10387-10875 GCA_003446775.1 Chloroflexota bacterium
CCGGCGGTCGGATAATGCCTCCGACCTATGAGCACAGCGAAGCCTCTAACCGGCCCGTGGGGTCGCAGGCTATGGGTCGTGGTCGCCACCCTGACCGCCATCGGTCTGATCGGGCCTGTCATCTTCCTTTGGCTCTACGGCTCCGGAGTGGGCAACGATATACAGACGGCCCTTACGCCGCCGCCTTCGGTGCAAGCGCTGGCCGTTCCGCAAGGGCCAACGCCAGGCTGCGCCGTCAGGCCTGGGTCGCTATGAAGGTCGTGTTCGTGACCAGGCAGGGATGTCATCTCTGCGACGAGGCCTTGCGCCTGCTCGAGGAGCTCGGCGTCCAACCTGAGCTCGCCGACGTCGACGCCGACGATGAGCTGCATCGTCTCTACGACTTCCGCGTTCCGTGCCTCCTGATCGATGGCGCCGTCGTCGCCGAGGGGCGGATCAGGCGCGATCAGCTGATCGCTGCGCTGGCCTCGAAACGTTCGACCGACTAG
>DMCH01000066.1:11156-11771 GCA_003446775.1 Chloroflexota bacterium
TCTCGGTGATCTCGATCTCGACGCCATAGTGGGTGGCGGCGCCGCGGGAAGGGTGGTTGCCTCTTAACTGAATGGTGCTGATATCGGATGTTCTAGACAGCATGCCTGCGGAGAATGCTGTCGATAACGACTTGCCGGGCCCCTAAGGCTTCCTACGAGGCTTGGTTTACAGCGAGCGTGGTGCGCTTAGGCGGAGCGCTGCAGGGCCGGCTCGGCGTCCAGCCCGCGCAGGAACACTTCCAGCGGCACCGCGGCCCGCTCGAAGTCCTGGCGCAGAAGTTCGAGGTCCGAGCCATCCTGGGCGATCCCGGCGATCGCCAGCTCGACCGTACGGAGCGATTCGCCCACGAAGACGCTCAGGGGCTCTTCAGGACGCCCGGACACGGCATCCTGGGCCCACGAGTCCCGAACCTCGGCGGTGAGTGCCAGCAGGCGGTCGACGATCGAACCGACCATGCGGTGCTCGGCCGGCTCCCACCGCAGGCGCGAGAACGCCTCCGAGGTCGATCGGATCAGGCGGCGCAGTTTGACCTGGGTGCTGAGCGTACGCATGTTTGCGATAATTGTAGCCGAACAGGCGTTCGATATGCAAGCCGGCGTGTTAACGTGCGGGCG
>DMCH01000066.1:12065-13939 GCA_003446775.1 Chloroflexota bacterium
GCGAAGATCCGGCAGAGGCTGTCGGCCAGCGACTCCGCGTCAGCGCCAGGGTGGGTCAGGAAGTAGCTCACAGCGTCGTTGACCGCCCCGACCACAGATCGGCCGAACACCACGGGATCCTGGTTGGCGTAGAAGTCGTCGTCGAGCAGCGCGCTCCGCACCTCCTCCGCGACCATGTGCGCGAACCGCCCCTCCAGCTGGTGCCGGACCTCCTCAACGCTCGCGCTGAGGCCCACCGACTCGACCAGCATCATCCGCGCCACCGCCGAGCGCTTGTAACACGCGACCACGAAGGCGCGGATCCCGCGGCGCATGCGATCGCGATGGTCGTGGCCGCCGGCCGCGGCGCCGATGACCGCATGGATGAGCTCGCCGCCCTCCTGCGCCAGGACCTCGCGAAAGCACTGCTCCTTGGAATCGAACTGTTCGTAAAAGGCGGACTTGGACATGCGCGCGCGGGCGACGATGTCGTCGACCGAGGTCTCGTGATAGCCGCGCGCAGCGAACATCGCCAGCGCGGCCTGGGTCAGGCGGGCACGCCGATGCAGGCGTCGGGCTTCGCGTGGGTCGACGGCGCCGGCTGAGGCAGCTCGCGCCACCGCGCTTCGACTCACGCTAGTCGCGCGCGAGCGCCTTCGAGATGACGAGCCGCTGGATCTCGCTCGTGCCCTCGAACAGCGTGTAGATCTTGGCGTCGCGGTGCCACTTCTCGACGGGGAAGTCCCGGATGTATCCGTAGCCGCCGCAGATCTGGATCGCCTGCTCGGTGACCTTGACCGCCACCTCGCCGGCCTTCAGCTTCGCCATCGAGCCCTCGGCCTTCTTGAACTCACCGCCGTTGCGGCCTTCCCACAGCGCTCGCCAGATGAGCCCACGCGTCGCCTCGATCTCAGTCGCCATGTCGGCGAGCATGAACGCGATCCCCTCGTTCTCGATCAGCGCCCGTCCGAACTGCTTGCGCTCCTTCGCGTAGTGGAGAGCGAACTCAAATGCGGCCCGCGCGATGCCCAGCGCCTGCGCGCCCACGATCGGCCGCGACAGCTCGAACGTCCTCAGGGCACCTGACGAGCGCTGGTGGGTGCCCTCGCGCGCGCGTGCCAGCCTGGCCTCGAGCTTCTCCATCCCACCGAGAACGTTCTCGAGCGGGACGGTGCAGTCCTCGAGCAGGACCTCGGCGGTGTGCGAGGCGCGGATGCCCATCTTCTTTTCCTTCTTGCCCTGGCGGAGTCCCTTGGTGCCAGGCGGAACGACAAAGCTGGCCTGGCCGCGCAGCCCCAGCTCGGGCTCGACCGATGCGACCACCACGTGGACGTCGGCGATGCCGCCGTTGGTGATGAAGATCTTCTGGCCGTTGATCACCCAGTTGCCGTTCGACCGCACGGCGCGGGTCTTCATCGACGACACGTCAGACCCAGCCTCCGGCTCGGTCACCGCGAAGGCGCCCAGCGCCGGCTTCTCAACCGTGCCGAAACAGGCCGGGATCCAGGTCGCGATCTGCTCCGGGGTCCCCTGCGAGAAGATGGCGGCGATCGGAAGCCCGGTGCCCTGGATCGCCAGCGCGATACCGGCGCAGCCCCAGGTCAGCTCTTCGGCCACGAGGGCGGGCATGATCCCGGTGGTGTCGGCAAATGTCTGCTGCAGGAATTCGACGCCGTAGAGCCCCACCTCGGCCGCCTTCTTGACCACCGGCCACGGAAACTCCTCGGACTCGTCGTACTGGTGCGCGACCGGGCGGATCTCGTTCTCCGCGAAGCTATGGACCCAATCCCTGATCTCACGCTGCTCGTCGCTCAGCTCGAAGGAAACCATCTCTCTCCCTTGTCAACGCGCCGGTACTGGTACGTACCGTTCTGCCACACGCACGCTACGCCGCA
>DMCH01000066.1:14287-15902 GCA_003446775.1 Chloroflexota bacterium
TTGCGCTTGGCCAGGAAGGCTTCCACGCCCTCCTTGAAGTCCCGCGACGTGTAGCAGGCCACGATCAGGTCGGAGTCGGCGCCCTCGGGGATCATCGTGTCGCGAACACGCCGCAGCGCTTCTTTGGTGGCCCAGAGCGTGAGCGGAGCCAGCGACGCCACCTCCTCCGCCAGCGACTGCGCCCGCGTTGGCAGCGACTCCTCGTCGGGTGTGATCTCGGAAAGAAGGCCACACGCGAGCATCTCCTGAGCATCCATGAGCCGCGCGCGCATGATCAGGTCCTTCAATCGGGCAAATCCGATGAGCGCGGCGGCGCGCGTGTAGTTGGCCATCGACAGGCAGTTGCCCAGCGTGCGCGCGATCGGGAATCCATATCGTGCGGACGGCGAGGCTATGCGGAGATCGCAGCAGTTGGCGATCGCCGCCCCCGCACCGGTGCACGCGCCGGCGATCGCGGCAATCGTGGGCACGCGCACGGATTCGAGGGTGCTCATGACCAGGTTGCCCCGCGCCTCGTAGTCGAGCGCGTCCTGCTCTGTCTTGAAGGCCCGGAACTGGCCGATGTCGGTGCCGGCTACAAAAGCCTGCCCACCTGCGCCCGTCAAAACGACTGCGCGCACGGTGCGATCGGCATTGATCTCGTGGCAGGCATTCTCCAGCCGGCTGTACATGTTCCAGGTGAGCGCGTTGCGCGCCTGCGGCCGGTTGAACGTGATCCACACGACTGCGCCCCGCCGCTCCACGATCAGCTCTTCGGCGGGTGCGTTCATGAGGTTTTCACCACATGCGTCTCGACGAGGTTGCTGACCTCGGCTGGTCCATAGCCAAGCTCGGCCAGCAATTCGGCCGAATCCTCACCCAGCTGCGGCCCTGCAGTGTCGCGCCGCACCGGAGTGCGAGAGAAGCGCATCGGCGAGCCGAGCTGGCGCACCGCCCCGATCGTTCGATGCGGCCCATCCCAGAAGTAGTTCCTGGCGAGCAGGTGAGGGTCGGTGAAGACCTGGCCGAAATCCTGGATCGGAGAGCACGGCACGCCCGCTTCTCCGAGCACCTCGAGCCAGTGCTTGGTCGGCCGGGTCGACGTGACGGACTCGATCGTCGCGGCAAGTGCTTCGCGGTTGCGATGACGGCGGTTCGCATCGGCGTACGGCTCGTCTTCCAGCAGGTTCTGCAAGCCGAGCGCCTCGCAAAGCGCCTTCCAGTTCGGGGGTGTGGTGGCTCCGATCGTGAGCCAGCCGTCCGCGGCTCGAAAAGCCTGATAGGGCGCCGCGCTCTGATGCGCGGAGCCGGACGGTTTTGGGATCTCGCCGGTGGCAAAGAAGCGGCCGGCCTCCCAGATCGCCAGAGAAACCCCGGCTTCGAGCAGAGACACGTCGATGAATTGGCCCTGGCCGTCGCTGCGGCGCGCGTACAGCGCCGCGACAGCGGCCAGCGCGCCGTAGAGGGCGCACACGAGGTCGCACACGGGGACTCCGACTTTGACCGGGTCACCGCCTGCGGTCCCGGTGATGCTCATGAGGCCGGAGCGGGCCTGGGCCATGATGTCCATCCCCGGCTGGTCGCGCAGCGGCCCGTCCTGGCCCCAACCGGACGCGGCCACGTAGACAAGCCCGGG
>DMCH01000066.1:16232-22335 GCA_003446775.1 Chloroflexota bacterium
AGGTCGGCAAGCTGCATGCCGCAGAACGGGGCCGCCATGTAGTTGCCGACCTCGACCACCCGGATGCCCGTCAGCGGTGCAGCCATTCGCGAAGCACCTCCTCGGTGTGCTGCCCGAGCAGCGGCGGCGGCATCCGAATCGGGCTCGATGCGCCATCGATCTTCCACGGCGCGCCGACCTGGTCGATCCGGCCAGACGTCGGGTGCTCGATCTCCACGCGCATATCGCGCGCGGTGGCAAGCGGACTCGCGAACGCTTCCTCGATGTCGAGGATCGGCCCGGCGGGAATCGAAAATTGCTCGAAGCGCGCCAACCAGTGCTCCCGCGTGTCCTCGTTGAGGTGTGCCTGGACCGCTCGGACCAACTCGGTCCGCTCCGCCTGTCGCTGGGCGTTGGTCGCGAATCTCGGATCGTCCGCCAGCTCCGGCACGCGGATGGCCTCGCAGAATCGCGCGTACTGCGCATCCGTGGCAACCGCCACGTTGATGAAGCCGTCGCTGACCGCGAACGTGCCGTACGGGGCGATGGTGGGGTGGTAGTTGCCTTCCTGCCTGGGGACTTCGCGAGTCGCGAAGTACCGACCCGCCTGGTAGGTGAAAAGCGCGAGCAGGGAGTCGTTGAGGGCCACGTCGATGTGACGGCCCTTGCCGGTGGTGGCTCTCTCGATGAGCGCGGCGAGGACGGCCTGCGACGCGAACATCCCGGCCGTGATGTCCCCGATCGGCACGCCCACCTTCGTCGGTGGGCCGTCTGGGATCGCGTTCATGCTCATCATGCCCGACGTGCCCTGGGCGATCTGGTCGTAGCCCGCCAGCGTCGGCTGGTTCTGGCCGAAGCCGCTGATCGACGCATATACAAGCGCCGGCTTCATGGCCTGCAGCTTTTTCGCGTCAAGGCCCAATCGAGCCATCGCGCCAGGCTTGAAATTCTCCACCACCACGTCGGACGCCATCGCCAGGTCCTGCGCTACCGTCTGCGCCGCCGGACTCTTCAGGTCGAGGACCACGCTGCGCTTGTTGCGGTTGATGGAGAGAAAGTAGGAGGACTCGCCGTTGATGAACGGCGGGCCCCACTGGCGCGAGTGGTCGCCGGTCGGAGGTTCGATCTTGACGACGTCGGCGCCGAGGTCGCCGAGCAGCATCGTGCAGTAGGGCCCGGCCAGCGCGTGGGTGAAGTCCAGGACGCGGATGCCGGCCAGAGGCAATGGAAACAAAGCGTGCTTGATTGTCACCTGTCCAGGCTCGCCGGCGCGTCCAACGGCGCCTCGTGCATTATGGCTGGCATGGTGTCGGGCGCCTTGTGACCGGCGCGGACGAATCCTCCGACCGCCGGATCGATGCCGCGATCGGAGGCATTGGGGGCCTCGCGGGCGGACTGCTCGGCGTCGGCGGCGGCTTCGTCATGGTGCCGCTCCAGGTCATGTGGTCGGGCAGCGACCAGCACCGGGCGAGCGGCACGTCGCTCGCGGCCATCCTGCCGATCGCGGTGGTGGCAGCGGCCAGGTACTACTTCGGTCCTGGCACCCCGCAGGTCGACCTGACCGTCGCCTTCTATCTCGCCCTCGGTGGCACTGTCGGTGCGCTCGTCGGCGCACTAGCCGCCCGCAGGATCTCCGACACCGCGCTCAAGATAATCGTCGCCATCGTGCTGGTGGCGGTCGGCGTGAAGGAGGTCTACGACGCCGTGGTCGGGACGGCGCCGCAACTGGTGGGCACCGCGGCGCGGGTCTTTGAGCTGCGGGACTTCGCCATCATCGCCGCGGGCGGCCTGGTGGTGGGGGTCGTCAGCGGCCTGACGGGGGTCGGCGGCGGAATCCTGGTGGTCCCGTTCCTGGCCCTGGGATTTGGCATCGGCCAGCGTCTCGCCCAAGGCACCTCGCTCGTCGCCATCCTCCCCACCGCCGCGATCGGCGCAATGACCTATTACCGAGGCGGTGACCTCGACGTCCGGGCGGCTGCGTGGATGGGAGCGGCCGGCGTTCCGGCAGCGCTGGTGGGCGCTTCGCTCGCGCTCTGGCTCCCGCAGCGGGCGCTGGGTGGCCTGTTCGGCCTGTTCCTCCTGTTCGCGGCAGTGCGGATATGGCCCCGTCGCGGGCGCGACGGGGAGGTGGCACGAGCCTAGCCGGGCGGCCGGGTTGTCGAGACTACTCGGGCGGCTTGGGTGCGGGCTCCGGGTGGCTCGTCACCACGGCGTGGTGCCGAAACTGCACGTCCGCGGGCGCCTGATTGCCGACCCCCTTCGCCTTCTTCTTCTTTTTGACCTCGCGTCCCTGCTTGTTGCGTCCTTTAGCCATGGGACCCAGTTTCTATGACCAGGGCCAGTTCGCGCAAGAAGGACTCGACATCCGTCACCAGGCCGATCGACTGCCAGCTGCCGCGATCGGCGAGCTTGGTCACGACGGCCGGGTTGATGTCCACGCAAACGGTGCGTACACCTGCCGGCAGCATGTTGCCGGTCGCGATCGAGTGCAGCATGGTCGAGAGCATCAGCGCCATCCGCACACCGTGCAGGGCGGAGCGCATCGCCCGCTGCGCTTCGACCATGTCCGTGATCACATCGGGTAGCGGCCCATCGTCGCGTACCGAACCGGCGAGCACGAACTCGACCCCATGGTCGATCGCCGACTTCATCACCCCCGATGTCAGCTGGCCGCTCTCGACCATCTGTCGCAGCCCTCCCGCCGCGCGGACGCGATTGATTGCACGCATGTGGTGCTCGTGGCCATGCTCGATGGCGAGCCCGCTCTCCACGTTGACGCCGAGTGCAGTCCCGAACAGCGCCGACTCCACGTCGTGCACGGCCAGTGCATTGCCCGCGAACAGGACCTGCACGTACCCGAGCTCGATGAGTCGAGACAGATAACGCCCAGCGCCGGTGTGGACGACGGCGGGGCCTGCGACCACGACGATGCGCCCGCCCGCCTTGCGGATCTGTTTCATCTCGTCGGCGATCGCGCCGATCAGAACCTTCTTGGGCTTTTCGGCCGAAACCTCGCTCGCCATGAAGGTGAAGATCTCCGTCTGCCGCGATCGCTCGAGCGGCGTGACCCTCACGCCCTCGTGGCCGACAACGACCTCCGTGCCTGGCTCTGCGCCCTGAAACACGATGCATCGCGCGCGCCCGGCCTTGGAGTCGACCGCGATCGCGCAGTCCATCTCGATGTCTTCGACCACCGCCCAGCGGTCGCCGATCAGCACCTCGGTCGGCAGGTTGCTGGTCGAGTAGAAACCCTCCGGGAACACGCCCTCCTGGGTGACCTGCTTCAGTTGCGCCGGCTTTTCCGACTCCGCCGTCGCGCCCAGCGCCCGAGCCTGGCGCACGATGCGGTCGAGCTGCTCGGCCGAAGACGCCACCACCTCCATGCGACAGATAGAGGTGTCAGTCTTGTGCTGGCCGACCTTCAGCTCCTCGATCGTGAAGTTGCCGCCCTGGTCCATGACCAGGTCCATGACCTGCGGCAGGATCATCGAGTCGATGATGTGACCCTTGAGGACCAGGCGGGCTGTGTGTCTCTGCTCGCTCACCGGAGCGCGCCCACCACGGCGTTGATGGCGTCCTTGGTCTTTGCAGCCTCCAGCGCCGGTTTCTCGGCGAACAGGACGCTTCGGCTTGCCGACACCAGGCACGAGGCGGGATCCCCGTTCCAGGCCGCCCGCACTGAGCCATCGAGGTCCCCGCCCTGCGCGCCGATGCCCGGGATGAGGAACGGCAGCTGCGACGACCGGCGCACGTCCGCGATCTCTGTCGGGGCGGTGGCGCCGACCACGAGGCCGACGTTGCGATGAGCGTTGAGGCGCTCCGCGAGCTCAGCGACGCGCTTGTACAACGGCATGCCGTCGGCGTCCAGGTGCTGCAGGTCCGCCGCGCCGGGATTCGAGGAGCGGCAGACGATGTACACCCCGCGATCCTCGTAGCGGGTGAACTCTTCGATCGAATCGCCGCCGAGATACGGATTGACTGTGGCAGCGTCCATCGCCAGCGTCCGGAAAACCGTGACCGCATAGGCCCGCATTGTGTTGCCCATGTCGCCGCGCTTGCCATCGAAAAGAAATGGCGTGTTCGGTGCACCGTCGCGGAGCTCCAGGAGCGCCTGCCAGCCGTCCGGGCCGTACTGCTCCCAAAAAGCGCTGTTGGGTTTGAAACAGCACACATGCTCCTCGGTCTGGCGCACGACCTCTCGGCAGTGCCGAAGCGCGCCCGCCGCGCCGCCTGCGATGTGCTCGGGATCGGGGTCGAGTCCGACACACAGGAGCGTGTGCCGGTCTTTCGAGAGCGCGCGCAGTCGATCGAAGTAGCTCATGGGCAATGCGAATCGTAGCTAGCATGGAGCCGTGGAGCGGCTGATCCGGATCGGGCTGGCCCAGGTCAACACAATCGTCGGCGACCTGGAGGGCAACACGCGCCTCATCACAGAGTGGATCGGGCGCGCTCGCGATCAGGGCGTGGACATCGTGGCTTTTCCCGAGCTGGCGATCACCGGCTACCCACCCGAAGACCTCGTGCTCAAGCCTGGCTTTGTCCGCGACAACCTGAAGCAGCTGCAGGTCGTGGCAGGCGCGACGAAGGGAATCTCGGTCGTCGTCGGTTTCGTCGACGAGGACGGCGACCTCTACAACGCCGCCGCCTTCATGCACGACGGTGAGATCAAGGCCGTCTACCACAAGGTGTTCCTGCCCAACTACGGGGTGTTCGACGAGCAGCGCTATTTCGCGGCGGGCCATCGCTGTCCGATCTTCGAGCTCTCGGGCATCAAAGTCGGCGTGTCGATCTGCGAGGACTGCTGGTATCCGTCCGGCCCGATGGCATGGCAGGCCCACCATGGCGCCGAGCTGCTGATCAACATCAACGGTTCGCCTTATCACGCCGGCAAGCGCGGGCCGCGCGAGGAGATGGTCGCGGGACGCGCCGCGGACTACGGAGCATTCGTCGCTTACACGAACCTCATCGGTGGCCAGGACGAGCTTGTTTTCGATGGCAACAGCGTGATCTTCGGCCCAGACGGCGAGCTGCTCGCACACGCTGCGTCGTTTCGAGAGGATCTGCTCGTGTACGACCTCGACTTGGCCACCACTGCCTTCCACCGCCCCCACGAGAAGATCCACTACGAAGCCGAAGGCGCGGCGCGGCTGGAGCTGGAGGTGACCGAGGTGCCGCTGGCGGCGCCGGCCGGGGCACGGACGAAGCCGAAGATCGCCGCCCGCATCGAGACCCCGCTCGACGGCGCTGCCGAAATTTACGCGGCGGTGGTGCTCGGCACCGGCGACTACATCCACAAGCAGCAGTTCCAGAAGGTCGTCATCGGCATGTCGGGTGGCGTTGACTCCGCCCTCACCGCCGCGATCGCCGCCGACGCTCTCGGCCCCGAAAACGTCATCGGCGTGCGGATGTCCTCGCGACACACCTCTGCGGAAAGCCTGGAAGACGCGGGCCTGGTGGCTGAAGCGCTCGGCATCCAGCTCATGGACTTCTCAATCGAGCCGCCGCATCGCGGATTCGAGGAGATCCTCGCCCCCGTTTTCAAGGGGACGAAGCCTGGCGTGGCCGAGGAAAACCTCCAGCCGCGCATCCGCGCCACCATCCTGCACGCGCTGTCGAACAAGTTCGGCTACATCGTGCTGAGCACCGGCAACAAGTCCGAGCTCGCGACCGGGTACGGGACCCTGTACGGCGACATCGCCGGCGGCTATGCGGTGCTGAAAGACATCACCAAGACGACCGTCTACGAGCTCTGCCGCTATCGGAACTCTTTGGGACCTGCCATCCCGGAACGCGTGCTGACGAAGCCGCCCTCGGCCGAGCTCAAGCCCGACCAGAAAGACTCCGACAGCCTCCCGCCTTACGAAGAGCTCGACCCGATCCTGCGCGGTTACGTAGAAGAGGACCTCACACCCGAGGAGATCATTGCCGCGGGCCACCGCCCTGAGACCGTTGCGCGCGTGATCCAACTCGTCGACCGGAGTGAGTACAAGCGACGCCAGGCGCCGCCGGGCGTGAAGATCACACCGCGCGCTTTCGGCCGCGACCGGCGCATGCCGATCACCAACCGATACGTCCCGAACGGCGTCCGACCTACGAGCTAGCGCACCGACTGGGCATAATCAAC
>DMCH01000066.1:22624-23157 GCA_003446775.1 Chloroflexota bacterium
GGCGGGGGGCCTGGGGGCTACGTCGCCGCTCTCCGCGCAGCCCAGCTCGGGGCCGTCACGGCCATCATCGAGAAGGACCGGTTCGGCGGCACCTGTCTGGTTCGTGGCTGCATCCCCACCAAGGCGCTGCTGCAGTCGTCCGAGCTTTACACGCTGGCCAAGGGCGGCGCCCCGTTTGGGGTCGTGGCAGGCAACCTGTCATTCGACTGGCCGGCGGCCCAGAAACGGAAGAGCTCGGTGGTGGATCAGCTCGTCAAGGGCGTCGAGGGACTTCTCAAAGCCGGCGGCGTGACGATGGTCAGCGGTGCGGCCAAGCTGGCGGGCGGCGGCGCGATCGAGGTTGCAGGCGAGCGCCTGCAGGCCAAGAACATCATCATCGCCACCGGCTCGGCGGTGTCCCGCATCCCGTTGAAGGGCGCCGAGCTCACGATCGACTCGGACGCCATCCTCGAGTTGAAAGAGATACCGAAGCGGCTGGCTGTGATCGGCGGAGGGGTGGTCGGAATGGAGTTCGCCGCCATGTTCGCCGCGCT
>DMCH01000005.1 GCA_003446775.1 Chloroflexota bacterium
CGGCGACCCGCAGATGTTGAGGATCGCTCTCTTGCCTCAAGACGACCCCGGTTCGAAGATGACCGACCTCAAACCCTGGGACAGCTTTTTCGTACGGATGATCCTCGGCTGGCTCGTCGTACTCCTCCCATTCTTCGTCCTGGCTGCCGTGTTCAATGTGGCGCAGCAGGGGTTCTGGCCTCGAGTCGGCGCGTTGCTCGTGCTCGCCGCGCTCCTCGCGCTGTCCACCTGGTGGATTGCCCGACCCGTGCTCGCGCTATCTCGGGTCGCGGCCGCGATCGAGTCGGGGGATCTATCGTTGCGCGCCGTCCCGGCCGGCGGCGGCGAGACCCGGCGCCTGGCAGACATGGTCAATCGGCTTCTAGAACGAATCGTTACAGAGCTGCCGCCGCTGCGCGGTCAGGCGGGCGAATCCACCCGCCGGCTGGCGGTTTCGGTGGAGCTGCTCGGCGCCGCCACCGCCGAGCAGACTCAGGCTGCGGCCGAGACGTCGGTCGAGCTGCAGGCGCTGGCAACCGCCTGCACCTCGATCGCGGAGACGGTCGGGAGCGTCGTCGTCCAGGCCGACGAGCTGCGAGCAAACATCCAGCGCACTCGGACGGACCTGCAGGCCTCGAGCGACCGGACGATGGCGAACTCAAGGCGCGTCGATGAGATCCAGGGAGTGATCGGGATCCTCAACGACATCGCCGACCAGACCGCGCTGCTTGCGCTTAATGCGGCCATCGAAGCAGCGCGCGCGGGAGAGGCCGGTCGTGGATTTGCGGTCGTCGCCGACGAGGTGCGCCGGCTCGCCGAGCGTTCCAAGGCTGCCGCCGCGCAGATCTCCAACCTCGCCGAAGGCGCGAAGGTGACCAGCGGAGAGGCGGTCCTGGCGATCGAGAGGCGCGGCCAGCAGCTGGACCGCTGGATGGGCATGACGCAGGTGATGGCCGACGTCAGCGGCAAAGTCCAGCCGGCCGTAATGAACCAACACGCGGCCATTGAGCGGGTCCAACTTGCAGTTCAACTCATCACGGACCGGTGCCGTGCGATGGCGGCTGCCGGTCAGGAAGTCAAGTCGGCTGCAGAGGTGACCAGGTGATGCGCGTGCTCGTGCTGGCGGTCAACGCCGCCTACTTCGCTGTGCCAATGGCGACGGTGCTTCAAGTGCTGCGCCATCCGGTGGTGACGCGCGTCCCGCTCTCGCCGTCAGGCCTGCTCGGCGTGGTCAACGTGCGGGGAGAGATCGTTCCGCTGCTCGACACCGGTGTGATGACTGCGACTGGCGCCCTCAGCGATCCGCCCTTCGCCGTCCTGGTGAACGGCGAGAAGGACGTGGTGGCGCTGGCCGCTGAGGAGCTGCCGACCGCCGCCGACTTCGAAGAGCCGGTCGGCTCCGGCACCCAGCCAGGTGAGCTGGGCGTATACAGCCACGGCGGACGCCTGGTGGTGCTCGTCGATGTCGAGGAGCTGGTCAAGAACCGGCTGGATTTGAAATGGGCGAGCTAGAGGACGAGTTCCGGCCGCTGTTCGTCGAGGAGGCCAAGGGCCACCTCCAGCGGATCGCCTCCGGTCTGCTCGCGCTCGAGTCGGCGCCGGACGATCAGGCCGCGATCGATGGAATCTTTCGCGAAGCGCACACCATGAAGGGAGCAGCCGGCATGGTCGGCATGATGCGCGTGAGCCGGCTCGCCCACCGACTGGAGGACCTGCTCGTCGAGCTGCGGGCCGGGACGCGCCGGTCGAGTCCGGAGCTCACGGACGCGATGCTCCTCGTTCTCGACGGCATGGGCCGCCTCATCGCGAGCCCATCGAGCGGCGATCAGGACGCCAGCGATGAGGCTGCGCTGGAGCGCCTGCTGCCGACCTCCCCCGTGTCTGTTGCGGTGGTCGAGAGCAAACCAGCGGTTTCTCCTCAGGCATTGACGCCGCAGCCTGCCGCGATGCCCGCCGCAGCGGCGATTCCGCCAGCACGACCGTCGCTCACCCCAACTACATTGGAAGAGATCCTTCCCCACCCGACCGCGGCGTCCACTGGGGTCCCCGCGCCGCAGGCGCGGGAGGGAGCCTCCCCACAAGTGGGGAGGCCATCTCCTCCCCAACCGCCCGCGCCGGCACCCGCGCCCGCTGCTCCGGTTCCGCCAGCACAGGCAGCGCATCTGGATCGGAAGCAACCGGGCGCGGCGACTCTCGAGGTGCCCGTGGCCCGGATCGACGAGCTGAACCGGCTGGTCGGCGAGGCCTCGGCCGCCCAGCTGAGGGTCGGCCACGCATTCGGTTCCGAGCTGCATCGGGACCCGGACGCCGTCACCGAGTATCGCGAGCTGACAAAGGTGATCAACCAGCTCCAGGAGGTCACGGAGCGCACCCGCATGGTGCCGGTCGGCACGCTCGAACCCATCCTCCATCGGACGGTCCGCGACGTAGCGCGAGCCGCCGGCAAGGACGTGCGCTGGGAGGTGACCGGTGAAGACGTCGAGGTCGACAGAGGGGTGCTCGAGCAGCTCGTATCGCCTCTTCTTCACCTGGTGCGGAATTCGGTCGGGCACGGCGTCGAGATGCCCGAAGTGCGGCTTGCGGCGGGCAAGACGACGCAGGCCGTGGTCGGGTTCCATGCGGCGCAGGTCGGATCCAAGGTCGTGATCTCGATCAGCGACGATGGCGCCGGCATCAACGTGGCCGCCGTGCGCGCTTCCGCGGCCAAGGCCGGCGTCGACGTCAGCGCCCTCAACGAAGAAGACTCGCTGCACCTGATCTTCCGTTCTGGCATCTCGACCGCCAAAGTTCTGACCGAGGACTCGGGTCGAGGCGTCGGACTCGATGTCGTGGCCACGGCCGTCGCGGCCATCCACGGCACGGTCCAGGTTGTCAACCATCCCGGCCTGGGGGCCGAGTTCCGGATTGTCGTACCCATCACCCTCACGGTCGTTCCCTGCCTCATCGTTTCCATATCCGGCCAGTCGTTCGCGCTGCCGCTGCAGGGGATCGTCCGCATGCTAGAGGCCCAGCACGTCCAGGTCGTGAGCGGACGGCAACTGGCCGTCGTGGACGGCCGCGCGATTCCAGTTTCCGACCTCGGCGCGCTTCTCGGTCTGCCCTCCGCCGAAGGAGGGCCATGGGTCCTCCTCGGCACGGCGGACAGCTCGCATGCATTTCAGGTCGAGACCGTGCTGCAGAAGCGAGACGTGGTGGTCCGGGGCTTGACAGGCCGCCTTCGCGATCTCGAGTCCGTGAGCGGGGCCAGCATCGAGCCGAACGGCACGATCCTGCTGGTGCTCGACGTTCCGAACCTTCTAACGCGCGCGGCCTCCGTCACCATTGCGTCCGAGTCCACCGACAAGCCCGCGGTGCCCCCGCCGCAACTCAACGTGATGGTTGTCGATGACGCCCTGATGGTGCGCGAGCTCCAGCGTTCAATACTGGAACGGGGAGGCTACGCGGTGCGCACCGCCAGCGACGGAGCCGAGGCGCTCGGCATGCTGGCCGAACTACCCGCCGACCTGGTGGTGACTGACGTGGAGATGCCCAAACTCGACGGCCTCCAGCTGATTAAAAGCATCAGACGGCATCCCCGCCTGGCCAATATTCCGGTTCTGATCGTTTCCTCGCATGGGAGCGACGAGGACCACCAGCGCGGCCTCGACGCAGGCGCGGACGCCTACATCGTCAAGACCTCGTTCGACGAGGTGGGCCTGCTCAGCGCGGTGTCGCGACTGTTGGGTCGGACAGCGGGGGCAGCACCGCACCGCCACAACGGCGCGCTCGCATCGAGCAGAAGCGGCCGGCCCGACGAGGCCGCGATGCCGAGGCCAGCGTGAATCCGGTCGATCACGCGACACAGCTCCTGCGCTCGCGAGCAGGACTCAAAGCAGAGCCGGCTAGCCGTGCCCGGCTCGAGAGGCTGCTCGCGGAAAGCGCGGACCTCGCAGGGATTGCAGTACCCGCTTACGTCGACATGCTCGACAGCCAGCCCGCAGCGTTTGACGATCTTCTGGACCGGGTCACCGTTCAGCACAGCGCCTTCTTCAGGGACCCCGCTCAGTTCGCGGCGCTCTCCGACATCGTCCGCAAAGCCAGCGGCGCACCCCACACCGTTTGGAGTGCCGGATGTGGAAACGGCCAGGAACCGTACAGCCTGGCCATGCTCATCGATGAAACCGGCCGTCACAACTGGAAGGTTGTCGCCACCGATGTCTCGTTCCGCGCCCTCGCGCGAACCGAGATTGCGCGATACGCGGCTGGTGAGCTGCGGGGGTTGTCGCCAGAGCGCCAGAGTCGTTATCTGACGCCGATTCCAGGCGGCTATGAGATCGCTCAATTCATTCGACGCTACGTGCACATCACCCACCACAACCTCGCGCGTGCTGACACTGCCTCGCTCATGCCCAAGGCAGACGTGGTGTTCTGCCGCAAC
>DMCH01000178.1 GCA_003446775.1 Chloroflexota bacterium
TCCAGCAGCTCGTCGAGGCCGAGGTCGCGAAGCTCGTCGCCCTTTTCGAGCCGGTACAGGTCGACGTGGGCGAGCTGCAGGCGGCCGGGATAGATTCGGACCAGCTGGAAGGTCGGACTGGCCACCGGCGCGGCCGACCCGCTGCCTCGGGCGACCCCGCGCACGAACGTGGTCTTGCCCGCGCCGAGCTCTCCCCTCAGGAGGACCAGGTCGCCCTGGCGCAGGCGCCGGCCCAGCTCCTCGCCGGCGGCCTCTGTCTCCTCGGGCGACGAGGTCTCACGCGAAGTGGTCGTAGCCACGGACCTCCAGGTCGACATCACGACCGTCCGCGCCGATGACGCGAACCTTTGGATCAACTGTCATCACGCCGATCGGCCGCACGCCGGCGTGGATCATCTTGTCCTCGGGGCCGACGCACACCAGCTCGGCCTCTTCCCCACTCGCCAGTGCATCCTCGATCGTCGCTCCCGCAGCCACCGGCACGTCCGCGGCACGAATCACGCATCCTACCCCGGACGCTGCGGCATATTTCTCCATCTCGCGAACCAGCCCGTCCGAGATGTCGCCGCAGCTCAGCTCAGCCTGGTTCAGCAGGCTGCCCTCCTCGAACTTCGGCTCCAGGAGAATGACGCGCCGCTCGCGCAACGCAACCGCGGCGGCGCCGAGTGGGCCCGTGACGCCAACGACCCATCCGGGCCGAACGTGTGAGCGGGCCAATGGCACGAGACTCGTCGTCCCAAGGACCGTCAGAGTCAGCACGCCGGGTCCGTCGATGGCGGTGGTGTCCCCGCCCGCGATGGCAATGTCAAAACGATCAGCCAGCCTTCGGATGCCCTCATACAGCCCCGTGACGGTTTCCACGGACCACGATTTCGGGGCTGCCAGCGCCACCAGGGCGTACTTGGGGTGGGCGCCTTTGGCGGCGAGGTCACCCAGGGCCAGTGCGAGGGCGCGGTGGCCTGCGTCCGCCGCGGTCATCCACGAAAGGTCGAAATGGACTCCCTCGACCGACGTGTCGCAGCTGGCGACCACGTAGTCCTCAGGGTAGTCAGGGTCGAGGCTCGGCCAGACCGCCGCGTCATCCTCACCCGCAACCACCGCGTATCCGGTTGTCGTCAGGTAAGGGAGGATCCTGCGCAGCAGCTCGCTTTCACCGAGGCCTCCAATCTTCATTGCGCGCTCAGCATCGCACGCAGGCGGCGCGCAGCTTTTTCGGGGTCGGGTGCATCTGCGAGCGCCCGGATGGCGCAGACGCGATGCAGCCCCAGCGCGGTGAGCTGGGCGACGTTCGCCTCCTCGATGCCGCCGATCGCAAACACCGGCACGTGGACCTCCGCCGCCACCGCCGCCACACCGGCCGGACCGATTACGCCCTTCTCCTTCTTCACCGGCGTTGCGAAGGCCGGGCCGCTGCCGACGTAGTCCGCGCCGGCGCTCACGAACGACCTGGCGGTGTCAGGCTTGGACGCCGATGCGCCGATGAGGAAGCCCTCAGGGGCGAGCCGGCGGGCCGCGCCGATGCTCAGGTCGTCGGGGCCCAGGTGCACTCCGTCGGCTGCGGCGATCAGCGCGATGTCGACGTGGTCGTTGACGATGAACAGGGCCCCCGCTGCCCTCGTAAGGTCGCGCAGCTTCAAGGCCAGCTCGAGCAGCTCGCCGCGTGGGAGGGTCTTGTGGCGAAGCTGGAGCACGTCCGCGCCACCGCGCAGCACCGCCCGCGCTAGTGCGATGACCTGCGCCGGGGTGCGATCAGGGGTGACTACATAGAGCCGGGCGGCTTCGATTTGATGTTGGGAACTCACGCCCCTCTCCCTAACCCTCTCCCCTTAGGGGAGAGGGGAAACTTAGCTGAGGATCTGGCGGAGCTTCTCGCGGAAGGCTTCGGGGGCCTTGTCTTGCTCGCAACAAACCTTGACGAGCCGCTTCATGCTGGCCTGGAACTCATAGTTGTCGGCGCAGGGGGGACAGCCCTCCAGATGCAGCTGCAACTCCAGCATCTCGGTGTTGCTGAGCTCCCGATCCAGGTAGCTGTCCAGCTTCTCGCTACAGTCAGTGCAATTCATTGTTGAGCACCTCCTTGGTGCCGTTGGCGCGCACGATACCGGATTCGACCGCGTACTCATAGAGGGATTTCTGCAGCTGCTGCCGGGCCCGGTGCAGCCTGGACATGACGGTGCCGATGGGCACGCCCAGCGTCTGCGCCGCATCCTTGTACGAGAAGCCTTCGACGTCGACCAGCAGCACCACCTCCCGGTGCAGGGGTGGCAGCTTCTCGACCGCCGCGACGACCTCCGAGGCGGCCAGCTTGTCGAGGACGTCCGCCTCCGGCTTGGCGCCTTCGTCGCGCAGCTTCTCGTAGAGGACGAACTCGCCGACGTCGTCGAGGCTGACGTCCTCCTTCCGGGAGCCCTTGAAGCGGTCCCAGAAGAGGTTGCGCATGATCGCGAACAGCCAGGCCTTCATGTTCGTGCCCGCCTGGTAGCTGTGCTGGTAGCGCAGAGCGCGCAGGTAGGCTTCCTGGACCAGGTCCTGCGCCGAATCGGGGTCGCGCGTCAGCCGGAGCGCACCCCGGTACAGCGTGTCTAGATGTGTCAATGCCTCTTCCGCGAAGGCAGTTCGAGCGGGACTTTCCGCCATCAGTACTGCCAGTCTAGATACACCTGCCTCGCGAGATCTTCAACCGCAGAGTGGGTGTCGCTATTCCTTATA
>DMCH01000012.1:0-7498 GCA_003446775.1 Chloroflexota bacterium
GAGTCACGAGCTCGTTGAGGTCGACCGGGTCGATGGCGTAAGTCACGCGGGGCGTAGCACCCTGAGACAGACTACTGAGAACGGTGACGGCGTCATTGGCGGCCGCAGTCGCGGTCTCAAAGCTTTCGCGGTCGACTGGGTCGAGGCGGCGCGTGTCGATCTCGCGTAGATAGCCCAAGGCGTTGGCCATGTGGTTCCTTAGGTTGTGCACGACTCCCTCGACTGCACGGCTGTGGAAGAGGTGGCGGTCGGCGTCGGAGAGCTCGGACTCCAGGACTCTGCGCACGCGCCTGCCGGCGATGGTGTCGGTGAGGGCGAGGGAGAGTACACAAACGATCGTGGCAAGTAAGAATCCAAGCAACGAACCGTCAAGAACGTAGCTGAGAAGCAGGGCGGCCAACGCAAAGTAACCGAAGGCAAAATAGAACGACGATGTAAAGTTGTGGCGCACGATGCTCCTTGGAGACTCGCCTGTGCGCACGGATAGCGCTAAAGCAACTGTCAGCAAGTTGGCTGCACTAGTTGCAACAATCGCCAGTACTCGAGAACCAGGTGGCAGCGCACCTCCAACATGAAGTTGAGCCGCCACTACCGATCCAAAGCAGGCGATCCAAGCCGAGACGATTGCGTTCACGGCAATCGGACTTGGTCCGCGCCGAGCCAAGCCGACCGACGATCCAAGCCCCACCAGGGTTGCGTGGAGCGGATTCAAGAGAACGGCAGCCGTTCCGCACACGATGCCCGTGAGCGTCAAACGGCCGCGATCAATCCGAACCTCCGACATGTTCAGCAGCGCGCCTGCAAACAGTAGAAAGAGGAGTTTGCCTAAATCGTCAGGGGCATCGTTGCCGAGCTGGCGCGCTAGAAGATTGAGGCCGACGATTCCCAAGCCAAGGAGCGCCAAGAACCCCGCCAGGGCGTGCGACCTGTTCAATATCTTCTTGTTAAGCTGCGCGCATCGCGAAGGCTGCGTCGGACCGTAAGGAGTATCGGGTGCTCGTCGTCGACGACAGTGTGCTCCCGCGCGCTGCCGCCCGAACGATGCTCGGCACCGCGACCGGCCTGCGTCTTGTTGGCGAGGCGTCGTCCGGAGCCGAGGCACTCCAGGCGATGGGCAGGTTCAAGCCAGACCTGGTTTTGATGGACGTCCACATGCCCGGCATGGACGGAGCTGCGACGACTACCGAGATCATGGCGCAGTACCCCCACGTGAAAGTCATAGCCTGGACTGTATCGGAGTCCAGCGACGATCTCTTACGAATGATGCGGGCCGGCTGCTCGGGTTACGTTCTCAAAGACGTAGGGCCGGCGGAGCTACAGCGGGCGCTCTGGTCAGCCGTCCGCAGTGAGAGCCCAGTGCCTCGGAAGATGATCCCGGACGTTCTCCGGCGTGTAACCGAACAGACCCCTCTATCCCAAGGCGCCGGCACCGTAGCGCTGACATCCCGGGAGATGCAAATCCTACGAGGCATCGCCAAGGGCGTCCCGACCAAAAGGCTGGCTCAGCAGCTCGGCCTCCGGGCACCGTCCGTCGAGACCCATCTCCACAATCTGTTCCGGAAGCTAAACGCCGCCAACCGGGGTGAGGCGGTGAGTACTGCCCTGAAGGTAGGAATCATCACGCTGGGCGATCTCTAGATCCCAGTTCTTGCTCATGGTTTTCCATGGGCGGAGCCATTGATCCACATGAGGCCGGATAAGGGGAATTCACGATACCCAACCGAGGTCCTAGTACCGAGACTTAGTTGGCATGACATGGTCGCTGCGGACCTCGGAAATCTAGGAAGACAGGGGGGAAATCTCTAATGGTGCGTATGTTCAAGCGTCTGCTTCGGAACGGAACCAGATCTCGTGTGGTCGGTGGCTGGACCTTCTAGGAACAACCCAAAGTGGCTCTGCTAGCGTACGAGGGATAGCCACCCTAAAGTCTAGAATTCGACCGTCTTGCAACGGTTCACATCGCTAGCGTGGCCGGCTCGGATCTATCTCGCTTCCGTAATCGTTATTGGCATCGGAATCGTTCCGCTTGCATGGGTCATTCGGCCAATCGACCCTTGGGCAGCTCCGACCCTCCTATATCTCGGAATAGGAACCCAGATAGCCGCCCTTCGGCCGATTGCCTGGCGCTCAGGTCGGCAGGTGGTTATCGACCCGTTGTTGGTGGCAACAGGTCTGTTCTCGCCTGGAGCGGGCGTGGGTATCGTCGCGTGGCTGGCGATGTTCGACGGCAGAGTGCCCGGGCGAACCATCACTTGGTGGGCTTTCCTCTTCAATCGCGCCATGTATGCAATTGCACACGTGGTGCCATCGATTGCAGTGGCATCGATCGGTCAAGGGAGTTGGTGGGCGCTTCCCGTCCGTACTGCGGTGTATGTGGTGGCAGCGATTGGTCTCAACTACTGCATGACCGCGTTAGGAATGTCCTTCGTAGCGCGATCGTCAGTCTGGACGACGCTCTTCGAGAATGTAGGACTCTCGACTCTTATGGCAACCTTGGCACTGAGTTTTGCTGGCGGGATTCTCTATCTGCTGCTCCAAACTCCGGTTGGCTACATCATGGCTCCAGGTCTGTTCGCATTCATCCTGGCTGTCCGCGGTAATGTTGCCGATGCCCAACGCCAGGGGGAACTGAAAGACCAAACCCTAGACCTCGCCGCTCAGGCCCTAGACGCACGGGATCGTTACACCGAGTCGCACTCGATTCGCGTCTCTGAGCTTGCCGCGAAACTGGGCGAGCAACTCGAATTGGGTGACCGAGAGTGCGAGCTCATCCGAACCGCCGGCTCTTTGCACGACCTCGGCAAGATCGGAGTTCGCGACGACATTCTCAACAAGCCAGGTCCGTTGACAGAAGAGGAATGGGAGGTCATGCGGCGGCACCCTGACATTGGGGCTGACATGATCGCCCAGCACTCCGCCCTGGCCGAGGTTGCGCCGCTAGTCCGACACCACCATGAGCGCTGGGACGGTTCTGGTTATCCAGAGGGACTTAGAGGTGACGTGATCCCCTTCGGGGCCCGAATTTTGTCGGTCGCCGACTCGTTCGACACCATCACCGGACCGCGTCTCTATCGGCAATCCTTGATGACGCCGATCGAAGGAGTCGAGGACATCAGTCGTCGAGCCGATCACTGGTACGACCCCAATGTGGTCGATGCGCTACGCGAGATTCACGGCCTCAAGCCGCTCGACCTCGCAAACCGATCCGAGGTGCCGCGCCGCATTAGCAGCTTGCGCGTCCTGCGGGCGAACCCCTGGTTCAGCAGCTTACTCACGGCGATTGGGATATCGTCGATTGGCGACCCGCTGACACAGGTGGCTACGTTGGTATTGATTTATACCGCCACAAATCACGACGCTCGCATAGTGGCACTCGCCTTCATCGCACAGGCGCTCGCGACAATGGCTATGAGCAGCGTGCTCGGTGGTCTAGCTGACAAGTTGCCTCGCAAACCACTCATCGTTACATTGGAATTGCTTCGAGCCGCGATCCTTGTGGCTACGCCTGCATTGACCCAGGTTGATAGAGCGGTCGGGCCTACCGGCTCGCGATGGTGGCTGATCATCCCGGTGTTGTTCGTCTTGGCGTCGATCAATGCGGTGGTGCAGCCAGCTCGTCAAGCGGCAATCCCCGGCCTCGTGCCCGCCGGCCAGATTGGAAAGGCGAATGCGCTCGTGGTGGGCACAACGATGCTTGCGGGTGCGATTGGTTTCGCGGTGGCGGGGGCCATCCTGAGCTTGTCGCAGTCACTCATGGTCCTGTTCTTGGCCGATGCGGCCACCTTTGCGCTTGCAGCCACGATTGTGCTCGGTATCCCCAGTCTGGGTGGAGGCACGGTGGGGGCGCGAGTCTCGGGCGCGCTGAAGCGAACGTGGGCCATTGCGTCTGCTCGACCGCAGCTGGTGATCGGCGCGCTCGCGGCGTTTCTAATCCCGATTTCGTTCCCCGCGTTGCTTGCTCTCGCCTACAAGGTTTCGGTCAATGGCGGTCAGTCATATTCAATGCTCGAAGCCGTGCTCTCGGTGGGCATCTTTGTTGGTTCCATCGCAGTTGGTAGAGTCGTTGCGATCGGCAGCATGCGCACGGTTGGCGCGGGCCTACTTCTAACTGGAGTGTTCTCCCTGGCGATAGCAATGGGGCCGCAAGTGATTGTCATCGCGACATTTCTTTTCTTGGCTTCAATTGGTAATTCGATTTACACGGTGGCGACTCAGACGGCTCTGATGGAGGCCGCCGACGCATCGAACCGCGGCAGCGTAATGGCAACAAGATTCGGTCTGGTGCAAACCGCTAGCCTCGCAGGCTTTGCTGCAGGCGGCTTGATCACAGCACAGTCCGGTCCATATGCGGCCTACGGCGTTCTTGGGGTCGGACTTGTGTTGCTGGCCCTGTACGCTCTGGCTGCGGGCCGCAGCACCGTGAACCCGATCCACGGCGCTGCTTACGAAGAAGCCCAGGTCCGGGCGGCCGCGACGCACGGCCCTGGCCAGGTCACTTAACGCCGCTGTAAAGCGGTTCTGATGGCGCTCTTCATCGTCATACTGCGCTGATTGCGTAACGTTCGTCCCCCCAGCCGCGCGAGAGGCAGCGCCCCCGAAAGCGAGCCTGAAGAACCGACTCCATTAACCGCAGTCGGCATATCGGCGTGGTCTCTCGATCCCAAGCGCAGGCGACGCTATCTGCAGGTCGCGTTCGGCTTCGCCGCGCTCACGATCGCGATCATCGTCCTCTATCTCCTACGCGACTTCCTCGGCGCGTTCGTCCTCGGAGCCGCCATCGCCTTCCTGATCCAGCCTGGCGTCGTGCGCCTGATGGGTCTCGGTCTCCCACGCGCCGCGGCGATCGGAGTGATGTTTCTGGTCATCATCCTCGCCCTAGCCGGATTGGTTCTACTGGTCGTTCCGCTCGGCGTTAGCGAGGTCGCGCAGCTGCAGCGCCAGGCTCCAGGTCTCGCGGCGGCAGCGCAGGACCGCATTAACAGCCTGCAGGGCTCCCCAGTGGAGATCTTCGGCTTCAAGATCGACATCAAGGCAGCGACCGACAGCATCAACTCGCACACGCGTGAATTTCTGCTCGGTCAATTTGGCAATGCTGTGAGCATCGGCCTCACAGCGTTAACAACACTGCTCCAGATCCTGCTCACGTTCATCGTCGCCTTCCTTCTTGCGCTCGACGCCGCCTCCATCAAGCGAGTGCTGCGGCGGTTCGTGCCCCCCGACTACCGCACCGACTTCGACCAGATCTGGCGCCGCATCCGCAAGATGCTGTACGCGTACATGCGCGGCCAGCTGATCATCGCCGGGATGATCGGAATCCTCTCCGGTATAGCCTGCTGGGTGTTGGGCTTGGCCGATCCTGTCGCTCTCGGCCTCATCGCGGGCATCACCGCGCTGATCCCATATATCGGCCCGTTCATCGGGGCGGTGCCGGCGATTCTCGTTGGTCTGGCCGCGGCGCCGATCAAGGCGCTGTTGGTCGCAATCGCCTACTTCGTCATCTCCAACGTCATCCTCAACTTCGTCTACCCCAAGGTCATGGGCGACGCTGTGAAGCTGCCGCCGGTCCTGATCATCGTCGCCTTCATCGCCGGCTTCAACTGGGCCGGCATCCTGGGCATGTTCGTGGCCGTTCCGCTCGCCGCGACGCTGCGCATCCTGTTCGATCACATCTACCCGCGGCTCTACGAGAAGCCCGCTTGAAGGTCGCGATCCTGTCGGACATCCATGCCAACTGGCAGGCGCTGGAAGCGGTGCTCCGCGACTGTCCGCCGACGGATGAAACGCTATGCCTGGGCGACGTCGTCGGATATGGAGGCGACCCCAAGCACTGTATCGACGAGGTCACCAGGCGGGGGTGGCTCACCCTTGTCGGCAATCACGACCGCGCCTGCACCGACCCTGAGATCCTCGAATGGTTCAACGACGATGCCGCCGCAGTTGTGCGCTGGACGGTGGACACGATCGGCGACGAGCGAATCGAGTGGTTGCGAGGATTGCCGGATAGCCACGTTGAGCACGACGTGCTGTTCGTTCATGCCAGCCCCCGCGATCACATCTACGAGTATGTCCTCGACACCGGGGTTGCCTTCGCCAATCTAGAGGTGCTCAACGGCGGGGTTTGTTTCCACGGGCACACCCACGTCCCAGGCATATTCGGGCTCGCTGAGGGCCAGGTGACGCACGAATATCGCGTCGACACGATCCCGCTCAAGGGCCCCGCCCTGGTCAACCCTGGCAGCGTCGGCCAGCCGCGCGACGGAAGCCCGCTGGCCAGCTACGGCGTCTGGGACGTGGACAACGAGACCTTCGAGTTTCGGCGCGTCCGCTACGACATCAAGGGTGCCCAGCGGGCGATCAGGAAGGCCAAGCTACCCGAACGATTCGCGCTTCGACTCGAAACGGGGCGATGAGCCGCTGGGCTTCCCTGCGGTGGGCCCGCATGGGTTACGCGGCGGCTACCGGCGCGGGCCTCGGGTCATTGTTCTTCTGGGCCGGTTACTGGTTCACTTTTGTTCGCGGCAACTTGCAGGGCCCCGACTTCTACTCCTTCTACTCGGGTGCGAAGCTGTACGTCCTCAAGGGTGGCTCGGCGGTCTACGACCTGGCGCTGCAGAGGCAATACGAGCTGCAGGTCATCCCCAATTCCCCTGATCGATTCGTCGTCCTTCCGTACTTCCACCCGCCCTACTACACCCTTCTGATCGCGCCGCTCGCATTCCTCGATTACCGCACGGCCTATTACGCGATGGCGGCCGTGAATGTCATCCTCCTCGGAGCTCTGATCGTGCTGCTGGTGCGCAGCAGCGAGCGGATCCACGGGCGCGCAGCGATGGTGGCAGCTGCACTGGTCGGGGGCTTCTTTCCGCTCTTCGTCACGGTGCTGCAGGGCCAGTCGGACCTGGTTGTGCTGGTCCCGCTCGCGGCCGCCTACACCGCCTGGGCGCGAGGCCGGCCGGGCTGGGCCGGCATCTTCACCGGGCTGGCTCTCGCCAAGCCACAGCTGCTCCTGCTCGTGCCCGTTCTGTTCATCGCCCGGCGTTCGTGGCGCGCCCTCGCCGGCTTCGGGGCGGTGATTGCCGCCCTGGGAGCCGTCTCTGTGGCCGGGTTCGGGTTGGGTCCGGTGCTCGGTTACGTGAACGCGGTAGGCCAATGGGCGATCGGGGGATCGCTGCCCACCAACGGCCAGATCGTCTACACCGACACCGCGGTCTATTCGCTCCGCAACGTGCTGGAAGCGGTGCCAGGCGGTGGCAAGGGTGTGGCGCTGGGCATTCTGGTCATCCTTCTGGCCCTGGTCGCACTGTCCTTGAGCTGGCGCCCCGACAAACCGCGCCTCGACTTCGCCCTCGCCATCGCGGCTTCCCTGGTCTTGAGCCCCCATCAGAACATTCACGACCTGGCCCTGCTGGTGATTCCTGGATTCGCCCTCGCCGACCTAGCGCTGGCCGGCAAGCTGCGGTGGCCTCGCGTGGCCGCGCTCGTCCTCGTCTTCGCATAT
>DMCH01000012.1:7825-31616 GCA_003446775.1 Chloroflexota bacterium
GGAGCGGATGGCGGTGCGACCTGATCCCATCCCCTTGGGCGAGCTGCGTTGGAGCGGACCGCGCCCGCAGAGGGTCATCGTGCTGCCGGCATATCGGGCCGCCAAGACATTGGTGGAAGTAGTCGGTGACATCCCCGCCGGCCAGGCCGACCGGATCCTACTGGTCGACGACGCCAGCGCTGACGCCACAGTGAGCGTGGCCACAGCGCTGCGCCTCGACGTCATCAGGCACCAGCACAACCTGGGCTATGGGGGCAATCAGAAGACCTGCTACAGGCACGCCCTTGCGATGGGAGCGGACGTGGTGGTCATGCTCCATCCCGACGGCCAGTACGACCCGGCCATCATCCCCAACCTGTGCCGCGTGATCGAGGCCGGCGAGGCGGACATCGTCCTTGGCTCTCGCTGGCTTGGGCTGGACCCTGCGAAGGCAGGCATGCCCTGGTGGAAGCGGCTCGGCAACCGTTTCCTGACCGCGGCGGAGAATCGCGTCCTTGGCTTGAACCTTTCCGAATACCACACCGGCTATCGGGCCTATTCGCGTCGGTTCCTCGAGGCGATTCCTTTCCTCGAGAACAGCAACGACTTCGTGTTCGACACGCAGGTATTGATCCAGGCCGCAACTTTCGGCTTCAAGATCGGAGAGGTGCCCGCGATTGGGAAGTACCACGCGGATGCCAGTTCGGTGAGCTTTCGAACTTCGACCGTCTACGGACTGGAAACACTGGCTGCTCTCGCCCGATACGTAATCCATCGTGCGGGCTTTCCAAGCCCGTGGCTCACGCCGGCATCAGACGCCGACAAAAAGGCGCTTTCGATAGGCCAGGTAGCCCACCACAGCAACGTTCAGTAGCAGCGCGCCGACCTTGAACAGCGTCGCCCGGTGGATCACCTCGTAGGCCTCGTAAGGAATCAAGATTCCGGTCGCGATCACAGTCAGGTATTCCGCCCAGCGGCGCCGCATCGCCAGTCCAACACCCTCGGTGCCTTCGAGGATGGCGTAGGCGATCACGCCGATGGCAAGCGCCGTGGTGTGGGTGAAGGTGCCGATGTAGGCGAGCAGCCGGAACAGGATCTGCTCGATCACGTTGTTGTCGGCGTTGAGGTTCAGCTGGTCTTGCGCGTAGTCGGCCCACTGGGTCAGGAGGCCGCTCCTGCCGGCGAAGATCAGGCCGATGGCGAGGGCGATGAGGACAAGTGACTTGACGATTCGCTCGACGATGATGACTTTAATGAAGGCGTCGTGCTCTCCTCCCATCCGCCCGAGCTCGGCCCAAAGGCGCTGGAGATAGTGGGGTCGTTCCTTCGTCGCGTGGGCCATGTCGGGTGACCTTAACAAGCTAGGTTTGAGGAGGCTTGAAACGGCTGTAAGGTGGGTTACGGTCGGTCGGCTGGGGAGGGAGCCGACTGGGAAGGGAGGGCCCGCAAAGGGGGCTGGGGGGCGGAGAGAGGGCAGGACGGAGCAGCCGGGGGGCGGTGGCTACCTCCGGCTCAGCTGGAGTGCTCGCGGTGCTCGCGGAACAGCATCACCCGGCACGTTGCGTTCTTAAGCACATACGGCACCGTCTTGCCCAGGTTGAACTCGCCGAACCGTCGCTTGTACGGCAGCCCCATGACGATCAGATCCGCCCCCCACTCCACCGCCTCGTCGACCAGCGCCGGCCCGGTATCCCGAGCCTGCACCAGCTCGGTCTCCACCGGCAGCCCAGACTCTGAGGCCAGCTGCTCGACCTCGTCCAGGATCTTCTCTCCGCGCTCGACCACGTCATCGAGGACAGCGCCCAGGGGGAGCGCCCGAATCACCTCGATGATGTGCACCCCATAAAGCCGCCCGCCGGCAGGATCCGTCATCCGGCAAGCGAGGCGGACCGTCTCGGTGTCGATGCTCTGACCCCCGACCGCCACCAGCACCTTCTTCGCGGTCGGTGGGTGGGAATGGTCTGCCATCAGTGCTGGGGCCCTCGGCGCACGCGCCTGATCAAGACGTACGCCCCGAAGCCGAAGGAGATCACCGCCGTCAGCACGGCGATGCCCTCGGAGAACGGGTCCAGACCCCGGTGCCCGGCCAGGTAGAAGGCCACCCATGCGGCGATTCCCAGCGCCATCACACCCATGAAAGTGAAGGGGAAGCGCACCGGGCCACATCCTAACAAGAGCCATACTGGGGCGCCGGAGTGGCGTCCCTATAATCAACGGGCTTTGAAGGTCCTCATCGTCGGCTGCGGCCGTGTCGGATCTCAGGTTGCGGCGGACATGGACAGGTCTGGCCACGAGGTCGTCATCATCGACAGAGACCCCAACCAGTTCTCGCGCGCGGCCTCGCGAGGCGTGCTCACCAACGACTTCAAGGGCAACCAGGTCGTCGGCAACGGCACCGATGCTGACGTCCTGCGCCGCGCCGGCGTCGAGGATGCCGACGGCTTCGTCGCCGTGACCGAAGGCGACAACCGCAACATCATGGCCGCCCAGATCGCCAAGCACATCTTCAAAGTGCCGAGGGTCGTTGCCCGCATTTACGATCCCGAACGCGCGGATGCTTACGAAAAGCTCGGCTTGCACACCATTTGTCCGACGCTCGAAGGCGCCAAGCACATCGAGAAAACCTTGATGGAGAAGTAGCGGCCGATGTATGTGATCGTCGTCGGAGGCGGCACCGTCGGCTACTACATGTCGCGCGACCTGTTGGAGCGCGGGCATGAGGTGACGCTCATCGAGAGAGACCAACGTCGCGCCGACTGGCTGGAGACGCAGCTCGGGAGCATCGTCATGCGAGGCGATGGCTGCGAGGTGAAGTTTCTATCGCAGACAGGTATCGAGCGCGCGGATGCGATCGTCGCAGTCACCGCCGACGACGAGGATAACCTCGTCGCGCTCCAGGTCGCCAAGCGTCACTTCAAGGTGAAAAAAACCGTGGCTCGCGTCAACAATCCATCCAACGTCGAGATCTTCAAAGCCCTCGGCGTCGACGAGGCGGTCTCGGCCACTGAGGTTTTGCTCGCGGCGCTCGAGCCCCCAATCACCACCTGATCAAAAAAAAGGACCGCTCACGTGGAGCGGTCCGTAGAGAAGTCGGGTTACGCGACGGCCTTGCCAATCCGATAGATCTTGGTGCCGCACAGCGGGCATGTGCCCACCGTCGCCGGCTTGCCATTCTTCATCGTGATCGGGTGAGGGTCCTTCATCTCGACCTTGCGCTTGTCCTTCAAACAGTAGCCTTCCACTTCTTCACCATTCCTTTACGTACAAGTAATCCGAATATTTATGCGACGGCCTTGCCGATCCGGTAGATCTTGGTGCCGCAGTTCGGGCAGACGCCCATCGTTGCGGGCTTGCCATTCTTCATCGTGATCGGCTGAGGGTCCTTCATTTCGACCTTGCGCTTGTCCTTCAAACAGTAGCCTTCCAACTATTCACCATCCTCGGGTAGAAATCCGTTTCGGGGTTGGGCCTCGCCCATTCTAGGGGTCGGTCTTACCCGTATTCAACCCCAATTCAAACTGAATTCAGGCTGATCGTGCGCAAAGCGCAACAAAATGGAGAAAAAACAAGGGGTTTTGGCCTACTTTTCGCGACCGCGAAACGCCTCCTCGAAAGTGCTGCGGGTGCTGTCGCCAAAGAGCACGAAACGGATTTCGTCCGGCTGCCATCCTCCCGCGACGGCTCGGTCCACACAATCCGCCATGACGTGCGCGCACTCATCCATCGGAAAGCCAGCGATGCCTGTGCCCACTGCCGGCACCGCAATCGTGCGCACGCCATGCTCGCGCGCGAGTCGAAACACATGATCCATCGAAGAGCGCAGCGTCTCTGCCGTCGTGCGCCCACCCAGATGCATGCTCGCTGCATGGATGACGTAACGCGCACTCAGCTCGCCCCCGCCCGTGATGGCGGCATCCCCAACTTTCACGGGTCCATGCGCATCGCACTCGCGCTGAATCGCGGGACCACCGCGACTGCGGATCGCGCCTGCAACACCTCCGCCGAGCAGCAGATCGTTGTTGGCCGCGTTGACGATGGCATCGACGTCTTGCTCCACCAGGTCGCCCGCGATGATCACGACTTTCGGCGCTGCCAATCCTCGACCTCGCGCACACGCTCGTCCAATTCCTTACGCGTGGCCTTCGCGATGCCTTTGACTCCAACTGCTGAGATGGTGATCGATGCGCAGGCGACGCCCCATGCAAGCGCATCCTGCAGACCACTGTTGAGGCCGCCGGTGCTTAACCAGCGGGCAAGCATTCCACCTGCCAGTGCATCTCCCGCACCGGTTGTGTCCACAGCAGGCCGGTCTGTGAGAGCTGGGATTCCAACCACCCCGTACTCCGTGTAGGCCGCCAGGCCGAGTGCTCCCGCCTTGATGACAAGGCCGTTCAGCCACCACTGCCGGCGGAAATCCTCGGGGTTCGTGCCCCCGAGCGCAGTGAATTCCTCCCGGTTGCAGAAGTACCAACCCGCCTTCGCCAGGACATCCCTCGCTTCAGGAGGCCGGGCCTGGACATAAGACAGCATGGCGTCGGCGGCCAGGAGCTCAGCGCCGCTCAGCATCTCCACCAGCTGCGCCTGGCGGTCTGGCCGCATGGAGCCCACAAATGCCCAGCCGTCGAAGCCCGCGGGCACCGAGGGAGTCCAGCTGTCGTAGATGTTGTCGCTGCTGCCCAGGTCGACGTTGCGCCCGTGCTCCTGGTGCGCGCGCCAGCGATACGTCGGAGCCTCGAGGATCTGAAGCAGCTCGATGTCGATGGCGCGGCCGCTGAAGGCCTGCGCGATGCGCTTGGCGCCGTCGGTGCCGACGGGAGCGATGACCTTGACCGGCACAATCAAGCTGGCGGCCAGCGCAAAGTAGACCGCCGAGCCTCCGAGCGTTTCTTGGACCTTGCCAAAGGGACCATCGCGCGTATCGAGCGCGATCGAACCCGCGACCAGAAGTTGCTTGTCAGGCACGGCGGCCTATACCGCTGCTCGCCGTGACGACGTGTCGGGCATGTCGGAGCTTGTCCAGGAAGTCCTGCGGGCTCGAGTAGCTCTCGATCTCCATCCAGGTTCGTCCCAGCTCGTTGACCGCGTGCGCGTCAGATCCGGTGGCGGTGACCTTGTCGAGCTCGGCCGCAAGCCGCGCTGCCGCCGCATTGGCCGCGGGCTCGCACCATGGGTTGTGCACCTCGATGATGTCGATTCGGTCAGCCAGCTCGACGATGCGCTCGGCGCGAAAGTGAGAACGGTTGCGATCGAACGGATGCGGCACATATGTGATACCGCCCATCTCGTGCACCAGGTCCATCGCCTCTTCCGGGCGGAGGAACGGAGGCACGCGCCGCGTGATGAACAGGCCGATGACCTCACCCTCGAGCGTCTTGGCTTCCTCGCCAACGATCGCGAGCTCCGGAGCGAGGCGCGCGAGCTCCAACGCGCCCTCGACGGTGTTGTGGTCGGTGAGGGCGATGCGATTGAGCCCGCACTCGCCGGCACGCTCGATCAACGCATCGAGCGATGTCCGGCTGTCATGTGAGTAACGCGAGTGAAGGTGAAGGTCGACCCGCAACGCGTCCGGGTGCTTAGGCGTTACTAGACCGTCGCGGCTTCTGCGAGCTGGCGCTCGCGCGCTCTTGCGAAAAGTGGGATCACCTCAGCCGGGCCGCGACTCCGGCACGCCTGTTCCATGAGTGCCGCCTGTGCGTCATAGATGATCTCCATGACCTGCTCGGGTCTGCGTTCGCGTCCGAGACGACCAGGCAATTCCGTGTGCGCCTGGCGGAGGACGACCATCAGTCGCGCCACCAACCAACCGGGCACGATGCGAACTTCCTTGACGAGGCATTCCTCGACCCAGAAGAGAAGCTCATCGGACTCCTGCAGCAAACGACGAGGCGTCATCGCACGCCGCCGCCTGCGATGCCAGCGGAGGTGACGTTCCTGCTCCTCGACCGTCTGCTCGAGCATGGCTTGCAACCCACTATATCAGCGGCTCCCGGCGCTGCTACCCACTTGGGATCTCGCGGGATAGCACAGCGTGCGCCAGCCGCCCGCCGCGGGTATCAGATGCACCTGGCGATCGAATGTCCACTCCCTCCAGTTCTGCCTCACGCGATACCGCATCACCATCTGCGCAACGTTCTGATAGCTGCGCTGATGCACTCGATCGGTCCAGCCCTCGAGCACCGTCACCGTTACGACCTGCATGTCCAGTAGCTCCATGTCATCGCCAAGCCGCGGCACGCCCTTGATGAACGCCTCACGTCCACCCCACGCGCGCTGCGCATCCTCAGCGAGCATCTCCCACATCTCGTCGAATCGCCCCTCGGCCTGCAGCTTCATGAAGCGCATCTCAAAGGTCGCGGGCGCGATCGACACGGGCGGCGGCGGTCGCATGGGCCGGGCGGCCGGCGGAAGGGCCGCGGGACCGCCCGTGGCGCTGCTCGTCACGGAGGCCCTGATGAAGCGGCCGAACTCGTCCGACGGCCACGTCGTGAACCGGCCCGCGAGGCGGGAGAGCGCGGCCTCCAGGGCTGGCCAGCGGCGAAGGGGGCGCAACAGGCTATTGACCATTGGCGCTAGATGTAGTGTTATTTCCACAGACTGTATACAAAATGTGGATGACTCGCAACCACTTACGCTCTAGAGCGTGCCGCCGAATACGTTCGGTGGGGCGCCCCGAGCGGCGTTGGGGGTGCGGGCAGTCACCCAGGCCGTGGGCGACCCGGATCGTTTTCAAGGCCCGCCGCCTTTGATCCGGATCGGAGTTGGCGCCTGGCGGGTCGGACCTAGGCCTCAGCCCGCGGCCAACCGCCGGACGATGGCCGCCACCTCGCCCAGGGGAACCCCGACCGGGCAAGCCGCGGCGGCGGCTTCGAAATCGGGCGAATCTCCGTCAACGTCGGAGGCTGCCTCACCCAATCGCGCGTAGAGGCGCATATAGGAAGACGCCAGGTCGGGGAGCCGCACGTTGCCGACGCGCCCCGCTGCCAGCGCACACACCCCGCAGTTGATGCAGCCGATGAGCTGCGCGTGCCGCTCCCGTTCCTCAGGCAGCAGCGGGCGAATGCCGTCGTTCGCATATGTTTCGAGAAGAGTCGCGAGCTGCGAACGTGGGCGCGTCAATCGCGTTCGCGTCAGGTGCACGCCGTAGGCGAATGCGAGCTTCACGAGCGAATCGGCGCGAGCCATTAGCTAGATAAACCTCGGAACGCGCCGATGGCGAGCTCTTCCTGCGCCCATCCGGAATGGCCGAGGACTGGCGCGCGCCCCAACCATGCGCCACGAACGAACTCGCGTGCGGCATCGAATCGCTGCGACGAGCTCCATCCCAGCTCACCACCGACGACTCCGGCGGCGCGCAGCACACAAGCCGCGCCGGCGCACGGTCCGGCCGCCAATCCGACGCGGCGGAAGGCATCAGGGAGCGTACGGACCTGCTCGTGACGGGCCGCGTGCGCGAGCTCGGCTTCGGTGATGGGCTCGCACCGGCAGATCATTCGTCCCGACCGAGAATCCTTCAACACGGCGCCGGCGTTGGACCCGTGTCGAGTCTGCAGCTTCATCGCCGCGAGGGCGGTGATTCCGGAGCGCCGGCCGAGCTCGGCAGCCGGCTCGACGTCCGACTCGTTGCCTGGAAGCGGACGCGTCGCCGTGACACAGGGCGCTTGATGCCCCAGCTTGCGGCAGACCACGTCCGAGGTCTGCTCCGCCATCAGGCGGTACATCGACAGCTTTCCGCCGGCGATGGTCACGAATCCCTCCGCGCCATCTTTTGCGTGGTCGATGACCTCGTATCGCCGCGAAAGCTCATCCTCGTAGCGTCTCCATTTGAACAGCGTCGGGCGCACCCCAGTCGTCGTCCGGACCGGCCGGTAGGCGCGTATCGACGGAAACACACGCTCGAAGGCTTGCAGCAGATAGTCGACCTCGTCTTCGAGCACATCCACCGAATCGAGGTCGCCGTAAAAGTCGTCGTCGGTGGTGCCGAGCAGAGTGAAGCCGGCGTGCGAAACCATCAACAGGTCGCGGCCATCGATCGATTCGGCGCTGATGGAGAAGTTGGATATGCGGTGCGGATAGACGATGTGAATGCCCTTGGCCGGCCGGAGATGCACATCGGCGCCGGCCATGCGGCTGATCTCCGGCACCCACGGGCCGGCGGCATTGACGACGACCCTCGCTCGAGCCTCCGACGTGGCGCCATCAGACCCGCGGTAGCGAACCCCGATCACCTTGCCGCCATCGCGTACAAGTCCGACCACCCGCGTGTGGTTGAGGGCGCGCGCCCCGTGCACGATCGCGTCCTGCACGTTGGCGAACACGAGACGGTATGGGTCGACGCCCCACTCCTCCATCGTCACGGCCCCGATCAAATCGGGCGTCAGCCCAGGCTCGACCCGCAGGGCCTCCGCAGCCGTCAGCCGCGTATGCGGATGGGCTTTCTTGAGCGGCTGGAAGCGGTCGTAGACCTCCATCGCCGTCTCCATGCGCTCCATGTTGTTCTTGTCGTGAGGCATGACCGGGATGATGAAGACGACCCGGTACACGAGATTCCGCGCGATCGAAACGATGTAGCCCGCGTCCTGTGTGGAAAGACGTGTCGTGTTCCAGTCGAACTCGAGGTATCGAGGTCCGCCGTGGATCATCCAGCTGGAGTTGCCGGTCGTCCCCGCTCCCCAGTCACCCTTCTCCAGCAGGAGCACCGAAAGCCCGCGCAAGGAAAGATCGCGCGCGATCCCGGCGCCGGTGACTCCTCCGCCGACGATGCAGACGTCGTGGGCGCTGGGCGCGCTCACTGAGCTGCTTCGTGCTGCTTCTGGAACTCTTCGATGATCGTCTTCGCCAGGTGGGCGGGCATCTCGTCGTAGTGGGAGAACTTCTTGTGGTAGCTGCCGCGACCCTGCGTGATGGAGCGCAGGTCCAGCGAAAACCGCAACATCTCCGACTCCGGCACCGTCACCCGCACAAGCTGGTAGCCGTCGTCCGGCTCGGTACCCATGATCTTGCCGCGTCGGCCGTTGACGTCGGACATGATGTCGCCGAGATTCTTCTCGGGCACCTTGATCGTCGCTTCGACGATCGGCTCCAGAAGCACCGGGCCGGCGTCCAGCGCTCCCTTGCGGATAGCCATGGACCCGGCGATCTGGAAGGCCATGTCGTTGGAGTCGACCTGGTGAAACTTGCCATCGATCAGCGTGACCCTGACGTCGACCATCGGGTAACCCGCGACCACGCCCTTGGCCATGTTGTCCACGATCCCTCTCTGCACCGAAGCGCGGAAGTTCTGCGGAATCGCGCCGCCGAAGATCTTGTCCTCCCAGACGAAGCCCTCGCCGCGCTTGGTGGGCGCGACCTCGATGACACAGATCCCGTACTGGCCGTGCCCTCCGGATTGTTTGACGTGGCGGCCCTCGGCCCGAGCGTGGCCGGAAACGGTCTCGCGGTACGCGACCCGCGGTGTGGCTGTGGTTGCCTCAACTCCGTACTTGCGCTTCAACTTCTCAAGAATCACGTCGAGGTGGACGTCGCCGAGGCCCGCGATGACGAGCTGCTTGGTCTCTTCGAGCCGCTCGACGTGCAGGGTCGGGTCTTCCTCGGCGAGTCGCGCGAGGCCGTTCGAGATCTTCTCCTCGTCGCCTCTGGCCTTGGGGGTGATGGCGAGGCTGAAGGCGGGCTCCGGCAGGTCCAGCGGTGCGAGCGGACCTCCGTCCTTGGCACCCAGGGTGTCCCCCGTCAGGGTGTGTGCGAGCTTGGTCACGCCGCCGATGTCGCCCGCGCGAATCTCGGTGGCCGCCACGTGCTCCTTGCCCCGAGGGAAGAAGATCTGCGCCAGCCGCTCGTCCACGCCACGGCCGACGTTGGTCAGGTGCTGGTCGGCTTTGATCGAGCCGGCCACGACTTTGAAGTAGCTCACCCGGCCGAACTGATCTCCGCCGGTGCTGAAAACAAAGGCCTTGGTCGGCTGGTTGGGATCGCCCTCAGCCGGAGGCAGAAGTTCGTTGATCGTCGACATCAATGTGCGCACGCCGAGCAGCTTCGTCGCCGAGCAACAAACCACCGGAGCCACCTTGCCGGCGAGGATGCCCTCGCGCAGCCCTCGCTGGATCTCCTCTTCATTCAGCGTGCCGGCGTCGAGGTACTTCTCGAGCAGCGAGTCATCGCTCTCGGCCGCAGCCTCGATCAGCTGGCCGCGGTACTCGTCGACGAGCTTTTGCATGTCTTCCGGAATCGGAGCCTCGCTGCCTTTGCCGTCGGCAGTGGTCACGAAGGCCTTGAGGTGCAGGAGGTCCACGATGCCGCGGAAGTCCTGCTCCGCACCGATGGGAAGATGAAGCGGAAACGGGCCTGGTGAGAGGGACTCGCGCATGGCGCTCACCGCGCCGTAGAAGTCGGAATGCTCCTTGTCGAGCTTGTTGACGACGACGATGCGGGGCTTGTTGGTGCGGTTGCAGTGCTCCCACGCGATCTCCGCGCCGACAGCCAGGTGGCTGCTTGGACCGACCACCACGACCGCTCCTTCAGCCACCCGGAGGCCACTGAGCACCTGGCCCGTAAAGTCGAAGAATCCAGGTGCATCGAGGATGTTGATCTTGAAGCCGCCGTGCTCGGCGAAGCCCACGCCGAGGTTGATCGAGATCTTGCGCCTCTGTTCTTCGGGTTCGAAGTCCATAGTCGCGGTCTGCTGGTCGGTCGAGCCCTGGCGCGGTACGGCGCCGGAGGCGAACAGCATGGCCTCCGCCAGCGTCGTCTTGCCATCGTGCGAGTGACCGAGCAGGACGACGTTCCGGATCTTTTCGGTCGGGTAATCAGCGGCCATCCCACCCCCAACTAGTGCCTGCGGCAGATTCGAACCCTAAGTCTAAAGCTGGATTAAGGGGCGGTTAGCTTGGGTATGATCTGTAGCTCATGGTCAAGAGGACGGCGTCCATAGAAGAGGTACTGGCGGCGATCGAGACCGCCCGCGACAAGGTCATGGCCGACGAGGTCAAGTCGCTCACCAAGCTGGGCATCCCCAAGGCGATGGCCTACCAGATGATCGCCAGCAGGTTCCACCAGAAGGTGGGGAACCAGGAAGAGGCCGAGCCCGATCCATTCGAGGGCAACACCACCTCCTGGGAAGAGATCGGCTAACCAGCCGCTCATGAACCGGGCGGTGTGAATCGCGCCCGCCGGCTCGCGCGTCTTCTCAACATCCTTGCCGCGATCGTCGCCGAGCCGGGGCTCAACCCACTCGAGCTCGCCGAGCGTGCGGGTGTGTCCGAACGGACCCTCCGGCGTGACCTGACGCAGCTGCGTGAGCTCGGATACGAGGTCGCGTACACCAGCGGGTACGAGGTCCAGGAGAAGCTGAACCTGGAGGGCCGCGCGCGGGCGCGCCCGCCCAAGCGCGCGTACGACCAGCAGTTGGAGCTGCTGCAGGCTGTCGCCCTGGCCGTGGGAGGCGCGGGGTTGGGCGAAGCGGGCTCGAAGCCGCTCCGAGCGCAGCTCGGAGATAGTGGGGTGGACGGCAAGGAGCGCACTGGCCTCCCCACTGCGTGGGGAGGTGGGCCGCGCCGTAGGCGCGGCCCAGAGGGGACGCGGGGAGGTGCGACACCCACGAAGTCGCAGCCAATCGTCCTGATCCCCGCCGGAGCCACGGACGCCGATTTCATTTACGCCACCGGCTTTGCGGTCGAAACCGGCCTGTACATTCGCTTCGCCAAGGACGATGACGTGCTCGTGGTCAGCCCGCTCGAAATCGATCGCGCCCGCGCCCAGAGCAAGGTGGCCAACGTAGTCGAGGATCGCGAAGCGTATGCCCACAAATCGTGGGCGCGCCTGGCCGCCAAGATGTTGCGCGAGAAAGGCATGGATGAGGCCCGGGTGTCTCCTCGCCTCCCGGCCGCGCACCTGGAGGACCTGCGCGCCGAGGGCATCGCGACCGCTGTCGATCGCGAGCTGTTTCTCGCCGAGCGACGGCACAAATCGGCGGCCGAGGCGGAGGCCATCCAGGCGAGCCAGCGCGCCGCGGAGGCGGCTGTGGTCGAGGTGGTCCGGCAGCTGGCGGCGGCGGACATCAAGGACGGGATGCTGTGGTCGGACGGAGGAGCGCTGACGTCGGAGCGCCTCTACGCGCGTGCTCAGCTCGTCCTGGGCGAGATGGGCTTCACCTGCCCTGAAATGATCATCGCCGGGTCGCCGGAATCCGCGCTGCCGCATTTCCGCGGCGAGGGACCAATCCGAGCGAGTGCGCCGGTGATCATCGACATCTTTCCAGTTGGGCGCAGCAGCCATTACCACGGAGACCTGACGCGGACCGTGGTCGTCGGCGACATACCCGAGGAATTTCAGCGCATGCATGCCGCCACGCTGCAGGCGCTCGACGCGGGGGTGGAGTCGATCCGAGCTGGTGTACCGGGCAAAGACGTTCACCTCGCCGTGTGCCAGGTCCTGGTCGACCGCGGCTATGGGACGACGTCTGTGGGCTACGAGGGCCCGGAAGGCGTGGCCAAGATGAACCACAGCACCGGCCACGGCGTTGGTCTTGATGTGCACGAAGAGCCGTCGCTCCGCCAGACCAGCCACGAGCCGCTGCGAGAAGGCGATGTCGTCACGGTGGAGCCTGGGCTTTACAAGCTTGGTCTCGGTGGAGTTCGCATCGAGGACACCGGGATCGTGACCGCGAATGGGTTCCACAATTTCACGACCATCACTCGCAGTCTTAACCCCAAGGACTACCTGTAGTGGTGCGTCCGGGAAACCGCTCACCAATGCATCGTCCTAGGCGGCCGGGCGCCTTCGGCGCTGAAGCCTACGTCGCCTCCTGCGCGCGTTCGGTCACGCATCTACGCGATGCGCTCCCTCACGTGCTCGTCGGCTCCTTGGCTCCGGCCGCCGAGGCCGCGCCTTGGCGAGCTCATTCCCAGACACACCACTGATGGGCGTGCTGCGGCTCGAGCACGACGACCAGCTCACGTCCGGGAACTGCGCGGACTGCGCTGCCGAGTTCGAGAGCGTGATCGGCGTCATGTACGAGGACGAAGAGCCCATCGCGATCTATCGCGCCGACATCTTCGAGCACTTTCATCGCGATCCGGAAACCCGCGTGGTGCTCTCGATCGCGGTCGGCGACTGGAGCGATGGCACCAACCGGGCGGACCGATGCTCGGCGACGCTCGAAGCCTGGACAGAGGAGGACCGCGTCCACATGGCCTTCAGCGACCGCGCCGGGTCGACCTGGCAGGAGCTGGAGGTTGTGAGCTGGCAGCTCACCAGTGCCGAGGCGCAGGCGGGCCCCCTTCGGGAGGCATTTCTCCGCATGGCCGATCACATCGTGTACCAGGATCGACGACTTCGCCGAGCGCTGTCTCGCGGGGCCCGGGCCCAAGGACTGTAAACCCGGGCTTTACATCCAGTAAAATTCGACCGTGCCCAGGCAAGAAACCCTCGGCCAGCGCATTCGCCGCCTGCGCCAGCAGCGAGGCATGAGCCTGGCGAAGGTCAGCGGCGGGGATTTCAGCCGCGCGTTCATGAACCAGGTCGAGCTGGGGCGGAGCCAGCCGTCGACGAGGGTGCTGCGCGTCATCGCAGGCCGGCTTGGCACCGAGGTCGATTACCTGCTCGAGGGCAGGCTGCCGAACCTCGACCGCGAGCTGGCGCTGGAGCGGGCGCGGGTTCTGATGGCGCGCGGCCAGGCGCGGCGCGCTCTGACTGCGCTTGGGGAGGCCGTCGAGGCGTCCGATTGGCCGATCCGGACGGATGCGCGGCTTTGTCAGGCTGAGGTGCTGCGAGCGCTCGGGCGTGCGGAACAAGCCGACGCGGTCCTGGCTGAGGAACGCAAGGTCATCGCGGCGCATCGGGACAGCCATCGCCTCGACCGGCTGCGCGCGCTGGAGCGCGGCGAGGCCTTTTCGATCGGCCGCGGCGATCCGGACACGGCAATGCGGGTCCATCTCCGGCTTGCCGACCGGGCGATGCGCGCGGAGCGAGATTACGACGCGCTCGAGCACTACCGAGCCGCCCGCGTCCTCCTCGAGGCTGCGGTCAGGTAGCGATCAGAAACCGCTGGGAAATTGAGACGGAGGAGTCACCATCGGGGGCGCGATCTCCAGGGTGATGATCTCGTGCGGCCTCAGCACGATCGCTTTCGGGTCGCCGGGGAACGCCACCGCGCCGGCGCCGTCTCCCTGATCCACGTAGACGAGAAGCTTTTCGTTCCCGCTTAACGTGATAGATGAGACATGCGTTGAATCGAGCGGCTGCGGACTCCCTACCCAGGCGCCCCAGACCTGGAAAAAGTCGCCGAGGGTGAAGATGCGGTCAGCAGGCGACTCGACGTGGATGATCCCCTGCTCGCCGGTGTGCATGTGCAGCCAGTACAAGCAGGCTGCGCTGCGGCCAAGGTTGGTGGGGATGGCGACAGCCTGGCCTTGATTGAAGATCTGCAGCACCGCGTGGTAGTGCACCTGCGTGTGCTCCAGCTGGTCGCATGGGATGGAGCCCGCCTGAGCGGCGCCTGACGTGGGGGATCCGGTCGCGGTCGAGAAGAAGCCGCCCGACGATTGATTGCCGTTGACGCGGCTGAAGCCGACATAGGCCATGACCGATACGACCACGAGGACCACCACCGCGGCCGAGGCGATGATGGCCACAAGCGCCCCCGTCGAAAGGCCGGAACTTGGGCGAGTGTGCCCCATGGCGATCCAGGCCCGCCCGTCCCACCGCCACCGCTGATCCGGCGAGATCGCCGGCCTCCACTCCGCGCCGTCCCACCACCAATAGCCATCGGCCGAAAAGGTCGGCGGACCACCCTGAACTGCCACCACGCGGAAGCCTAGCCGAACGCCGGTCTAGTTCAGAACCTGAGGCGCTTCAGAGACCCGCGTTGCCGGTCGCGGTCCAGTCGAAGCCCGGCGGAGGCGTTGCCGGCCCGGAGGTGATCTCGAGGCTGATCACCTCGTGCGCCTTCAAGATGATCGTCCCGGGGTCACCGGTGAAAAGCTGCGCACCCTTGCCGTCGCCGGCGTCGACGTAGACATACACCTTCTCTCCCGGCGTGAGCGTGAACGACGAGACATGGGTGGCGTCGAGCGGCTCTTTCGGCCCGCCCTTGTTCGTCGACCAGGCGTTCCAGACGGCGAAGAATTGGCTCAGGGTGAATGTGTCGTTCGCCGGCGACTCGATGTGGATCGCGTTCTGGTTGGCGGAGTGCACGTGGAGCCAGTAGAAGCATGTTGGCGACGACTCGCCGCCCTGGATGCCGATGCCGCCGGGAAGCGGGGTGAGAACTCCCTCGTGGATGATCTGGAGGACCGCGTGGTAGTGGGTCTGCGAGTGCTCGAGCTGATCACACGGGATCCCGCCCGCGGCCGCCACCGTGGTCGGCCGGGTGTTGACGTAGTAATAGACGACGAGCCCGACGAACAGGGCCACCAGCAGCACGCCCACGACGACCGGAAGCAAAGGTACCTCCCGGCCCGACTTGACCTTCGGTGGCAGCCGGCGCCCCGATTTTCCCTTCGTCCCTCGCTGGGGCGCCTTCGTTCGCGTGGATGAGGCCATGCCTTGGTAGAATACCGACTTAACCTTTCTGGCCTCGGCCGGATGGCTTGCGCCGTCCGTCCTGACGGGGCCTGAACCCATAGGAAGGAGGTCCCCGTTGCGGGATTACGAAGTTCTGTACATCGTTCGCGCCGACCTGGATGACGACAAGGTCCAGGACGTGGTCAAGAGAGTCAACACGCTCATCGAGCGTTCTGGTGGTGCCGCCGAGCGGACCAACCTCTGGGGCAAGCGCAAGCTTGCGTATGAGGTCAAACACCAGAAGGAGGGCGCCTACGTCCTCCAGGACTTCCGGATCGATCCGCAGCGCATCCCCGAGCTCGAGGCGGCGCTGAAGATCACCGAAGAGGTGCTCCGGCACCTGATCGTGCGCAAGCCGGAGAAAGCCGCGCCAGCACCCGTCGTCGCACCGCCGCCGGCGGAGGTGATCCTCGAGCCGGTTGCGGCCGAGGCGGAGGCGGTGCCGGTGCCGGTCAGGTCAAACGGGGATCGGGAGGAGGAGGCTTAGATGTCCAATCTGAACAAGGCGCTGCTCATCGGCCGGCTGACCAAGGACCCAGAGATGCGATATACGCCCAGCGGCACCGCCGTCACCAACTTCAGCATCGCGACCAACCGGTGGTCGACCGGGCCTGACGGCGAGAAGAAGGAGTTCACCGACTACCACAACATCGTCGCCTACCCGATCGGCAAGCGGAATCTGGCCGAGACGGTCGCGCAGTACACGCGCAAGGGCGCTCTGGTTTACGTGGAGGGCCGCATCCAGACCCGTTCGTGGGAGGGGCAGGATGGGCAGAAGCGACGCGTGACCGAGATCATCGCCAACGACGTGCAGTTCCTCGAGCCGCGCGGAAGCGCCGGCGGCGGCGGTGGTGCCGCTGTGCCGACCCGCAGCGCCGGCGGCCCGGCTCACGACGACATTCCCGTTCCCGCTCCGGACGACGCGCCGCGCGACGTCGACCCGGACGACATCCCGTTTTAGGAGAGAGGCATGTCAGTCAACCGTCCACCACGCGGCGACTCCGGCTCCGGCGGCGGAGGCAGGGGTCCGAAGCGCCAGCACCGCAAGGTGTGCAGCTTCTGCGTGGAGAAGATCACGTACATCGACTACAAGGAAATTTCGCGGCTGCGGCGCTTTGTGAGCGACCGCGGGAAGATCCTGCCGCGTCGCGTGACGGGCACATGCGCCCGCCACCAGCGTCCGCTCACAACGGCGCTCGAGCGCGCGCGGGCGATCGCGCTCCTTCCGTACACGACCGAGACCCACTAGCTTCCCCGCCACGCGGGGAAGTCCTGCCGCGCCCGTAAGGGCGCCGCAGGGATGGGGAGTCCCGAGCGCTCGGTTGCCTCCGGCCGGGTTGAAAGGCCCGATAGAATTCAACCTGCCGCCGCAACCCCTTAACGGAGCGCGCCCATGACCTTCCAGACCCAGCTTCGAATCCCCGGCCCGACGCCGCTCCCAGAGCGGGTCGTCCGCAGCATGAACCGGCCCATGATCGACCACCGCGGGCCGGAGTTCGCCGCGATCCTTGCCGAGATCACCGCAGGCGCGAAGCGCGTCTTCAAGACGTCGAATGATCTGCTTCTGCTCACGTCGTCGGGCACGGGCGGCCTCGAGTCGGCGGTCGCCAACCTGGTCTCGCCGGGCGATGAGGTCATAGTCGCCCTGTCCGGCAACTTCGGCGAGCGCTTCGCCGCCCTCGCCGCCGCTTACGGCGCGGACGTCGTGAGGCTGGAGTTCGAGTGGGGCCAGCCGGTGGACCCCGACGACCTGGCCAGGGTCATCGAGCGCCACCCGAAAGCGGGGGTCGTGCTGCTCACACACAACGAAACGTCGACCGGGCTCACCAACCCGCTGCGCGAGCTCGCCGGCGTCGCGCGCGATGCCGGCCGCATTGTGGTCGTCGACGGGGTGAGCTCCATCAGCTCGATCGCGATCGAGACCGACGCGTGGGGGATCGACGTCGCCGTCAGCGGTTCGCAGAAAGGATGGATGGCGCCCCCGGGTTTCGCGCTGGTGAGCGTGAGCGATCGCGCGTGGGCTCAGCAAGCGAAGGCCCGGTCGCCCCGGTTCTATTTCGACTGGAAGGAAGCCAAGACGTGGGCCGACAAAGGCATGACGCCGTTCACCCCGGCGGTGGGCGTCGCCTTCGCGCTTCAGGAAGGTCTGCGCATGCTCGAGGAAGAGGGCCTCGAGCACGTCTACGAGCGACACGCCCGCCTGGCTCGGGCCACCCAATCAGGACTGCAGGCGCTGGGCTTTCAGCTCTTCGCGCAGGAGGGCTTCCGCTCGAACACTGTCACGTCTGCGGTGCCGCCGCCCGGAGTCGACGTCGCCGCGCTGCGGAAGCTCCTCGACGAGAAGTTCGGCGTCGTCATCGCCGGTGGCCAGGGCAAGATGGCCGGCAAGATGGTCCGGGTCGGACACCTGGGCGCGGTCGCCGAGGGCGACGTGGTGCAGGTGCTGTGGGCGATCGAGCAGGCGCTCGAAGAGCTGGACATCGCCCCCGCCGAGGGCCGGGCGGTGGCCGCGGCCACCGCTTCGCTGCAGGGCGTCCCAGCGTAGTGCCCTGAGCCGCGTGCCCCGGATCCTCGTCGCCGACCCGCTCGCCGAGGACGGCCTCGAGCGCCTTCGTCGCGCGGGTGAGGTCACGGTGGTCAACAAGCTGAGCGAGGCCGACCTGATCGAGCGCATACCCGAATTCGACGCCCTGGTAGTACGCAGCGAGACCAAGGTGACCGCGCCGATTCTCGAAGCCGGCCGCCGCCTGCGGGTGGTTGGGCGCGCGGGCGTGGGAGTGGACAACATCGACGTCGCGGCCGCGACACGCAAGGGCATCCTCGTCGTCAACGCGCCGCGCGGGAACATCGTCGCCGCGGCCGAGCACACGATCGCCCTGCTCTTCGCGCTCGCGCGCTCCGTGCCGCAGGCGGACGCGTCGGTGAAACGAGGGGAATGGACTCGATCGAAGTTCATCGGCACCGAGATCCGAGGTAAGACGCTGGGGGTCATCGGCCTCGGCAATGTCGGCTCGGAGGTCGCCAAGCGCGCGCACGGGCTGGAGATGGAGGTCGTGGCCTACGACCCGGTCGTATCGGTCGAGCGCGCGGAGCTCTTCAACGTGGAGCTGATCGCGCTGGACGACCTTCTCGAGCGATCCGACTTCATCACGGTCCACGTGCCGCTCGTCGACGCCAACCGACACCTCATCGGCGCGCGGGAGCTGGCGAAGCTCAAGCCGACCGCGCGGCTCATCAACACCGCGCGCGGGGGGATCGTGGACGAGGCGGCCCTGTGCGAGGCGCTCGAGTCAGGTAGGCTCGCGGCCGCCGCGGCGGACGTGTTCGAGCACGAGCCGGCCGGCGAGAGTCCGCTCTTTCGACTCCCGAATTTCATCGCCACCCCTCACATCGCGGCCTCCACCGTCGAGGCCCAGGCGTCGGTCGCGGTTGACGTCGCGGAAGAGGTGGCCGCCGTGCTCGCCGGTGACCTGCCGCGGTACGCGGTCAATGCTCCCGCATTGCCGCCTGAGGAGCTCGCCTATCTGCGTCCTTTTGCGCTGCTGACCGAGCGCCTGGCCTCCCTGCACAGCCAGATGTTCGGCGGTAGGGTGGACGCCATCGAGCTCGAGTGCGAAGGCGAGCTGGCCGAGCACGACGTCAACCTTCTGGTCGCGGCCGCGATTCGAGGCGTGCTGCAGCCGTTCACGGAAGACCGCATCAACGCCGTCAACGCGCGGCTGATCGCCTCCAGCCGGGGCGTCAAGCTGATCGAAAGGCGCAGTCCCGCACACGGAAGCTACGCGAGCCTCGTCACCCTCCGTATGCACGGGCACGAGCTTGCCGGCACCGTGCTCATGGGCGAGCCGCGCGCGGTTCGGATCGACTCGTTTCGCGTCGACCTCGTGCCCGAGGGGCGCTTCCTGGTCAGCCGGCACGACGACCGGCCGGGCGTGGTCGGCAGCTTTGGCACGATCTTGGGCAAGCACGACGTCAACATCGCGAGCATGCAGGTCGGCCGCGACGCGCCGCGCGGCAACGCGATGATGATCCTCGCCGTCGACGATCCCGTCGGCGCCGACGTGCTGACGCGGCTCCGTGAGGTGGCAGGTATGTCCGACCTCCGTTACGTGGAGCTCGGGGGCACGTCCGATAGCTGACGTAAGAGCGGTTGCTGGAATCCGATACCGCCTCTCGCGCGCTGGCGATCTGAGCACGCTGGTTGCGCCGCCGTACGACGTCATCTCCGAGACGGAGCTTTCTCGGTACAGGTCGCTCTCGCCTTTCAACGTCGTTCACGTCACGCGGCCGGGCACCGATTACGAACGGGCGGGCAGGACATTCGAAGAGTGGGAGCACGAAGGCATTCTCCAGGCCGACGAGCCGTCGATGTATCTCCACGAGGTCGCGTTCAATGGCCGGCGCCGCCGCGACCTCATCGCGGCGCTTCGCCTGCAGCCGTACGAAGACCGCGTGGTGCTGCCCCACGAGCGCACGCATCGAGGCCCGAAGGAAGACCGCCTGGCGCTGATGCGTGCCACGCACGTCAGCCTCGAGCCGCTCTGGTTCGTCTACGAAGGACGCGTCAGCGGGCTGCAGCAGATAACCGAAGTCGTCAGCCGTCGGTCGCCGGCGGTCCAGTTTCATGGGCCCGAATCGACCGAGCATCGCCTGTGGACGATCACCGACCGCGCGATCCAGGCCGCGGTGCATGCCGCCTTCGAGGGCATGCCGGTGCTGATCGCCGACGGCCACCACCGCTACGAGACCGCGCTTGCGTACGCGGAGGAGGTCGGCGGCCCGCCCGACGCCGCCTCCCGGTTCACCCTGGCGCTCCTCACCGACATCGACGATCCAGGCCTGGAGGTTTTGCCCACGCATCGGGTGCTGAAGGCGGGCGTCGCGGTCACCGGCGGCGAGGACGCGCCCTCGCTGGAGGCGACCCTGGCCGGTCTCCACGGCCGGGTGGCGGCCGGCGTTTACCACGACCACCGGTTCCAGGTGCTGCCGTTGGAAGGGAACGTGGCGGTGGTGGAGTTACACGAGCAGGTGATCGACAACATCCTGGGCAAGCGCAACCCCGAAGACTTCCTGCTGTACACCCGCGACGCCGGCGAGGCGGTGCGCTGGGTGGATGAAGGTGTCGGGGTGGGCGCCTTCTTCCTGGACGCGCCCGACCCGAGGCAGGTTTTGAAGCTGGCGCAGGAGGGGAAGACACTTCCTCAGAAGAGCACCTACTTTTACCCCAAACCGCCATCCGGGATGGTATTTCTCCGTCTCGACGCCAACCGGCGGATATAGTTAGGAACCCCAAAAAGAGACAAAAAGATGCCCATTTACGGTTATCGCTGCAGCAATTGCGGCCACGAGTTCGAGATCCAGCAGAGGATGAGCGACCAGCCGCTCAAAGCCTGTCCCAAGTGCCATGGGAAGCTCAACAAGATCCTGTATCCGGTCGGAATCAGCTTCAAGGGCAGCGGGTTCTACACCACGGACTACGGGTCGGGGAAGAGCGCCGCGGCCGCCTCCAGCAACGGGGCCGCGAAGGGCTCGGACAAGGCTGCTGCGGAGTCCAGCTCGGACAGCAAGGCGGAGTCAAGCTCGGAGTCCAAATCGGAATCGAAGCCGAAATCGGAGCCGAAGCCGGATACGAAGTCAACGTCGAAGTCGGATTCCAAAACGGAAAGGAAAGCGTCCTAGATGTCAGATATACATGCGGTCACAGACGTCGAGTTCGAGTCCGTCGTGCTGAAGTCCGACCGGCCGGTGCTGGTCGATTTCTGGGCGGCCTGGTGCGGCCCGTGCCGCATGATCGCCCCGATCGTCGAGCAGCTGCACAGTGAGCTCGGCGACAAGATCACGGTCATGAAGATGGACATCGACGAGAATCCGGCGACGCCCATGTCGCTGGGGATCATGTCGATTCCGACGGTGATCATCTTCAAAGACGGCAAGCCGGCAGATCGGACCGTGGGCTACCGCCCGAACATGAAAGGCGACCTGAAGGCCAAGCTCGAGGCGCTGATCGAGGCCTGACCCAGGCGCCAACTGGGTTCGCCGAGCGGCGCAAACCTGGCTATTGTTCTCGCGTGCAGGTTGCGATCTATGCACGCAAGGACCCGGGTGGGAAGCGCTTCCTGACCACCTTGCAGGGGCGGATCAAGCGGCAGGAGATCAGGGCCTGGGAGGTCCGGAAGACGAACCCGTTGATACTCGTCCATTCCGGTGACCGCTACGCAAAGGTCCGGGTCACCTTCGTCCAGTCCGGGACGCGAGGTTTCGGCCGGGTTGCGAAGGACGGCAAACTGGGTGCCTTTCGCTCACCCGAGCCGACGCTGGTGGCCACGATCGTCGGCCCGTCGCAGGTGGATCGGGTGCTGGGGTTCCTCGTGGGCTTGCTGACGCGCCACGCCGAGCCGCTGGGGGTCGAGGGCATCGGCATCCCGCTGACGGAATAGGATTCTGCCGCTGGGGATGATCGGGGGCTGGTGCCTCCCGCGGTCTTCAAAACCGTCTGCGGGGCGCTGCTGAGGCGTCCTGGGTGGGTTCGATTCCCATCCATCCCCGCCAGTTCCCCGGCTGTGACAGCCAAGATGACAGCCAAAGCCCGCAAGCGGTTTCTAAACCGTGTGGGGTCCGCGCACTTCGCGTCTGTCCTTATATCTGTCGGGGCTGAAGCAGGAGCTGAATCGGCCCCAATATCCACAGGTCCGTCACTGCCCCATCATGCCCCGCATCATGGCGGGCATCCCATCGCGCACGAATCCGCTCACCTCTTGCGCGTGCTCGCGGATGGCGCTCGTTAGTTTTGGATCGCTGGAAGTCTCTGTCACAACCACGCCCTTGCCGGTCAGCGTCAGCTCTCGTCGATAACCTGCCGAATTACGGAACAGGGTTGGCAGGCTCGAGCTCATGCATGTGACCTCGGCATGTTGATCGAGATGCGTGTACATGCTCGACACATGAGCCTGGAGCTGTGCGACCAGGTCTGGAGCATTCGACTCGGTCGTGGTGCGTATCCCGCCATCGATCACGTCGACTGTTCGTCTTATCTCTGTGCGGCGGTCGAAAAGGTTCATGTAGCTGCTCATATCGGACTGGGTCGCGCTGCCCATCATTCCGCTCATCATCCCGTCGCCGGTGACGGACTTCAGGACATCTCTTAGCAGGTAGGCGCCGGCAACTCCGAGCCCGAGCATCGCACCGCCTGCGGCCAGCAGACCGATCGCTGCGCGCCTCGTGATGCTCGTCATCAATTCCTCAACCGCAGATTACGATTCGGCCATGGCCGTCCGCTCGAGTCGCAACCTCCGTAGGCCGAAGCCAGTTGAACTCTTGGCGCTGGCGTACGCACTGGGCGTTGCGGGCACTCTTTGGGACTGGCGAGAGCACCTTCTCGGACCAGGCACTCAGCCACCTCACCTGGTCATCGACCTAGGCGGCCTTCTCGTCCTTGCAGTACTGGCCTTCAGTGGCAAGATGGACTTCCGCTCACGGTCGTTCATAGCCTTGTACGTCCTCTTAGTTGTGGTCGTCCTGATCTCGCTCGGGCCATTCGTGCTGATGATGGCGGCTCCAAGGACCGCGCTGATGGCTAGTCTTATGCGCTCAATGATGTCGAGTGGGGCGCTGCTCGCATACATACCGCTGGTGTTTCTCGCCGGCTGGAGTGCATGGCACTGGCTTTTCCAGAACAGGGTCAATTGGTGGCGGTTGGCTGCCGCGCTCGGAATCGTCGTGGTCGCCATCGCAACAGTTTGGGACCTCGATTGGCATCAGACGCATCCAATGGAAGTGGGTGCGTCGATGGCTGCGCTACCGCCGCATCAAGCGATTCTCGCCGGCTTCTTGATCGGCCTCGTTGGCGCTACCTACGGAGCCGCCAGCTTGTTCAAGGGGTCTGGGTCCGCGAGCATCGACAGCACGTCCCGAGGCTCTTCAACCTCGATCCCATCCGGATGAGCGTGCAGGTTCAGCCGGCCCGGTCTCTGCTGAAGCAGGCCCGTCTCGCCCAGTGGACGACGGTCGGCTGGATGATCATCGAGGGGGCCGTCGCGATCGGAGCCGGGATCGCCGCGCATTCGGTGGCGCTTACTGCCTTCGGGGTGGACAGCGGCATCGAGTTGTTCTCTTCGGTGGTGGTCCTGCGCCGGCTTCTCCAAAGATCCGAAAGCGAGGAACGCGGCTCGATGACTGGGGGAGAGCGCAGCGCGACCAAGCTCGTCGGCTACGCGCTGTACGGCCTGATCGCCTACATCGTGCTCTCGGCAGGGGTGGC
>DMCH01000115.1 GCA_003446775.1 Chloroflexota bacterium
GGACTTTTCGTTGGCCATTGACACATCGGCGCTGGCATCAAGTTAGGCATCAAACGCGTTCCGCCAGCGTCACCCCGTTTGCTGAAAGGCCTATGTTTATTGGCGTTTCTTGATCTGGAGGGGTGGCAGAGCGGTCGAATGCGGCGGTCTTGAAAACCGCTGGAGTCGCAAGGCTCCCAAGGGTTCGAATCCCTTCCCCTCCGCACGAAATGGGCACTTTCCGCGCGCGACGGTAAGGCGACGATCTCGCGTTGACGACAGTTTTGACGACAACCAGCGCGCCGCGCGATCCACCCAGCTCGTGGAGGGCGCTGGCGCTCGCGAGGACGTGACCGGCGCGAGGCCGCGCGTGTGCCCCGGTGTGGCGGCGCTTGGCCGTGTTGGGCGCAGTACGCACCCGGCCCCGACACCGTGCCCGTTGGCCGCCGTGTCGCCGCGGGGCGCACGACGGAAGTGGGGGGACTGGAATAAGCGTGACGGAGCAACGTTTCAGCCGCGCTCCGCGGTCGACGCAGGTCCCAGGTGACGAGGCGCTCGCCCCCGACGCGGGTACTCCCGCCTACCAAGCGCGAGTGCGCCACGCTCGAACGTATCGGCCGCGACCTGACACACAAGGACATCGCCGCGGAGTTCGGTATCTCGATCAACACCGTCGCCAACCTCGCGGCGAACGCGTACAGGAAGCTCGGCGCGCACAGCGCCGCGGCCGCGGTGCTCGCCCATCGCGACGCGCATCCCTGGTGCGGCTCGCGCATCGACTTCGGGCCGATCCTCGAGCGCATCAAGGCCTCGCGGATGGCCTAGAGGATGGACTGTGCCTTGTCCCAGGCTCGTCCCTTCCTCAACCCGCCCCGCGGCCGCACAGGGAGCGCGAGCCCGGCAAGAACTGGGGATCGACGGAACCCTCCGTCGAGCGAAATCCTGCCCGCTCTAACGGAACCCTCCGTCGGCGTGTGACGGGCTACGTCTTGGGGGCATTCGGCGCGCTTAGATTGTCGGTGTCCAACTGGTCACTCAGCGAATAGGTGTACGCGTCGATCTCGTCGAATCTGGCGACCTCCCACTCAACCCCGCGTACGTCGCCCACAGGCTTGCACTTCTGGATCCAGCCGCCGACCAACTTGCGCCAGTCCTCGATGGGCATGGTGAGTTCCTCAGTCGCCGGCGAGAGGATGAAATACACCACTAGATCCATTGGAGTTTCAGACCATCCGGACAGCGCGAGCAGCCGAATGTCTTCCAGCTCGCGCACGGCATTGCCCAGTGCGGTGTTCTTGCCATCGTGTTTGTCGAGCTCATCCACCAAGGGCTCGAGCGTCTCTACAACGTCATCAGGAAATGCGAATCGCGACCACTTACGTCGGACGCCGTCGGTGAATGCGCGTCGCTCGGCGTCAGTGGAGCAGCCAGCGTGTCGCGTCCATTCGGCCACGACTGACTTCTCCACGGTGATAACTACTTCAAGGTCAGCAAATGAGTGATCACTTCGGCCAGGCACATGAACGAACCTAGGCCGTTTCTTCTCACGTGCCTGGCGAGAGGCGTTGTCATCGAGGATCTCCACCAAGCGCGCGAAATGGACCATTGGACCCCTCGCCGCCGGCCGTCTGATATCGCAGGTCTGAGTGATTGCAACCAGGCCAACGGTGAGATCTTCGGTAACGATGACTTCGTGTGATTCGTCGGCTTGGGCCAATGCCTGTTCCGCTAGCTCAGTAAGCGGTCGAGCTGGGTCCGCGAGGTGAAATAAGGCGCCACCCTCAACGAAGTCACCCTGCCACCAATCGACGAGTTTGGCGTCAACCTTCTTGAGTAGGTCTTCGTCTGCGGACCAATCGGTGCCGGGCGGCGCAGCCACAGGGTCTAACCCTGGCGACGGCGAAGGGGCTTCACCGAGCGGAGCGTTCCTCCGCTAATCCGCACCGCGTCATGCAGAGCGCCGAGACGTTGTGTGGGGCTCGTACCATCGCGTTCGCGTGCGAAGGTGCCCTTCGTAACACGGCTCGTCAATCGCATGGGTTTCGGCTTCTTCGCGGCTGCCGAGCCGTGCTGGAGAACATCAAAGACCGAGGCACCAGTCTCAGAGTCCATCAGTCGCTCACGCGTGGCCGTTGGGGAACCAGCGTCAAGTGCATGAAACAAGTTAGCAACCTGGTGGAGTCGTTTCTGGTTGTCGTTCGACGGGCGCGCGCCGCGCGCCCACAAGTGCAGAGAACGTCGGTCCACGGCAACAACATCTGCGAGTTCGGCCCACGTGAGCCCCGACGAGCGGTGCAGATCTAGGACAAGGTCAGAACCTACCTGTGAGGCACGTCCCGATTCAAAGACAAAGTGGAACCCCGCATTGGTGACGTCCGCAAAGAATACGAGGCACGCGCTGCGCGGTCGACCAGTTGGGGCAGCTGATGGAGCGGGGGGGGCGAGCAGGTACGTGCCAGGCTTCGCAATCCTGTCTAAAGCTGACCGCAGAGTGTGGCCAGTGATGCTGAGCAGCAGACCGGGCTCGACCTCGTGCGAGTTGGCAGAAGTCGTCATACGTTGCCTCCTCTAGCTGCTAGAAGCTCATCGGTTGTGGCCCAGCGAAAGAAGCGATAGATCACCTCATGAAAATCACGAGCCAAGGCGATGATGCGATCGGGCGCGAACTCCGTTGGTCCATTCACTGACATGTCGAGATCGAGGAGCCAGCTTGTCTCAGTAGCTGGCTCAAGACTTGGGTCTAGAGAGACATTGGGCGGTAGATATCCCCATCTAGCGAGGAGTATCCCCCGGTCCTTCAACTCAAAGCGCGATTCTGAAAACGCGTGTCTCAACTCTATGCCTTCAGCAAAGGCATGCGATGCGATCAGTCCGAGCGCTTCGTGGTTCACGAGTCGACGCAACTCGTCAGTGTTGGTGCCAGGCAGTCGGTTTACATACCGAAGACCAAAGCGGTCAAAGATGATTGGCGAACCCATGGAACCGAGTGCAGCGAGCACCTTTCCGAGTCGGTCGATGAACTCTCGTTCGCCCGAATAGGACTTGGTTTCAAGAGCGACAAAAGCAGGAGCGAGCGAGACCTGCCAAATACCATCCTTGTCCGCAAATCGCCAGATCAACCCGCCCTGAGGGGCTGGTGAAGGAGTTGCGCCTTCCGGGGTGAACAGCAAGCCAATCTCGTGATGCTTTCGCAGAATCGGATAGTCGGCTCGGATCGCCTCTTGGAAAGGCCCCACAAACTCCGGCTGAGCGATCGAAGCAAGCTCCGGAAATCGAACCTGCGCCAACACGCGCACTAGAGGGGCGTTCTTGAGAGCAACCTCGTCGACCGGCGGCCCGAAAGGCTCGGTGATGGCAGCCATCTATTACCACTGTAGGGTGTGTGAAATCCAGTGTGAAATCGAACCTGGGAGCCGAGCCCGCCAGCGACCGAGTCCTTCAGGTTGGCCCAGAATCGGCGCGTTTTCCCGCCCCGGCCGCGCTCGGCGCCCGTTGGCCACCGTGTCGCGGCGTGTGGCACGACGCGGGTGGGGGGATGGGTCGAACGTTGCTCGGATACCGGCGGTGAAGCACGATCTCGGCCCACACACACGCGAAAGTAAGTGGGGGGTCTCGCGCCCTATTCCAGACGCTCTAGCCGGTCGGCCGGACTCTCCTGAGCAATCGGGCATGCGCGGAATGCCGGCGTGGGCCTTCCATATGGCCCGTGTGAACCCGTGAGTGCCACGCCGACCGCGCCCTCAGCCACGCTGCCCGCGCTTCCGGCCGTGCGCGCCGCACCCCACGATCAGCGTCCGGGTCCTCAGCGCCGGCAGAACCTCACAAAGGAGACCGCGAAGCAGACTCCGACCGCGGCGGCGGCATGAAGACGGGACGGCCGGCCACGCCGACGGCCATCCGACTGCTCAAGGGCAACCCCCAGCACCGGCCGATCAACGATCGGGAGCCAAAGCCAAAGCCGGTCGCGCCGAAGTGCCCCACCTTCCTCTCACTGATCGCGAAGCTCCACTGGGCTATCTCGCGCGCCGGCTCGAGCCGCTCGGGCTGCTCACGGAGCTCGACGTCGGCGCCCTCGCGGGGGTGTGCCAGGCCTGGGCGCAATACCGCGAGGCGACCGAGTTCATGATCAAGCACGGCTCCGTCTACCGGACGCCGGGGGGCATCCTCATGCAGGCCCCCCAGGTCTCGATCGCGCGCGCGGCGCTCGCGGCGTACATGAAGGGCTGCGCCGAGTTTGGCCTCAGCCCGCAGTCTCGTACCCACATCAAGGTCCAACCGGCCGGGGAGGACGACGAGGATGACCTCCTCGACAAGCTCGACGGGCCCCGTTCGGTGCGGCGGTGACGGACTGCAGGCTCGGCCAGCCTTCCACTTCGACAAGGTGGCCTTGCAGCTCGCCGTCGATTTCTTCGCCAAGCGCCTGCGCCACGGTGAGGGCCGGTGGGCCGGCCATCGGTTCACCCTCGAGCCCTGGCAGTGCAACATCATCTGGAACGATCTTCGGCTGGAAGCGCGACGACGGCCGCCGACGCTACACGCGCCGAGTCGGTAAAGCCGTCTCGGCTACCGGCCAGCTGATCCTCGCGGGGTGGCATGCCGGGTGCCACAGCAGCATCGTGGAACGCGTCGACGTCGCGATCGTGGGCGGTGGGCCGGCTGGCCTGTCCGCGGCGGTCATGCTCGGGCGGTGCTGTCGGCGCGTCGTCGTGATCGACGCCGGGGATCAGCGGAACCGTAAGGCCCTGGCTCTGCACGGCTTTCTCAGCAGGGACGGCATCGGGCCGGCGGACCTGCTGCGCGCGGCTCGAGCCGACATCGAGCAATACCCGACGGTCGAGCTCCGGGCCGGTCGCGTGGCGGAGATCACCGGTGCGCGCGGCACATTCAAGGTTCGGACGGAGGACGGCGCGACCGTCGAGGCGCGCCGCGTCCTTCTGGCCACAGGCGTCACCGATGTGGTCCCGAAGATCGCCGGGATCGCGGAGCTGTTCGGCCGGAGCGTGCACCACTGCCCTCACTGCGACGCGTACGAATACGCGGGCAAACCGGTCGGAGTGTACGGACACGGGACGGCGGGACGAGAAGCGGCGCTGGCGATACTCGCGTGGACCGACGACGTTGTCCTCTTGACCGATGGCCACACCGTCGCGGCCCGCGACCGTGAACGCCTCGAGGCGCAGGGTATCGCGGTACGGACGGAGAGGATCGCGCGCTTCACGGGACGCGACGGACAGCTCGACCGAGTGGAGTTCGCGACCGGGAGACCGCTACGCCGGACAGGCCTCTTCCTCGCGACCGGCCAGCGGGAGCAGTGCGGGCTCGCCGAGGAGCTCGGTTGCGAGCTCACCCCCGCGGGTGTCGTGAAGACCGAGGATCACCAGTCGACGCGGGTCCCAGGCGTGTACGTCGCGGGCGACGCGTCGACGGGCGAGCAGATGGTCGTTGTTGCCGCGGCGGAAGGCACGATGGCGGCGGTGAAGATCCACGCATCACTGTGGGAGGAGGACCTTCGCCACCGGCGTGCCGCACGCCAGAGGCGCTCGAATAGATCGCCTCAGGGCTCAGCGCGCCAACCGTGACGCGCGGGTCGTCGAGCCGTCTGCCGAGAAATGCGGTTCATGCGACCGGCCTGCTCGATCGTGCCGTCGATTGCATCGCGCGCCTGGATGGGATCGCTGTCAACGTAGCGGGAGCGCCACACGGATGGTCGCTGTCGATGTAGCCGTCGCGTCTGCCCTCTGAAGCGGGTTGCCCACCAACTTGTTTCGGGAACCCTCGCGGGCTAGTGGCCGACGCCGAGGAGGAACTGGAGTCGCGCCAAACCGTTCTACGCGGTCATCGTGCTCGCCACCCTGATCGGTGTGGCGATGAACTTCATGGGCATCAACCCGATCGACGCGCTCTTCGACACCGCGGTGCTGAACGGCATCGTCGCGCCGCCCCTTCTCGTGGTGGTCATGCTCGCCGCGCGCAACCCGAAGGTCATGGGCGACCAGACCATCGGTCCGCTGCTCACGACACTCGGCTGGATCGCGACGGCTGGCATGTGTCTCGCCCTCGCCGGCCTCGCCTTCACGACGATCGTTGGCGGCGGCAGATGACACGCCCCCGGGGGGTGGAGGCGAACGTTTTCGCTCTGAAGCCCGGGAGCACGATCTCGGCCCGCACACACGCCCGCGATATTTGCGAGGGGGGTCAAACGGCCCAAACGTTCTGCGAGACGGCCGGACCCTAGCGCCATAATTCCCACATGAGGCGGCTCACGTCGCTCACCGCAGCCGCACTACTCGTGCTGGCCTTCGCCCAGCCAGCTGCGGCCCTCGATCCCGGGCCGGTGCATCAATGCGGCACATTCGTCTCGTACCGACCCGCAACAGCGACGGGATCCGGTGAACTGGTCATCGGTTCGACGACCTATGCGACGTCCTCCGGCGGGATTCGGCCTGGCTCAAGTACGAGCAGTCCCGGCCCCTTCAACCAAGTTATCGCTCCAGGTGCGACGATCGGCTCGCAGGTCTGTCTCGACGGAACGATCGCGAACTCGCAAACGACCGCGAACCTGCTGACTGACTTCACCGTCACGCCCGCGCCATCGGCAACCGCATCGCCGACCGTGGCCCCGGCGACAGTCGCACCCGCGACGCCATCGGTTACTCCGAGCGTCGTTGCATCGACGCCGTCACAGACGGGCACGCTCGGCTTCCCAGTCATTTGGCTAGTGGTCGCGCTCGCCGCCATTGCGCTCGTCGGTTTCCTCATCGCGCGCTCTCGTCGAACCTCGCTGTAGCAGGGAGTCCGGTTGGGCCGGACAGGACCCTCAGGTCGGCGATGTGGCACTGCGTCCGTATCCGACGGTGGAGTCAGGATGTGCTCGGTCCCGTTGTCGAGCACGTCGTTCATGGAGCGGCAGAAGTCGTCGGGAACCTCGTGTTGACCAGCGGCGTCTTTAGGAAGGTAGGCGTATCCCTGCAGATCCGACAGCCCG